>NZ_JAMPTM010000057.1 GCF_025403375.1 Frankia gtarii
CCCCTACAGCGAACCCCCACCCGACCTCGCCACCACCGCCTGACCGATGGTGAGCCCCCATGCACCACGGCCCGCCGGTCGGCGGCCAGCGTGCCGCCAAAAATGGGATGCGGCGGGTTACGGCGGCGTGCCAACCTGACAACCATGGTCCCTCGCGGCGACACCGACCTTGACCCGGCGGCCTACGGCGAACACATCGCCGACGTGTACGACGAGTGGTATTCCACGGCGGACAGGGAACCCGAGGTGGCCGTGGCGGTCGACTTCCTGCGCACGCGGGTCGGCGCCGGGCCCGCGCTGGAACTCGGCGTCGGCACGGGGCGCCTCGCCCTGCCGCTCGCGGCCCGGGGGACGACCGTCGTCGGCATCGACGCCTCCCCGCGGATGGTCGCCCGGCTGCGGGACAAGCCCGGCGGGTCCGAGGTCGACGTCGTGCTCGGCGACTTCGCCGAGGTCACCGCCCCGGGTGGGCCGTTCGGGCTGGTGTACGTCGTGTTCAACACCTTCTTCGCGCTGGCTGATCAGGATGCGCAGGTGCGCTGCTTCGCGAACGTGGCGGCTGGGCTACAGCCGGGCGGACTGTTCGTCATGGAGGCGTTCGTCCCGGACGTCACCCGGTACGACCGAGGTCAGCGTGTGCAGGCGGACCGTCTGGACGGGGAGACGACGCACCTGAACGTCTCGCTGCATGACCCGGTCTTCCAGCGGGTCCGCAGCCGCCACCTCACCCTCGGGCCGGGCGGTGTGGGCACCTATCCGGTCGATGTTCGGTACGCCTGGCCGAGCGAGCTGGATCTGATGGGCCGACTCGCCGGCCTGGAACTCACCGAGCGATGGGCCGGGTGGAACGGCGAGCCCTTCACCGCGACCAGCACGTCCCATGTCTCCGTCTGGCGCAGGCCGCAGTGACCCACGGGCAGGAAACCGCGGATCGCGCGGCCCCGGATCGGGGAGTCTCGGACCAGGGGCCATCGGGCCACCCTGAATCGGACGGGCCGGGGCTGAACCGGGCGCACTGGGACGAGCGGGTGCCGCTTCACCTGGCCGGCGCGTTCTACGACGTCGCGGGATTTCGGCGCCGTCCCGACGTGCTTCGGGCCTTCGAGGTGGCCGAGGTCGGCGAGGTGTCCGGGAAGCGGCTGGTGCACCTGCAGTGTCACATCGGACTGGATTCCCTGTCGTGGGCGACGAGGGGGGCCGCCGTGGTGGGCCTGGACTTCTCCGCGCCGGCGGTCGAGGCGGCGCG
Organism: Frankia gtarii; assembly: GCF_025403375.1. Taxonomy (GTDB): domain Bacteria; phylum Actinomycetota; class Actinomycetes; order Frankiales; family Frankiaceae; genus Frankia; species Frankia gtarii. Next base: position 1,247 of record NZ_JAMPTM010000057.1, read on the forward strand.
GGCGCTCGCCGTCGAGATCGGGGTGGACGCCCGGTTCGTCGTCGCCGACGTGTACGACGCGGACGAGGCGCTGGCCGGCGAGACCTTCGACGTCGTCTACACGGGCATCGGGGCCCTGCCCTGGCTGGCGGATCTGCACCGGTGGGCCCGGGTGGTGGAACGCCTGCTCACGCCCGGCGGGTTCCTCTACCTGGCCGAATCCCACCCGTTCGCCCACACCCTCGACGAGGCCACCGGAACCACGGTGGCCTACGACTACTTCGATGAGGGCCCATTCGTCTCGACCGGCACCGGTAGCTACGCCGACCGGCTCGCCGCCACGACGGAGAACACCACCGTGCAGTACGAGCACCGGCTCGGCAGCGTGGTCTCGGCCGTCGCCGCCGCCGGGCTGCGGATCGAGTTCCTGCACGAGCACGACATCGCCCTGTTCGCACAGTTCGACTCGCTCGTCCGCGGACCGGACGGCTTCCGGCCGCCCGAGGGACATCACCGAGTGCCGCTCATGTACTCGCTGCGGGCCACCAAACCCGGCCGCCCGGATGCATGATGCGGTCTAGGGAACATCCCGATCGCCGGGGCTGAGGGCCGGACGCGTGTGGTTCCGGTGTGCGCGAAGCGGTTCGCGGAACCGGCGGCCCTGCCATCCTGATCGGGTGGATTTCCCCTGGCGTGTGGTGATGTCCCTGGCGTGGGAGGCCTATCGGGCCGGGAGCCTGCCGGTCGGCGCGGTCGTGCTGGACGGGTCCGGCACACCGGTCGGGCAGGCACGCAGCACCCGTCACGAGGACATCCAGGTTCCCGGGCAGCTCGCCAACACGAGGATCGCGCACGCCGAGGTCAACGCGCTCGCCCAGCTACCCATGCAGGGCTCGTTCCAGCAGCACGTCCTCTACACCAATGTCGAGCCCTGTTGCCTGTGCATGGGCGCCGCGCTTCAGACCGGAGTCGGCGTCCTGCACTACGGCTGGCGTGATCACTTCGGCGGGGCGGCGACGTCCATGAGCGTGCACAATCGCCAGCTTGCTCGACGCAGCTTCGAGGTCGTCGGGCCCGCCGACGGCACGGTGGAACGGGTGACCGGCCTGCTGATGACCTGCCACTACTTCTACCGGCGGCCAGGACGGGGAGTTGCGAGCGTCCCCTGGCGCGAGGAGCTGCCCGAGGTCGTCGCGGTCGCCGCGCGGGCGGATGTGGCCGCCACGGTCGGCCGGGCCGCCGTAGGCGAGGCGGACCTCGACTCGCTGATCGATGTGTTGCGGGCCCCGCTCGGCCTTGCCGGCGGCTGACTCACGCCGCAGGGGTCAGACGACGTCGCGTTTTTCGGGGAAGTGACAGGCGACCTGGTGACCGGGGGTGCGCTCAAGCAGCGGCGGGGCCTCGGTGCGGCAGAGCTCCTGGGCCTTCCAGCAGCGCGGGTGGAAGCGGCACGCTGGCGGCGGGTCGAGCGGGCTGGGCACCTCGTCGCGCAGGCGGATGCGTTCGCGGCGGCGGTGGCTGGTGGGGTCGGGGATCGGCACCGCGGACAGCAGCGCGTGGGTGTAGGGGTGCAGCGCGCCCTCGAACAGGTCGGTGCGGTCGGCGAGTTCGATGATCTGCCCGAGGTACATGACGGCGACGCGGTCGCTGAGGTGGCGCACCATCGACAGGTCGTGGGCGATGAACAGGTAGGTCAGGCCGAAGTCGGTGCGCAGGCCGTCGAGCAGGTTGATGATCTGCGCGCGGATCGACACGTCGAGGGCGCTCACCGGCTCGTCGGCGATGATGAGCTTGGGGCGGGTGGCCAGTGCCCGGGCGATGCCGATGCGCTGGCGTTGCCCGCCGGAGAACTCGTTGGGGTAGCGGTTGTAGTGCTCGGGGTTGAGGCCGACGAGTTCGAGCAGTTCCCGGACCCGGTTGCGGACGCCGCCGCGGGGCACCTGCTTCTGGATGCGTAGCGGCGCGGCGACGATCGCGCCGATGGTGTGGCGGGGGTTCAGCGACGAGTACGGGTCCTGGAAAATCATCTGAATGTCGCGGCGCAGCGGGCGCAGCTCGCGGGTGGACAGGTGGCTGATGTCCCGCCCGTCGAAGACGACCGAGCCGGACGTCGGTTCGAGCAGCCGGGAGATGAGCCGACCGGTCGTCGACTTGCCGCTGCCGGACTCGCCGACCAGGCCGAGCGTCGTGCCCCGGTCGATGGCGAAGCCGACCCCGTCGACGGCGCGGACCGCCCCGGCGCCGCGGCGCACCAGCGTGCCGCGGCGCACCGGGAACAGCTTCGTCAGGTCGGTGACGCGCACCAGCTCGTCGCCGCCGCCCGCCGGACGGCCCCGCGTCGCGCCGCCGGCCTCGGCGGTCGCCGCCGGCACCGCGCCGGTCGCCGCCGGCACCGCGCCGGTCGCCGGGGCGTCGGTCGCCGGAGCGTCGGTGGCCTGGGCGGGCACCGCGCCCTCGCCGGCTGGCGGAGACGGCACGTCCTTGGTCAGGTTGTCGGTCACAGGGTCGGAGTCACCTCTTCGCGCAGCAGTCGTCGCCGCTGCTCGACCGGCAGGTGGCAGGCCACCCGGTGCCCGGGGGAGGTCTCGGTCAGGGGCGGGCGTACGGTGCTCGCCGCGGGGCCGGCGAGCTCGCGGTAGGTGCAGCGGGGGTGGAACGGGCAGCCCGGCGGGACGTTGATCAGGCTCGGCGGGCTGCCGGGGATGGTCCGCAGCGTGGTCTCGAGCTGGCGGTCGAGCCGCGTGATCGACTGCAGCAGGCCCCAGGTGTACGGATGTTCGGCATGGGCGAAGACCTCCTCGACGGGGCCGTGTTCCATCGCCTGCCCGGCGTACATCACCAGGATGTCGTCGCTGATCTCGGCGACGACGCCGAGATCGTGGGTGATGATGATGATCGCCGAGTTGAACTCCTTCTGGAGCTCGCGCATGAGGTCGAGGATCTGCGCCTGAACGGTGACGTCGAGGGCGGTCGTCGGCTCGTCGGCGATGAGCAGCTCCGGGTTGCACGACACCGCCATGGCAATCATGGCGCGTTGCCGCATGCCACCGGAGAACTGGTGCGGGTAGTCGTCGAGACGCCGGGCGGGTTCGGGGATGCCGACGAGTTCGAGCAGCTCGGTGGCGCGCCGGCGGGCCGTGGCCCTGCTCACCCGGTTGTGCACCCGGTACGCCTCGACGATCTGCTCGCCGACGGTGAACTGGGGATGCATCGACGACAACGGATCCTGGAAGATCATCGCCATCCGTCGGCCGCGCAGCCCGCGGACCCGCTCGGCCGCGGCGGTGACGAGGTCCTCGCCGTCGAGGCGGATCTCCCCGTCGATGCCGACCCGTCGGCCCCGCCGGTGCAGGCCCATGATCGCGAGACTGGTGACGCTCTTGCCGGAGCCGGACTCGCCGACGATCCCGAGCGTGCGGCCGCGTTCGACGGAGAAGCTCAGCTTGTCCACGGCGTGCACGACGCCGTCGTCGGTGCGGAAGCTGACGGTGAGGTCGCGCACCTGGAGAAACGGCGTGCCGGTGGGGGCCGGGCCGGTCACGATGGCCGCACTCTCGGGTCGATGATCGCGTAGGTGACGTCGACCAGGACGTTGGCCAGGATGATGAAGAAGGCCGCGAACAGCGTCACCCCCATCGTCACCGGCAGGTCCTGGGTGTTCACCGCGTCGATGGAGATGGCGCCGAGCCCGCGGAAGCCGAACGTGTGCTCGGTGAGGATCGCCCCGCCGAACAGCACCCCCAGGTCCAGGCCGAAGATGGTGACGATCGGCGTCAGCGCCGGGCGCAGCGCGTGCTTACCGATCACCGTGCGTTCCGGCAGGCCCTTCGCCCGCGCCGTCCGGACGTAGTCCTCACCCAGGGTCTCAATCATGCTGGCCCGGGTCAGCCGCTGGTAGTTGGCGGTGTAAAGCAGCGACAGCACGAGCCAGGCCGGGATCAGGTTCCATGCCCACAGCGCGGGATTGTGCGTGAAGTTCACGTAATGGACGTTGTCGATGATGTGCCATTTGTAGCTGACGAGCAGCAGAAGCAGCAGTCCGGTGAAGTACACCGGCAGTGATACCCCGGCCAGCGACACCGCGGCGGCGATCCGGTCGAACAGGCCGCCACGGCGCACCGCCGAGAACACCCCGGTGCTCACGCCGATGACGAGGAACAGCGCGGCCGCGCCGAAGGACAGTGAGGCCGTCACCGGCAGCGCGTCGACGATCTGCGACCACACCGGCTGGTCATTGCGGAACGAATATCCCAGGCAGGGCGCGGGGCACCAGCTTCGATCCGAACCGGAGTCGAAGTGGCGGCCGACGAAGACGCCCCGCAGGAAATCCCAGTACTGGTCGACGTAGGACCGGTCCAGGCCGAGCTTCTTCGTCACCCCGGCGATGGTGGCGGGGTCGGGGCTGCGCCCGGCGAACAACACCGCCGGATTGTTGCCCAGCGCCTTCGGAATCACGAAGAACAGCACGAACGCGAGCACGCTGACCAGCCACAGAATGACGATGCCGCCGATCAGTCGACCCAGGATGAACCTTGCCACGTCACCTCCCTCGAACGGTGGGTCGGGACCGGGACCGCGCCGGTGGAAACCCGCGGTGAAGCGCTGCCGACGCGGACCCGGTCATTCACCTGGCGTCGGTCACCTGGTGACGCCGAACTGGGCGAAGTCCGCCATGCCGTACGCGGAGGTGAAGTAGATGTTCGTGGTGCGGTCGCTGAACAGGTTCAGCGCCTTGTCGTAGACCAGTGGAATGTAGGCGGCGGACTTCACGACCGCCTTGTCGGTGTCGGTCCAGATCTGCTGCGCCCTGGCCTCGTCGGTGGTGGCGATGCCGTCGTCGAGGCCGGAGTCGACCGTCGGGTCGTTGAGTTCGGCGTAGTTGCTGTTGCCGGCGGAGAGGATCTTGCGCCCGTCGACGATGGAGCTCAGCATCGCGTACGGCGTCGGCCAGTCCGGGCCCCAGGCGGCCATCGCCAGCCCGATGCCGTTCTTGTGGACGTTCACCGGGATGCCGATCGTCGAGGAGAAGTACTGCGACGGGGCGCTCTTGTTGATCGTCACCTTGACGCCGATCTTCGCCAGTGACGCCTGGACCGCCTCGGCCTGCGCGACCTCCTTGCCGTTGCTGCGGCTGGCCAGCGTGGTGGAGAAGCCGTTCGGCTGGCCGCAGGCGGTGAGCTCCTGCTTGGCCTTGGCGACGTCACCCTTGCTACCGGCGGTCGGGAACAGGTCGAAGGACCTGTAGTACTTCAGCGGTGGGGTGAGCATCGTCGTGGCGACCGCGCCGCCGCCGATCGGGCCGCCGCGGGCGAGCTGCTGGGCGGTCTTGTCGAGGGCGTAGGAGACGGCGTTGCGGCAGTGAACGTTGTCGAACGGCTTGACCTGTGTCATCACCGACAGGTAGCGGATGAAGCCGGTGACGTCGTCGGTGGTCCGATCCCTGCGCAGCGACGGATCACCGAGGATCTTGTTCTGGGCGGTGATCTGCACGCCGGTCTGGCCGACGTAGAAGTCGGCGCTGTTGGCCAGCAGCCGGTTGTCGACGTCGTCGAGGTCGAGGCCCATCGTGACTTCGATGCGGTCCGGCAGCGCCTTGTTCACCGTGTCCGTCTTCGGGTCCCAGTTCGGGTTGCGGACGAAGGTGATGACCTTGTTCGGGGTGTACTTGTCGATCTTGTATGGACCGGAGGAGACCGGCTTGAACGTGTAGTTGGCGCCGGTGTCCTGGGCCTTCGGCACGGGGGTGACGCCCGGCAGCGCCATGACGAAGTTCCAGTCCGCGAACGGCCTGTTCAGGTGGAAGATGATCGTCTTGTCGTCCGGAGTGTCGACCGACTTCAGGCCCAGCTTGTTCGGGTCGGTGTCCTTGTAGGGGCCCAGGTAGGGGGCGTTGGGGTCGTCGAGGTAGTCGATGAGGTAGGTCGGGCCGCCGTTGATGACGTCGGTGGCGAAGACCCGCTCGACGGCGTACTTGATGTCCTTCGACGTGATCGGTGTCCCGTCGGAGAACCTGATCCCGTCCTTGAGCGTGTACGTCCAGGTCTTCAGGTCCGACGAGGTCGGCACGGCGGTCGCCAGGTCACCGGTGAGCCTGGGCGTGCCCGGCTGCGGCACGTAGGTGACGAGCTGGCGGGAGATCCAGCGCTGCTGGTCCCAGCAGTTCGCGTAGTACGTGCGGGCGGGGTCCCAGTAGTCGCAGTCGGAGTCGTTGAGGGCGCGCAGCGTCCCGCCCTTCTTGTCCGAGGCGTGCAGGACCGCGTCGCTGGCCCCCGCCGACGAACCGTTTCCCGCCGACGACGTCGCGCCGCCTCCGGCGGCGGAACCGCCGTTGGAACCACCGCCTCCGCTGCTGCCGCCGCAGGCGGCCAGCACCAGCCCGGCGGCGGCGGCGACCGCCTCGGCAGTGACGGCGGACAGCTCCGCCGGCAGTTCGTTCACCAGCTCGGGCCGGCCGCGGTGCAGCTCGTGCACGGCCATGGCCAGCCCGCGGCCGAGGGCGTCGTCGGCTCCGCGCAGCAGCGAGGAGGCCACCCGGGCCTGGACCCGCTCCAGCTCGCCATCCTCCAGGCCGTCCCCCGCGAGCCGGCCGAGCTCCTCGTCGACGGCCGCGAGGACCACGTCGGCGCTGGACTCCTCGGACTGGCGGGCCTCCAGGGTGAGCAGCAGCGGGTCGCGCTGCTCGAACGGATCGCCGAAGGTGCCCAGGTACGTGCTGACCCCGATGACCGAGCGGTCCTTCTGGACCAGGCGCCGTTCCAGGCGGCTGGCATCGCCGTCGCTGAGCACCTCGGTCAGCAGGTAGTAGGCGAGATAGGTGGGCAGGTCGGCGATCGGGTCGGGGACGCGGTAGCCGACCGCGAGGGCCGCGCGGGGGGCGAGCGGGTCGATGATGACCGCCCGGCGCTCCGCCGTGGGCACCGGCTCCGCGAAGCTCGCCCGCGGCGGCACTGTGCGGGCGGGGATGTCGCCGAAGTAACGGTTGACGAACGTCAGCGTCTCGTCGGGGTCGAAGTCACCGACGATGGTGAGCACGGCGTTACCGGGGGCGTAGTACTTGTCGAAGAAGTCCTCCGCGTCGTCGAGGCTGGCCGCCTCCAACTCGGAGAAATCCCCGTATCCGTTGTGTGCGTTGGGAAAGGTGTCGAACGCCACCGGTGGCAGTTTGATCCAGGGAAATCCGCCGTACGGCCGGTTGAGGACGTTGACCCGGATCTCCTCCTGCACCACGGCGATCTGGTTGTCGAGGTTCTGCCGGGTGATCTTGGGCGCCCGCATCCGGTCCGCCTCGAGGAACAGGGCCAGTTCGAGCGCCCCGGCCGGCAACAGCTCGAAATAGTCCGTGTAGTCGGGGTGCGTGGAGCCGTTGAAGATTCCACCGGCGGCCTGGACGTGCTTGGGATGCTCGGCCTTCCCCACGTTCGCACTGCCCTGGAACATCAGATGCTCGAACAGGTGAGCGAAACCAGTGCGGCCTTCGGGCTCGGACCTGAAGCCCACGTCGTAGTGCACCGAGACGGCCACCACCGGCGCCGTTCGGTCGGGTGCGAGCAGAACCCGCAGGCCGTTGTCGAGCCGAGTCCGCTCGATCGGATAGGAGGATGCCGGCAGGGCCGACCTCACCGCGGCGGAGCCGACCGGACCGGGTTCTCTAGGCGAGGACACAGTTACCCACGCTACTGCCCGCCGGCCGGCCCCGGTGGCGAAGAAGGCCACCGGCCGGCTTTGCGCCGCCCGTCGATGCACTGCGGGCCGCGCCCGCCGGCGGGTGGGGCGTTCCTCTGGACGAACGCGGACCGGGGTATGCCGCGGGTGCCGGGGCGATCCCACGAACGGAGGCCCGCGTCCGGGCACCTGGCGGGCGGCCCGAGAGCCGATGCGCGGCCGGGCGGTCGCCGGCCGAGCCGCCCGGCGACCGACGCTCACCACCCGCGTGCCGCGTCTCGGCGGTCGCGCGCGCGGCGTCGGCCGCCGGCCCGCGCCGCCCCGCCATAGCGACCCGGGTCGCTGCGGCGCCGCGCGGCGGAACCCGCCGCCCGGCCGGGCGCGCCGGCCACGGCGACCAGAAGAACCAGCGTGGCGGCGATCGCGACCTGCAGAAGGAGGGTCACGAGGGCGCCGCCGCCGATCGCCGCGGACACCACCAGCCCGAGGGCCGCGCCCAGCAGACCCAGCAGGATGGTCATCACGCAGCCGATCGGGGCGCGCCGGGACCGGGGAACGGCGGCCCGCCCCAGCAACCCTATGATCACGCCAGTAATCAGAGCGCTGATGATGCCGGTCAGAGCGTCCACGGGCCGATTCTGCCGGCTGAGGACGATCGACGACCACGAGCCGCCCAGCTCGGGTGACGGGGTGCGGGAAATGACGACCACCAATCGGCAAACTGTTCCCATGAGACAGTTTCCGGCCGGGCTGCCCGAGACTCTCGCCGCGGAAGTTGACTCGCTGGGCGAGGAGATCATGGCCGCGATCGCCCGCGAGGTACCCGCCTACGCCCGCCCGCTGGAGGGCGGGTTCGGACGCGGCGTGCGCCGCGGGGTCGCCGAGGCCCTGCACCGCTTCCTCACCGTGGTCGAGGCCGGCCCGCACTGTGCCCCGGACCTCGCCGCCAGCCGCGAGGTGTATGTCCGGCTCGGCCGGGGCGAGGTCCACTCCGGCCGGTCGCTGGACAACCTGCTCAGCGCCTACCGGGTCGGCGCCCGCGTCTCCTGGCGGCGTCTCGGTGAGGCGGCGGTGCGCCACGGCGGCGTGGACGCGGCGGGCCTGGTCTCCCTCGCCGAGATGATGTTCGCCTACATCGACGGCATCTCCGCGGCGTCCGCCGAGGGCTACGCCGCCGAGCAGTTCGCGGCGGGCGGGGAGCGGGAACGCCTGCTCGACCGCATCGGCGAGATGCTGCTCACCGGTGCTCCCGCGGACGCCGTCGCACAGGTCGCCGAGGCGGCCAGCGTGCGGCTGCCCCGCCGGCTGGCCGCCGTCCTCATCCCGGCCCGGCCCGAACCGCAGCCGGTGGCCGGGCGCGAGCCGGCCACGTCCGTCGTCGTCCCGGCAGGTCTCGTCCCGGCAGGGTCCGCGCCAGCGGTGCCCGCGCCCGGTCGCACCGAGCCGTTCCTGCTGCCCGCGGACTACCCGCGGGCCGTGCAGGGCCAGGACACCTGGCTGTTCATGGGCTCGGCGGAACGCGGTCCGGCGCGGGCAGCCCTGGCGAAGCGGCTGGCGGGCCTGGCCGCGGTGGTAGGACCGGCGGTGCCGTGGGGCCAGGCCAAGGCGAGCGCCGCCCGGGCCCGGTTCGCCCGCGACGCGCGCAGCGCCGGCCGGCTCGCCGGTGCGGTCGCCGCCGATCCGCTGTTCACCGACGAGCACCTCAGCGCGCTGGTGCTCGCTCGCGACCCAGGGCTCGTGACGGACCTCGCGACCCGGCTGCTCGCCCCCCTCGACGGTCTGCCGAGCCGGACCCGGGAACGGCTGGCCGAGACCCTGCTGCACTGGCTGTCGCTGCGAGGACAGCGCGGGCTGATCGCCGAGCGACTGCACATCCATCCGCAGACCGTCCGGTACCGGGTCAACCAGCTCCGCGAGCTGTTCGGGCCGTGCCTGGAGGATCCCGACGTCCGGTTCGACCTCGAACTGGTGCTGCGCGCCGGCGCCACCGGCACCGGCACCGAACCCGCAGCCGCTTCGGACGACGGGAACGGGTCGGCCGAGCCGGCCCGGCCGGACTCGGCGGCGGGCGCCGTGGCCAGGCGCTGACGACCCCGGCCAGCCGGCCGAACGACCGGCGGCGAGGCCCGGCCGGCCAAGCCCGCGCCCTCGGCCGCCCCGCTGTCCTGGACCGCCCGATCCGGTACGGTCCAGGCGTGCGGCTGGGCTCCTTCAACGTGATGCACGGCCTGTCCCTCGCCGACGGCCGGGTCGAGTCGCGACGCTTCGCCGCGGCCGTCGCCGGGCTTGGCACGGACGTGCTCGGGCTGCAGGAGGTCGATCTCGACCAGCCGCGATCCGGCGGGATCGACCTGGCCGCCGAGGCGGCGGCGGCGCTCGGAGCCGCCGACGGCGACTGGCGGTTCGTCCCGACCGTGTTCGGCACCCCGGGGGCCGGCTGGCGGCCCGCCGAGGGCGCCCGCGCGCCCGGCGAACCGGCATACGGCATCGCACTGATCAGCCTGCTACCGGTTCACGAGTGGCGGGTGATCAATCTTGGCCGGGCCCCGATCCGCTCCCCCATCGCGATTCCGGGCGGCCCGAACCGATCGGGGCGGCTGATCATGCTGGACGACGAGCCGCGGGTCGCGATCGCCGCCCGCATCGACGCGCCCGGCGGGCCGCTCACCGTCGTGACCACGCACCTGTCGTTCGTCCCCGGATGGAACGCTGTGCAGCTGCTGCGGTTGTCCCGACGCCTCGCCGACCTCGACGGCCCGCTGATCGTGCTCGGAGACCTCAACCTGCCGGGACGCCTGCCTGCGGCGCTGACCCGCTGGCAGCGGCTGGCGGTCACCCCGACGTATCCCGCGCACGCCCCCCGCGTCCAGCTCGACCACGCGCTGGCCCGTGGGCCGGTGGGCGACGTCATCGCCGTCCAGAGCCGGCGCGCGGAGATCTCCGACCACCGGGCCCTGCTCGTCGATCTGACCGACCAGCCGATCTGACCCGGCCTGCCGCGATTGGCACGGCCCGCCGCGATTGGCACGGCGGGGCTTGACCTTGCCGGCTGCGCGCGCTGGACGGCAGGCAGGCGTCCTTCCCCGACATCGGGCTGCACGAGGTGCGCCGCGGCGACCGCTACCTGCTCTGCTCTGACGGGCTTTCCGGGGCGGTGCCGGCGGCGGCGCTGCGCCGGGTGCTGGCCTCGGCGGCCGAGCCGGAGCAGGCGGTCCGCGACCTCGTCGCCCTCGCCAACGACACCGGCGGCGCGGACAACGTCAGCTGCGTCGTGGCCGACGTCGTCCCGGCCGGGGACTGAGGGCGAGTGGGGCCGATTGCGGTGCGTTCTGCACGGTCCACCTCCCGAAACCGTGCGCCCCGCACCGCAGTCGGCGGAGGTTCGTGGTCCCGGCTGGCGGTGTCAGCTGGCAGCGCGGGCAGGCAGGCGGACTGCGGCTATGTGGGTGTTTCCGGCGCCGGCGGGGCGGGCGGCGCGAGCAGGGCGGCGAGTTCCGCCTCGGTGGCCAGGGGCGGGCGGACAACGGCGCCGGTGCGGACGTAGAGGAAGGCGGCGTCGACGGCGGACGGATCGACGCCGCGCAGCCGAGCCCAGGCCAGCCGGTAGACGGCGAGCTGGAGCTCGTCAGCGGACGTCTGGCCGGTCTTCCAGTCGATCACCTCCCAGCGGCCGCGGCCGAGGTCGTAGACGGCGTCGATGCGGCCGCGCACGATCCGACCGGCGAGGGGGAGCTCGAAGGGCTCCTCGATCGCGGCGGGCCGCCGCGATCCGTACGGGGTCCGCAGGAACGCCTCCTGCAGCGAGCGCAGGTCGTCGTCGGTGAGCTCGGCGTCCTGGGCGCCAGGCAGATCGTCGGCGTCGATCAGCGCCCGGTGGTCGAACAGTTCTTCCACCCAGGCGTGGAAGCGGCTGCCGCGGCGGGCCGCCGCGGCCGGCTGGCGCGGCAGCGGGCGGACGAGCTCCCGGGCGAACGCCGCCGGATCGGCCTGAAGCCGGACGATCTCGGACGCGGTGAGGTTCGCCGGCATCGGCACGTCGAGCTGTGGGACGCGGGCGGCCCGCTCCTCGGCGAGCAGCAGCTCCGCCTCCCGGTCCAGCTCGGCGAGCAGCGCCCGCTCGACCGCGGTCAGTCCGGCCGGATCGGCCGGATCGGCCGGATCGGCCGGAGCCGTGGGGTCCGCCGGAACGCCGACGCCATCGCCGCCACCACCACCGCCGACCTCGCCGATGCCACCGTCGACCCCGACCCCGCCGACCCCGCCGGTCCCGCCGCCGGCGTCGACGGGCAGAGGCCGGGTGAGCGCCGCCTCGAGCCGGGCGAGGACATCGCGGGCCGCCTCGACGCGGCGGGCGAAGGGCTCCGGTTCGTAGGGGATCGGCCAGGCGAACTGACGCGGGGTGGCCAGAGCCGGGTTCGACTTCTCCTCGGGCCGCGGGGCCCAGACGTCGATCCGCCCACCGCCGCCGCCGCGGGCGTGCTCGGCGAGCTCCGCCAGGAAGACCGACGCGCCACGCGGGCGCTTCTGCGTCGGCCCCCACCAGTGGCCGCTGGCGAACAGCAGTGACTTCGCCCGGGTCACCGCGACGTAGGCGAGCCGGCGCTCCTCCCGCTCGGCGTAGGCACGGACCTCGGCCGCGAAGGCGTCGAGGTCCGACTTCTGGTCGGAGACCTCGAAGGCGGGCAGGTCCGCGGCGTCGCCCCGCAGCGGCACGGGCAGCACACCGGGCGAGGTCGTCCACTGGTCCCGGACGGTGACATCGGGGAAGACCCGCTCGCTGAGGTTCGGTACGGCGACGACCTCCCATTCCAGGCCCTTGGAACGGTGCATCGTCATCAGGGCGATCGCGTCCGCCCCGGACGGACCGGTGACGTCGAGGCCGCGCTCGTGTTCCCGGGCGGCTCGCAGGAAACCGAGGAAGGCGTGCAGCGAGGTCGTCCCGTCCGGGTCGGTGAAGTCGGCGGCGACGTCGAGGAAGGCCGCGACGTTCTCCTGGCGGCGGGCGCGCACCGCCGCCTCGGTTGCGGTGAGCTCCACGTCCAGCCCGATCGTGGCGACGACACGGTGCAGCAGGTCGAGCAGGCCCTCGCCGACGTGGCCGCGCAGCTCGGCGATCTCCGCGGCCAGCCGGCGCGCCCGCGTGCGGCCCTCGGCGGACATCTCCGGGCCGGGGTCGTCGAGGACGTCGGAGAGGGCGACCACGTCCGCGGGGTCGACGTCGGCGACCGCCGCGGCCAGCGGATCGGTACGCCCCGGCGGGTCGGGCTCGGCGTCGATGATCGGCGCGGGGGTGCGGACGATCTCTCGGGCATGGCGGCCGAGCGCGGCGAGGTCGCGGGCGCCGAGGCGAATCCGCGGGCCGGTGAGCAGGCGGACCAGCGCGGCGTTCGCCGTGGGCGCGTCGAGGACCTCCAGCACCGCGACGATCTCGGCGACCTCCGGCACGGTGAGCAGCCCGGTCAGCCCGACGACCTCGACGGGCAGCCCGACGGACTGCAACGCGGTCAGCAGCGGTGGGATGTCCCCGCGGGCCCGGACGAGGACGGCGATGTCACCGGGCCCGGTGCCGGCGTCGACGACTGCGCGCAGCCGGGCGGCGATCCAGGCCACCTCGTCGGCCCAGCTGGTGTGCAGGGCGACGACCGTCTCGCCGCGATCGGCGACGTCGGCCCGCGGGCGCAGCTCGACGACCCGGTGGCGCGCCCGCAGCTGCGCCGCGATGGCGTTGGCGAGGTCGAGTAGCCGGCCGCCGCTGCGCTGGTTCACCGACAGCTCGTAGACGGCGGCCGGCTCGCCGTCCGCGCGCGGGAAATGGGTCGGGAAGTGGTCGAGGTTCGCCACCGACGCCCCACGCCAGCCGTAGATCGCCTGGCAGGGGTCACCGACGGCGGTGACCGGGTGGCCGCCGCCGAACAGGCCGGTGAGCATGCGGCGCTGGGCCACCGAGGTGTCCTGGTACTCGTCGAGCAGGACGACGGCGGCCCGAGCCCGCTCGGCGCGGCCGACCTCCGGCAACGCCTCGGCGAGGCGGGCCGCGTAGGTGACCTGGTCGCCGAAGTCCAGCACGTCCCGTTCGCGGCGGGCGGCCCGGTACTCGGCCACGAGCCCGGCGAGCTCACTGCGCCCCCGCGCGGCGGCCGCGAACCGGCGCAGCCGCTCCTGGACGCCCTTGGTGCCCCGCCGGGCACTCGCGGTGTCCAGGGCGGCCAGCACCTCCTCGAGGAAGGCGGTGTCGAACGCGACGAGCTTCGCCGGGTCGATCAGGTGCTCGCTCATCTCCGCGTCGAGCGCGACCAGCTCGCCGACGACGGCTCCCAGCGACTGGGTCAGCGCCTGCACCGTCCCGCCGTAGGCGCGGGCGACCCGCGCGGCGAGCTGGTAGCGCGCCGCCCCGGACAGCAGCGCGATGTCGGGTTCCAGGCCGAGGCGCAGCGCGTTGTCGACCACGAGCCGCCCGGCGAAGGCGTGGTAGGTGGCGACGGTGGGCTCGCCGTCCACCTCGGCGTCGGCGGCCGTCCCCGGTCCCGACCAGCCGCCGGTGTCGGCGGCGCCCGCCTTGCGCAGCGCGAGGCGCACCCGGCCGGCCAGCTCCGCGGCCGCCTTCGTGGTGAAGGTCAGCCCCAGCACCTGCTCGGCGCGCACCTGGCGGGTCGCGACGAGCCAGACCACCCGGGCCGCCATCACCGAGGTCTTCCCGGAGCCGGCGCCGGCGACGATCACCCCCGGCTCCAGCGGGGCGGTCGCCGCGGCGATCTGCTCGTCGGTGTAGGGGACTTCCAGCAGGTCGCGCAGGTCCGCCGGGTCGAGCCGCGAACCGGCGGCACCGCCGTCGGAGTCGCCGTCGGGATCACCACCGAAACCGGGCAGGAACGGCTGGCGCGACATCGCCCCACCGGTCCCCATGTCCACCCGGCCCCCCGCCGGGGGATCGGAACCGTCCGCGCTCAATCGATCACCTGTTGTCCTTCGGGGCGGGCCGGGCAGCTCGTCTGGAACGTGCACATCGTGCAGTGCTCACCCGGGGTCGGCCGGAACGCCTCCGCGTCGATGGTGCGCACCGCGTCGCCGAGAACCTCATCCATCCAGGTGGGCCCCTCGGCGGGCAGCGCCTCCTGCGCCTGCACCTCGGGCGGGCCGGGCGCCTCCCCGGGCAGGCGGGGCCCGGCGCCGGCGCCCCCGGCGTCGCGGCGAAGCTGGACGAGCTCGGCGCCGCCGGGCACCACGGGATCCGCCACGGCGGGGCCGGCGGCGGCGGGGCCGGCGGCGGCGAGCGCCGCGTTGAGGGCGCCGGCACGCACGGCGAGCTGGTAGCTGCCGAGCTGCGGGTGGGTGGCTAGCTCGGCACGACCGGGCGCGCTGCGGCCAGTCTTGAAGTCGATGACGTGCACCCGGCCGGCGTCGTCGAGCTCCAGCCGGTCGATGAACCCCCGCAGCATCACCTCGCGCCCGGCGACGTGGAGCTGGCAGGTGAACCGGATCTCCGCGTCGACGACCCGGCGCCCACGCTCACCGGCATGCCAGGCCAGGAAGCGGGCCAGCGCCTCCCTGGCGGCGGCCCGCTCCTGGTCGCTGCGCCAGCGGGCCTCGTAGTCCAGATGCCGCCAGACGGTGTCGAGCCGGGCGTCGAGGGCTGCGAGGTCCGCCGGGGTGCGCCCGGTGGTGACCTCGTCGGCCAGGGCATGCACCACCTTGCCGAAGCCCTGCGCGGTGGAGGCGACGGTGACCGCGTGCGCCTCGTGCTCCAGGAACCACCGCAGCGAGCAGGTGCCGATGCTGGACAGCGACGAGCCGGACAGCCGCAGGGGCGCCCCCGGCGCGACGACCGGCACGTCGGAGTCGGTCACCTCGAGCAGACCCCACCAGGTCGCCGGATGGGCGGCCGGGGCGAGCGGACGGTGGGCGTCGTCGCGGGCGGCCGCGAGGGCGGCGAGGCGGCGGCGGGCCGCGGCGCGCAGGGCCGGGCTGGACGTCGGCTCGGTTGCCAGCCGACGCAGCGTCGCGACGAGGCCGACGAGGGTCAGCGGCCGGGCCGGACGCCCGGGGACGTGCTCGACGGCCACCCCGAGCTCGTCGAGCAGCCGGCTGGGCAGGCTGCCGTCGTCGTCCGGGCTGTTGACGGCCGTGACCAGCAGGCGCCGCCGGGCCCGGGTGAGCGCGACGTAGAACAGCCGGCGCTCGTCGGCGAGCAGGTCCTGGCGGGTCAGCGGCGGGCGCAGGCCGCCGTGGGCGGGCGCGTCGAGCTGCTCCGCGCCGAGCAGCGAATGCCGCTCCCGCAGGTCCGGCCAGATTCCGTCCTGGACACCGCAGACGGCGACAACATCCCACTCCAGGCCCTTGGCGCGGTGCGCGGTCAGCAGCCGCACGCCGCGGCGGCGGGCGTCCTCCCCCACCGGCGCGATGGCCTCCCCGGCGATCTGCTGCCGGCCGAGCTCGTCGACCAGCGAGGCGGCGCCCGTACCCGGCCCGCGCCGCTGGGCGAGGCGGGCGACGGCGTCGAACAGCGCCACCACCGCGTCCAGGTCGCGGTCGGCCGCGCGCCCCGCCGCCCCGCCGGCCGCCGAGGCCGCCAGCAGCTCCGGCTGCCAGCCGCTGGCGGACCACAGCGCCCACAGTGCCTGCTCGGGCGAGCCGGCCGGGTCCCGCAGCGCCCGGCGGGCGGTGCCGAGCAGGTCGCCGACGCGGCGGACGGGCTGGGCGACCGCGTCGGCGACGCGCACCAGCCAGCGGTCCGGGTCGGCGACGGCCTGGCGGACCAGCTCGGCCGACGCGGCGGGCTGCCCTGCACCGGCATCACGTTCGAAGGCGCGCAGCGCGCGGCCCAACTCTCGCAGGCCCGCCGGGTCCGCCCCACCGAGCGGGGAGGTGAGCAGGGTACGGGCGGCGTCGGCGGTGAGCGCCCCGGCGGGGTCGTCCGCGCAGCGCAGCGCCAGCAGCAGCAGCGCCGCGGCCGGCTCCTGCGCGACGGGCAGGTCGTCGCCGTCGACGCTGACCGGCACGCCCGCGGCGGTCAGCACCCGGCGCAGCCGGGCGAGCCGGTCAGCCGTACGGACGAGGACTGCCATCGCGGGCCAGGGGGTGCCGTTCTCCAGGTGCTCGCGGCGCAGCAGGTCGGCGACCGCCTCCGCCTCCGCGCCGGCGCTCGCGTAGGTGCGGGCCTGCACCAGACCCGCCCCACGATCGGTGCGACCGATCAGGTCGCGGTGCGCCCGGATCTCGCCGACCGGGAGCCCGGCGGCCGGGATCCGCCGGGCCACATGCCGGCTCGCCAGCAGTGGGGCGGGTGCCATCCGCCGGCCGGTGCGCAGCGCGACGATCGGCGCGCCAGCTCCGCTCACCGACCGCCGCCCCTCCGGCGCGGGAAAGCGCTGCGGGAAGTCGAGCAGGCCGGCGACCTCCGCCCCGCGGAAGGCATAGATGGACTGGTCGGGATCGCCGAACACGACCAGGTCGCGCCCGCCGCCCGCGACCGCGCGCAGCAGCCGTTCCTGAGCCGGGTCGGTGTCCTGGTACTCGTCGACGAAGACGTGTCGGTAGCTGGCGCGCAACGCCTCGCCCGCCTCGGCACCCTCGGCGACGACGACGGCCCGGTGCACCAGGTCGGCGTAGTCGAGCGCGCCCTCGAAGCCGAACACGTCGAGGTACATCTCGTAGAACTCGGCCAGGGCGGCCCAGTCCGGCCGGTCGGTGCGCCGGGCGAGCTGGGCCAGGCCCACGGGTTCCAGGCCGACCTCGCGAGCCCGCGCCAGCAGCGCCCGCACCTCCTCCGTGAAGCCGCGGGTGCCCAGGGCGCGGGCGAGTTGCGGCGGCCAGGCGGGGCGGCCGTCCTCGCGCGAACCCTCGATGAGCTCACGCAGCCGGCTGTCCCGCTCCGGGCCCGACAGCAGCCGGAACCCGCCGTGGGGCGCCGGCCGATCATGCGCCCGCAGCAGCGCCAGGCACCACGCGTGGAAGGTCCACACCCCCGGGCCGCCCCCGGCGCCGGTGCCGGTCGGACCGAGCCGGGCGGTGATTCGCTCCCGCAGCTCGCCCGCGGCCCGGCGGCTGAAGGTGAGGACCAGGATCGACCGCGGGTCCGCCCCGGCCTCGATCCGGGCGGCGACCGCCTCGACCAGGGTGGCCGTCTTGCCCGTGCCGGGGCCGGCGAGCACCAGCAGCGGGCCGCCCGGGTGCTCGACCACCCGGCGCTGCGCCGGGTCGGCGACGAACGGGCGCGCCGGCGCGACCGGGGTGGGAACCAGCCGGTGGCCGGCGGGCGCGGCGGGGGCAGATGCGGCAACCACCCCGACAGCACACCATGCGGGTCCGACAGCCCCGCGAGGGCTCCGGCCATGCCACACCGACCCGCGCGGCGGGGGCCGGCAGGGACGGGGTCGCGTGCACGCCCGGGCCGGGGCGTGGCACTGTGATCGGCCATGACCGAATGCAGCGGCAAGGTCGCGCTGGTAACCGGCGCGGGATCCGGCATCGGCGCCGCCTGCGCCCGCCGGCTGGCAAGCGCGGGTGCCCAGGTGGTCGTCACGGATCTCCACCCGGACGGCGTCAAGGAGGTGGCGGCGCAGATCGAACGCGCCGGCGGGGCGGCGATCGCGCTGGAGGCCGACGTCACCGATCCCGACGCGATCGAACGGGCGGTGCAGGCCGCCGTCGGCACCTTCGGGCGGCTCGATCTGGCGGTGAACAACGCGGGCATCACCGCCGGGCGCGAGCCGGTCGGGACCACCCCCGCCGAGGACTGGCAGCGGGTGCTCAACGTGAACCTGTCCGGGGTCTTCTACAGCATGCGCGCCGAGATCACGGCGATGCTGCATGGCGGCGACGGCGGCTCGATCGTCAACATGGCCTCGGTGTTCGGCACGGTCGGCTTCGCCGGGTCCGCGCCGTACGTCGCCGCCAAGCACGGCGTGATCGGGTTGACCAAGACCGCGGCCCTGGAGTACGCGACGCGGCGGATCCGGGTGAACGCGGTCGCACCCGGTTTCGTCGACACACCGTTGCTGCACGCCGACGGGCGCCGCCAGCGCGGCGCGGCACTGATGGCGCCGATCAACCGGCTCGGCACCGCCGAGGAGGTGGCCGAGGTGGCCGTGTTCCTGCTGTCCGACCGGGCGTCGCTGGTGACCGGCAGCGTCTACCTCGCCGACGGCGGCCTGTCCGCCCGCTGATCAGCAGCCGGGCGGCCTGCCGTCCCAGCGGGCGGCGGCGAGGTCGACCCGTTCGCCGTTCGCCGACAGTGGGGTGCGGTCGGCCGCCAGCCGGCGCAACGCCTCGACCGGCGCGGCCGGGTTCGGCTCGCCGGTCGACCGGATGACCCGGTGCCACGGCAGGTCGTCGTCCGCGTAGCGGGAGAGCGCCGCGCCGACGGTCCGGCCGGTGCCCGCGCCGACGTACTCGGCGACGTCGCCGTAGGTCATCACCTTGCCCGGGGGGATCCGGGCAACCGCGTCGAGCACCTCGACCGCGTGCGGGCTCGGCTCGACGCCGCCGAGACGGAGCCGAGTACCGAGCCCGGCGGACAGACTCGCCGGCGGCGCGTCGCGCCGGGCACGGGGACGGCTCACCGCGACCGGCGATGCTCGAGCCACGCCCGACCGGGGCACCACGCGGCGAACCTGCCCACGGCTTAGTAGACCGGCAGGGACTTGTCGACCTGGGTGGCCCAGGCCGTCACGCCGCCCTGGACGTGCACGGCCGAGGAGAAGCCGGCGCCCTTGAGCGTCGCGAGCGCCTCGGCGGAGCGCACCCCGGACTTGCAGTAGACGACCACCCGCCGGTCCTGGGGGAGCTCGGCCAGATGGGCCGGCAGATCGCCCTTCGGGATCAGCCGGGCGCCGGGAATCCGGACGATCTCCCACTCCGCGGGCTCGCGGACGTCGATCAGCTCGATCGGCTCACCGCCGTCCAACCAGCCCTTGAGCTCGCTCGCGGTGATCGTCGAACCGGCCGCGGCGAGCTGGGCCTCCTCGGAGACGACGCCGCAGAACGCCTCGTAGTCGATCAGCTCGGTGATCGACGGGTTCTTCCCGCACAGCGGGCACTCCGGGTCCTTGCGGACCTTGATCGACCGGTAGGTCATCTCGAGGGCGTCGTAGACCATCAGCCGGCCGACCAGCGGGTCGCCGATCCCGGCCAGCAGCTTGATCGCCTCGGTGGTCTGGATGGAGGCGATCGACGCGCACAGCACGCCCAGCACGCCGCCCTCGGCGCAGGACGGGACCATCCCGGGGGGCGGGGGCTCCGGGTAGAGGCAGCGGTAGCACGGCCCGTGGTCGGCCCAGAAGACGCTGGCCTGCCCGTCGAACCGGTAGATCGAACCCCAGACGTACGGCTTGCCGAGCAGGACGGCCGCGTCGTTGACGAGATACCGGGTGGCGAAGTTGTCGGTTCCGTCGACGATGAGGTCGTACTGGCTGAAGATCTCCATCACGTTGGAGGTGTCCAGCCGGGTCTCGTGCAGGATCACGTTGACGTACGGGTTGATGTTGCGGACCGAATCCCGCGCCGACTCGGCCTTCGACCGGCCGATGTCAGACTGACCGTGGATGATCTGGCGCTGCAGGTTCGACTCGTCGACGGTGTCGAACTCGACGATGCCGAGCGTTCCGACCCCCGCGGCCGCCAGGTACATCAGGGTCGGTGAGCCGAGCCCGCCGGCACCGACGGCCAGCACCTTGGCGTTCTTCAGCCGCTTCTGGCCGTCCATGGCGACATCCGGGATGATCAGATGCCTGGAGTACCGGCGAACCTCGTCGACGGTCAGGCCCTCGGCGGGGTCGACCAGGGGCGGAAGGGACACTCTTGCTCCTCGCGATCGGTGTCGTTCTTCGACGATGCCACAACGGCGCGCGACCTCGTCGGGAATGAGCCATCCAGCGCCGGATCCGTGTGCGCCCGCTCCCGCTTCGGCCCTGCGAACCTCGCGCTGAACGACTCCCGTGAGTGCAGCGCATCGCTCTCCCGACGTGTTCCCCGGACCTCACCGGGTACACCGGCGATGACCAAGTGACCACACCCCGTGGGGAGTTGAGTGCGGTGTCCTTCGTCGACAAGGTCAGGAACAAGGTGGACGAGCTGCGAGGACGGGGCAAGGAGGCGGCCGGGAAGGCCACCGACAACCGGGACCTGCGGGCGGACGGGGCGAGCGATCGCGGCGTCGCCGACCTGCGCAACGCCGGTGAGAAGACCAAGGACGCCTTCCGCCGCTAGCCCCACGCGGCCTCGCCGCGCCCATCCGGCCCGTTCAGGCGGAGCGCCGGGTGGGCGTGGCGCTCCTCGTAGACGCCGCCTTCGACGTCACCGTGCTCTTGCCGGCTGTGGCCGTACCGGTCGCGCCCTTTGGTGGCGCGGCCTTGGTCGCACCGGCCTTGGTCGCACCGGCCTTGGTCGCACCGGCCTTCACCCCACCGGCCTTGGTCGCACCGGCTTTGGTCGAGCCCGCCTCGGATGCGGCCTTGTCGGCTACCGCCTTCCCGGCGGGCGGCCCGTCAACACCGGCCCCATCAGCCCCGGCACTGTCCGGGTGGTCCCGGCGGGCGGCGGCGATGCTCGCGCGCAGCGCGGCCATCAGGTCCCCGACCGGCTCCTTCTGCGGGCTGACCGGCGGGCTGACCACCGCACGGCCGGCGATTTTGGCATCGATCACCGACTGCAACGCGGTCCGGTACTCGTCGCTGAACCGACCGGGATCGAAGTCGGCGGCGAGGGTGTCGATCAGCGAGGCCGCCATCGCCAACTCCTGCGGACGCACCTCGACGTGCTCGTCAAGGAACGGGAAATCCGGCTCGCGCACCTCGTCCGGCCAGATCATCGTCTCGAGAACGAAGACGCCGTCGCGCACCCGGAGCGTCGCGAGCTGCTCGCGCTGGCGCAGAGCTATCTTCACCAGCGCGACGCGGCCCGATTCGGCCAGTGCGTCGCGCAACAGAACGTAGGGCTTCGCGCCGGTGCGGTCCGGCTCGACGTAGTAGCTCTTGGCGAAGTAGATCGGGTCGACCTGCTCCAGCGGGACGAACTCAAGCACATCGATCGCCCGGGAGGTGGACAACGGCAGGTTCGCGAAGTCCTCGTCCGTGAGCACGACGGTCTGACCGTCCGGCAGCTCGAAACCCTTGGCGACATCGGCGTAGTTGACCTCGTCCCCGTCGGCCTCCGCCACTCTGCGATACCGCACGCGGGACCCGTCTGAGCGCCTGACCTGGTGAAACGCGACATCCCGCTCCTGCGTCGCGGAGTAGAGCCGGACCGGGATCGACACCAGACCGAAGGAGATCACGCCCTTCCAGACCGAACGCATGTTCGCCCCTCACCTCGATTACCCACCATGGTGACCCACTGGACGCCCACGAGTAAGCCAGATGAGGGAAACGCCCAAAGTTATCAGCAGATGCGCACCAGGGCCCGGTGGATCGCAAGCAGGACACCGTGCGGGCGACGCCGAGCGGCCACCGTCGGCACCGGCCGGAAGGGGTGAAGCCGTGACGGCGACAGCGCTCGAACCGCACACCCCGATGTGGCGGATCTCGACCGGTGCTGCCCGACCCGGTCGTCGCGAACATGCGCCAGGACCTGCTCGCCGACCCGTCGGGGACCGGACGGATGGCCCGATCGGACGAGTCGGACGGTTCCGCGTGAGACGACCCGATCCCGGGCACATCGCGATCCGGACCCGGCCTCGGGTCGAAGCCGGCCCGGGTCGAAGCCGGCACCCGCCGCGGCGGGCCGCCACACCGACGAGCGTAGGAGGACGTCCCATGGGAGTTCCCACCGATCTGCCGGCCGCCAATCTCCCCCTGGAGGCACCGGACGCCGACGCGGCCGAGCAGGCCCAGGAGGTCCGGCCGCCGGCCGGCGCGCCGCCGGTGCTCCCTGCGCCGGCCAGCGAGGCCAACGAGTTCGACGTCGTCGAGCAGAGCATCGTCGTCGAGACCGACGAGGACGAATACCGCTGAATGCGAGCACCCCCCGGCCGGCCCACCGTGCGACGGGGGCCGGCCCCGGGCCCGGTGGTCGCGTTCCCATCCCGCCGCAGCGGTGTTCGCAGGTAGGGTGACCACATCGACCAGGAGGTGCGCTGGTGACCGCCGAGCCAGCCTCGCCCGGCACACGCCCGGGGCGGACTCCCCGGCTACCCCGCACCGCCCGCCGCTTCCAGCTCCTCGGAGCCGCCCGCGAGGTCTTCGTCGCCCAGGGCTACCACGCTGCCGCGATGGACGAGATCGCCGAGCGGGCGGGTGTCAGTAAGCCGGTGCTCTACCAGCACTTTCCGGGCAAGCTGGAGCTGTACCTCGCGCTGCTCGACGAGCATGCCACCCAGCTCGTCACGAGCGTCCAGGAGGCGCTCGCCTCCACCACGGACAACCACGCGCGCATCGCGCGCTCGGTGCGCGCGTACTTCGACTTCGTCAACGACCCGTCCGGGGCCCACCAGCTCGTGCTGGAGTCCGACCTGCGCAGCGTGCCCGCGGTGCGCCAGCGCATCGAGACCGCGTTCGCCCAGTGCGTGCGTTCCATCGCGGCGACCATCGTCGCCGACACCGGGTTGACCCAGGACGAGGCGGACCTGCTCGCCGTCGGGCTGGTGGGACTCGCCGAGACGGCCTCCCGGTGGTGGTTGGTCCGCGGTGGCACCGTGGCGAAGGAGCGGGCCATCGAGTCGATGGTCGAGCTGGCCTGGCGTGGCATCGGCGGGTACCCCCGCCACGACGACCCGCACGACCCGCACCACGACCTGCACGGCCCTCGGCCCGAACACGAGGAGCCCCGTCCCGAGCAGTGAGCGCCGGGTGTGCCGGGAGCGAACACGCCATTCCTGTCCCGGTGGAGAAGTCCCGGAAGCCATAGTGTGGGCGGTGATCCAAGATCGGCGGCGCTCGTCCGCCGGGTATTAGGTCCGACGAAGGCGGAGGTCATCGGGTGGAGGTCAAGATCGGCGTGCGGCAGGTCAGCCGGGAACTGGTGCTTGAGAGCGACCAGTCCGCGGAGACCGTCGCCGAGCTGGTGGGTGAGGCGGTCAAGGCCGACAACGGCGTGCTGACCCTCACCGACGAGAAGGGTCGGCAGGTGGTGGTTCCCGTCGCCGCCCTGGCCTATGTGGAGATCGCCGCCGGCGGGCCGCGCCGCGTGGGATTCGGCGCCTGATCGAGGGCTGCTCGCAAGCTCGGCGTGCCGTGCGGCCAGTCCGCCCGGCACGCCCGGCGGCCCCCGCTCCATCGGCGCCCCCGGCGGGCGTGGTCAGGCGGACAGGCCCAGCGCCGCCATCCGGCGGCCGTGCGCGGCCATGATGCGGTTGAAGATGGCCGCCAGCGCGTCCAGGTCGCCGACCCCGACCAGCAGGCCGGTCAGCGCGTCCCGGTCCACTCCTACCCGCTGCGCCTGGGTGAGCGCCTCGCCGACCAGCCGGCGGGCCCACAGTGCGAGGCGGCCGGCGACCGTCGGGTTGGCCTCGATCGCCGCCCGCACCCGGTCGACCGCGAACGCGGCGTGGCCGGTGTCGTCAAGAACACGCAGGACGAGTTCGCGCGACGGCGAGGGTAGGCGCGTGGCGATCTCACGATAGAAGTCGGCCGCAATGTTGTCGCCGACGTATGCCTTGACCAGGCTCTCCAGCCAGTCGGCCGGGGCGGTCGAGTTGTGGAACGCGGCCAGCGGGCCGATGAACGGCGCCATCGCGTGCTCCCGGTCGACACCGAGCCGATCCAGTTCCCCGCAGATGGCCTGAAAGTGGGAGAACTCCGCGGCTGCCATGGCCGCAAGGGCGATCTTGTCGCCGAGAGTCGGGGACATCCGCGCATCGGTGGCCAACCGCTCGAAGGCGGTGAGCTCACCGTAGGCGAGCAGGCCCAGCAGGTCGACGGTCGCCTGGTCCGGCGGGACCGCCTGGTTCGGCGCAGGCGCGCCTGTCGGCGGGGAGGATGTCTGCATCACAGGCGCGATTCTGGCACCCGACGCCGTCGCTGTCGGCAAACCTCGGCCAAGGAGCCCCCACCCGCCGCCACACCAGCTATGCTAGGAAGTAGCCAGAGGTCATTATGTCACCTCGGCTGTCGCGTAGCAGGCGTCGCCTCGTCACCTGTGCACCCAGAGTAGCCACTTATGGCGCCGGGGCACATGGATTTCGGGTCGCGGGCGCCGCGCGGCTCACCGCGAGCGGGTTCAGCGTAGACACCGCTCAGAGAAGACCAGGAGCGTCCCGCTGTCCGTTACAGCCGCAGTACCCTCAGATGATCTACCCACTTCCCAGTCGGTGACCGACACGCCCGCAACACCGGCCGCGCCCACCTTCGCCGACCTCGGGGTTCGCCCTGAGACGGTCGAGGCGCTGACCGAAGCGGGCATTGTGCACGCTTTCCCCATCCAGGAGCTGACGCTTCCGCTCGCCCTGGCTCGCAACGACATCATCGGCCAGGCCCGCACCGGCACCGGTAAGACCCTCGCCTTCGGCATCCCCGTCATCCAGACGGTGCTGGCGGCGAAGGAAGGTGCCGACGGTCGGCCGCAGGCCCTCATCGTCGTGCCCACCCGGGAACTGTGCGTCCAGGTGACGTCCGACATCACCCGCGCCGGCACTCGCCGCGGCGTTCGGGTGCTGGCCGTCTACGGCGGGCGGGCTTACGAGCCGCAGCTCACGGCGCTGCGCGCCGGTGTCGACATCGTCGTCGGCACGCCGGGTCGGCTGCTCGACCTCGCCCGGCAGCGGGTGCTCGACCTCGCTGGCGTGCGCACCCTGGTGCTCGACGAGGCCGACGAGATGCTCGACCTGGGCTTCCTGCCCGACGTCGAGCGCATCATGGCGCAGCTGCCGACCGGCCGGCAGACCATGCTGTTCTCCGCCACCATGCCCGGCCCGGTCATCTCGCTGGCCCGGCGGTTCATGCAGCGGCCGGTGCACGTCCGCGCCGAACAGCCGGACGAGACCCGCACGGTGCCGACCACGCACCAGCACGTCTTCCGCGCCCACGCGCTGGACAAGATGGAGGTGCTGGCCCGCGTTCTGCAGGCGGGTGGCCGCGGGCTCGCGATGGTGTTCGTCCGCACCCGCCGCACCGCGGACAAGGTCGCCGAGGACCTGGACAAGCGCGGCTTCGCCGCCGCCGCCGTGCACGGCGACCTCGGGCAGGGCCAGCGCGAGCAGGCGCTGCGTGCGTTCCGGGCCGGCAAGGTCGACGTCCTCGTCGCCACCGACGTGGCCGCCCGTGGCATCGACATCAGCGGCGTCACCCACGTCGTGAACTACCAGTGCCCCGAGGACGAGAACGTCTACCTGCACCGGATCGGCCGGACCGGCCGCGCCGGCGAGAGCGGCGTCGCCGTCACCTTCGTCGACTGGGACGACCTGCCCCGATGGACGCTGGTGAACAAGGCGCTCGCGCTGCCGTTCGAAGGCCCGCTCGAGACGTACTCCACCTCCCCGCACCTGTTCGAGGCGCTCGGCATCCCGACGGATGCCAAGGGCACCCTCCCGCACGCCGCGCGCACCCGCGCCGGGCTCGACGCGGAGGACCTCGAGGACCTCGGCGAGTCCCGTCGCGGCGGGCGCCGTGGGACGCGGCCCGGGCGTGAGGCGGCGGTGGCGGACAACCCGCCGGCGCCGGTCCGCACCCGTAGCCGTCGCCGCACCCGCGGCGGGGGTGCCGCGGTCGCCGCGACGGGCCTGAGCATCGCCGCCGACGGCAGCGAGCAGCCCTACCCGGCCGCCACGGACCCGGATGTGGACGTCATCGTCTCCGACGACGCCGACGACGCCGTCGACTCCCTCGACACCGCGCACGTCATCTCGGCGCTGTCCCCGGAGGCGGGCGACGAGCCGGTCCGCCGCCGTCGTCGTCGCCGCGGCAACCGCGGACGCGGCTCCGGCACCGCCGGGGAGCTCACCGAGGCCGACGGCGACGCGATCAGCTCCATCGCCACGCTCGACGACGAGTCCCCGCGGGCCGAATCCGCCTGAGCGGGGCGGCGCACCACCGCTCATCGGCGTCCAACGCCGGCCCGCGTGGCCCCCTGGCCCGGCGTTGGAATGGCGGCTCCCCCGCGGGAGCTGTTCAGCTCGCCGGCCGCAAGTGCAGTCCCAGCCGCACCCAGCTCACCCGCCGGCAGGTCGGGCAGCGCAGCAACGACGGATGCCGCGGCCGCACCAGCGGCAGGTGGACGCTGGGGGTGAGGGCCCGCAGCGCCGGCCACGTGCCAAGCAGACTCGTCTGCCCGCAGCGGGAACATTCCACGCGCAGGCTCGTGTTCGGCGGGGGCGCCGGGCGCAGCCCGCTGTAAAGCACGCGCTTGCCATGCGCGTCCTGCCCTACCGACGGGCCCGACGGGATCGACGTCACCACCGGTGGTCGGGAGCCCCGCGGCCGCAGCCGGTCGAACCCGGCGGAGGCGCGCTGCTCCGCCCTCGGCGACCGCGACGGTCCGCTCGCCCCCACACTCACACGCGAGCCCCGTCCGCCCCGACCGGCACGGGTTCACCCCGAGCCGGTTCGCGTGCCACCGCTTCGAGCGTCGCCGCCTCGCGGTCTGCCTCCCCGAGCGGTGCCTCGTCAAGCGGCCCGGCCTCAAGCGGCCCGGTCACGAGCGGTCCGGCCTCAAGCGGCCCGGTCACGACGGACCCTCCCTTGGTGGTCGCCGATCCGATGCGGGTCTGCTCGACCGCGACGCCGGCGGAACCCGTATGCGCCGCGGCCTCCCCGTGCACCTCGGCGATGACCCGGGCATGCGCCCGGTAGGCCTCGGCGCCCTTGGAACGCCGCGCCGTCGACAGGATCGACCGGCCCGTGCCCGGCGCCTCCGCGAAGCGCACGGAACGGGCGATCGGCGGTGCCAGCACGGCGATGTCGTACCGCGCGGAGACGTCGGAGAGCACGGCCCGGCAGTGCGCCGTCCGCCCGTCGAACAGGGTCGGCAGGACGCCGCGGACCCCGAGGCGCGGATTCGTCAGCCGCTGCACGTCGTGCACCGTGTCGAGGAGCTGGCCGACGCCGCGATGCGACAGCGTCTCGCACTGCAGGGGCACGATCACCTCGTCGGCGGCGGTGAGCCCGTTGATGGTGAGCACACCCAGCGACGGCGGGCAGTCGATGAGCACGAAGTCGTAGGTGTCGATCACCTCGGCGAGGGCGAGCCGTAGCGCGTGCTCGCGGCCGGTCCGCGACAGCAGCACCGCCTCACAGCCGGCCAGCTCGATCGTCGCCGGCAGGAGGTCCATACCGTCGGAGGTCTTTGTGATCACGATGCCCGCGGAGAGCCGGCCGAGGAGCACATCGTGCACGGACAGCTCGAGGGTGTCGGGATCCAGGCCGAGGGAGAAGGTCAGGCACGCCTGTGGGTCGAGATCCACCAACAGGACACGGCGACCCAGCTCGCTCAGCGCGGCGCCGAGGCTGGACACGGAGGTCGTCTTGGCGACGCCACCCTTCTGGTTCGCTACCGCAAGTACGTGTGCCACAACCCAGAGTGTGTATGCGTAGTCGTGTAGTCACAACACTTGGCGTCCCGAAATCTCGACGCGCCCCGTCGCCCGCGCACCAACCGGCACAGACCGGGCAGGGGTAGCCGAGCACCGACCGGGCGAGACACGGACGTACCGTGGCCCTGCCGCGGTGTGCGGGCCGGCCTCGCCGGGTAGCGCAGCACCATCGCCCCCCGCAGCGCCCCCCTCCCGAGCCGGAC
>NZ_JAMPTM010000580.1 GCF_025403375.1 Frankia gtarii
GCCCGAGGGCGGGGCAGGATCGATCTTCTCCGCAACGTCACGGTACCGCGCGGCCAGCTCCTCGCTGCCGCGGGCCAGCAGGGTCACGTCCGCCCCCACCAGGATGAACCGGACACCGAGGGAGAGGTATCGCCGCGCCAGCGGCTCGGCGAACGCGTTCACCCCGGCCGCCTTGCCCGCCGCGTTGACCACCGCGACCGCTGACGTGATCGCCTCGACGACGTCGGGGTGCTCGGGGCGGCCCAGATGTCCGAGGGACGCGGCGAGGTCCGCGGGGCCGAAGAAGACCCCGTCGACGCCGTCGACGGCGGCGATCGCCGCGCACTCGGCGAGGCCGGCCGCGGACTCGATCTGGACCATCACACAGATCTCGTCGTCGGCGCGGTGCAGGTACCCTTCGACCCGGGTCCACCGGGACACCCGGGCGAACGCGCTGCCGACGCCGCGGATCCCGGCGGGTGGGTAGCGGGTGGCCGCGACGATCGCCGCGGCCTGCTCGGCGGACTCCACCATCGGCAGCAGCAGGTTCTCGGCGCCGATGTCGAGCAGCTGCTTGATGAGCACGGGGTCGTCGGTCGGCGGACGCACGACCGGGGCCACCGGGTACGGTGCGACGGCCTGCAGCTGGGCGAGGAGACTGCGCACGTCGTTCGGGGCGTGCTCACCGTCGATGAGCAGCCAGTCCAGGCCGCCACCGGCGCAGATCTCGGCGTTGTAGGGATTGCCGCTGGCCACCCACATGCCGATCGCCGGCCGGTGATCGCGCAGCCGGCGCCGGAAGGCCCCGCTGGTCACGCCCGCGGTCCCAGCC
>NZ_JAMPTM010000581.1 GCF_025403375.1 Frankia gtarii
GCCCCACGTCGCGAGCCTGCGCGCTGTGCGGCCGGGGGAGGCGGGTGCCGGCGAACCCCCGGGGGGACCACGTTCTTCGGGAGCGGGCCGTCGTCTCTGGTACGCCGAACGTTGTTTCTCCCGAGATGATCCGTATACGGAATGAGGGTGTGATTGGGTGTTGGGTGGCCCTGTGCCAACGCTCGGGTGTGCGCCGCTGACACGCCACGGAGAAAGCTGGGTGGGGATCGTTGCGAATTTCCTGAGGCGACGCTAAGGGCGCGGAAGGGATGCGGAGAGCACCCCCCGGTTGGTTCTGGTGTGGCTACCCCCTGGTAGGTTTCCGTCGACGGAATCTGTGATCTCCAGTGAAGATGTCGGAGGATCGGACCTGTACTGACTGCCGTGCTGACGTGACCAAGTTTTCCGCACTGATCTGGTAGACGTTGATGTGCTACACGGCGGTGGCGGTTCTCGCGGCGAGTTCGCTCGCCGATACCCGATCGCGCATGCGTGGCCAGGATCGGGAATTCATCAGCACAGAGCGGTCAGCCGCGGGCTCGGGAAACCTCGGCGCGGTCGAGAGGTGGCTTGAACGGGTGTGGCGTATGAGGCTGGGCGTGGTGGCGGTCGCTGCGGTGACCATGCTCGCGGCCTGTAGTTCCGGGGACTCGTCGAATAGCGGAAGTTCCGCGTCCGGCGCCTGCGCCCCCGGTGTGACCGATGATTCGATCAAGGCCGGTCTGCTCTATCCGGACAGCGGCGTGATGGCCGCCCAGTTCACCGGCTTCCGGGCCGGCGTCACCGCCCGGTTCGGTGCGGA
>NZ_JAMPTM010000582.1 GCF_025403375.1 Frankia gtarii
CAACCCCGACGCCGCCCCCGCCGCCTCCGGCACCGTCACCACCCGGGTCCGGGGCCGGTAGGTCCGGGTCCGGCGCGGCGAGGCTCCTGCCCGGGGGCGGTCCTGCCCGTCGCGGCGCTGACCGCGCCGAGTGCTGCGGAGACGCGCCGCGCGGGGCGTCCCCGCAGCACTGCCATATCCATCACGATGTCGCAGTTGAGCACCGGGTTGTACCAGGCGAACCGGTAGCGGCCCTTCGGGTTCCCGCGGACCGGCCGGGGCAGCCCGGCCCAGGGCACGGTGGGCCGCGCCGGCCAGACCGCCAGCACCTCCCGGCGGCCCAGCCGGATGACGTCGGCGCGGGCGATCTCCGGCCAGGCGCGTTCGTAGCGCTGCCCGCCGAACTGCGCGCGCAGGCTGTGTGGGCCGACCGTCAGCCTCGCGGGTCGCAGGCCGAACCGGAGACGCCACCAACCCGGGAACAGTGCGGCGGCACCGACCACGGCGAAGATGCCGGCCCCCAGCAGCGCGGCGGAGATACCTCGGCGGTTATAGCCCTGATAGGTGAACAGGAGATCGACAAGGACGATCAACGCCGCAGCCAGCAGGACGACGCCGACGCCGACCAGCAGCGAGCCGACGACCAGCCACGTCCGCCGCCGCCCCGGGAAGACGACGTCGCCGGCCGCGGGGAGGCCGGCGACCTGAGCCGGCTGCGGGGGAGGTGTCCGCGGGGGAGGTGTCCGCGGTGTTGGTGTCGTCTGCGCAGGTGGTGGTGTCCGCGACGGTGGGGGTGTCTGCAGGGAC
>NZ_JAMPTM010000583.1 GCF_025403375.1 Frankia gtarii
GCACCGGACACCACCGCAGCCTCGACGCCGTCATCCTCGGCGACCCCCTCGCCATCCGCGGCGCGATGACCCGACTCACCGACATCACCCTCGCCGCCACCCTCACCGCACAGGCACTCCCGGCGCTGCTCGCACCGTTCCAGACCAACGTCCCCTCGGTCATCCCCGCCGCCCGGATCCTCACCCGACTCGGCGCCCTCGCCGGCCCGATCCGCATGTCCCGCGAACGCCTCCACCCGACCGGGGACCACGCCCTCGACCCCATCGCCCCGCTCCTCGGCGACCCCACCGCACCACCCCTCGACCGCAACATCCACCAGATCCGCCGGATGCTCCACCAGCTCAGCCAACCCGACGTCCTCATCAGCCAGCAGGCCCTTCTCGGCTTCGCCAACCTCGCCATCGCGATCAGCGACCGAACATCGTTCCTCACCCACCGCGCTGCCACCCTCACCCGCGGCCCCGACCGCGCCCGCCTCGACATCGCCGCCGAACAGGCAGCCGACACCGCCCGCTCGTGGCGCGAAATCCGACCCTTCCTCCTCGACACCACCTCCCGCGGCACAGACGGCCATCAGATACCCGGGCTGGCCCACACGACCAGCCGCATGATCGGCGTCAACAGTGGAATCGGCAAAAATTCGAACCGCCGCGACCTCGCCCGCGCCGTCGACGTCCTCCGCGGCGCGACCCTCCTCCTCCCGGAAATCGCCGACCGCAGCGGCCTCGCCGTCCAGACCCTCCTCACCCACCACGCC
>NZ_JAMPTM010000584.1 GCF_025403375.1 Frankia gtarii
ACAGCTCCCCACCGGATCGGGCCTGCGCCCACCCGCGCCCATGCCCCCTGAGAAGTACCGGGGGTGAGCGGCCACGACCAAATACCTCGCCGGGGCCGCCGCCGCCGTAGTCCTGCTCATCGTGCTCATGGGCGCCGCCGCCGCCCAACTGGCAGAACGAGTCCTGTGCGTGCCGGTCGTCGGCTGGTTCCTCGGCTGCGGCAGCGGCGGCAGTCCCAGCCAGACCGCGCTCGACGACGTCCCCGCCGACTACCTGACCCTCTACATGCAGGCAGCAGCGACCTGCCCCGGCCTGTCCTGGACGACGCTCGCGGCCATCGGCAAAGTCGAATCCGATCATGGACGCAGTCGGCTGCCGGGCGTGGCCAGCGGTACCAACAGCGCCGGCGCCGGCGGCCCCATGCAGTTCCTCGCCCCGACGTTCGCCGACGTCGTCGCTCGTCACCAACTACCAGCAGGCGGCGCGAACCCGCCGTCGCTCTACAACCCCCAGGACGCGATCTACGCCGCCGCGGCCTACCTATGCGACAACCACGTCGCCACCGACCTGACCGGCGCCCTGTGGGACTACAACCATTCCGGCGCCTACATCGCCCAGGTTGTTACCCAGGCCACCCAGTACGGCTCGACTGACGGCCCAGGGGCCGACACCACCGCGTCCGATGCCGGCTACGCCGCCGTCCTCTACGCCCAGGGCCAGATCGGCATCCCCTACCTGTGGGGTGGGGACGGCCCCCAGTTGACTGAACTACCG
>NZ_JAMPTM010000585.1 GCF_025403375.1 Frankia gtarii
GCGCATTGAGCCGCTGCTGCCCAGGACGGGTGGTCGTGGTGGCCGGTGGGCGGACCACCGTCAGACGATCAACGGGATTCTGTCGCGGGAACGGACCGGGGCGCCCTGACCGGACATGCCCTCCCGCTACGGCAAGCGGCAGACGGTGTACAACCGGTTCCGTCGCTGGTCGTTGGACGGCACCTGGGAACGGATCCTCGACCGTGTCGTGGTCAAGAACGACGCGGTCGGTGACGTGGAACGGACCGTCAGCGTGGACTCGACGATCGTGCGGGCCCATCAGCACGCCGCCGGCGCCCTCCACCGGGTTCCCGCCGACCAGGAAGCCCGCAAAAAGGGGATGGGCCGATCAACGAATGCCCACCAGGCGAACGCGCCGCGGTGGAAGGACTCGGCCGGTCCCGCGGTGGACTGACCAGCAAGATCCACGTGGCCTGTGACGGCCGGGGCCGACCCCTGTCGATCCTGCTCACGCCCGGGCAGGTCAACGACTCCACCCGGTTCGACCAGGTCATGGCCGGGATCCGGGTCGGCCGGGACGAGCCCGGCCGGCCCCGGACCCGCCCCGACCATGTACTCGCGGACAAGGCCTACAGCGGCCGGGCGATCCGCGAGGACCTGCGAACCCGCGGGATCAGCCACACCATCCCCGAACGCGCCGACCAGAAGAACAACCGCACACGGCGCGGCCAGGCCGGTGGATGCCCCCCGACATTCGATACCGAGCGGTACAAGGCCCGCACCGTCGTCGA
>NZ_JAMPTM010000586.1 GCF_025403375.1 Frankia gtarii
TTCCCCCCAAGGAGCTCATGTCTCTGCCGACGGTTCACTCGACCGCGAGCCGGCGCTTCCGAGTCCACCCCCGCGTCCCTCCGTGGACCCGCCGGGTCCCGCGCCCGTGAGCGACACAGCCGCCGTACAGCTGCCCCGCCCCAGAAGTATCGCGAAACACGCGGTGCCACATCTGGTCGAAGCAACTGTCATCCCCGCGGCCCTCTTCCTGATCTTTCTGCATCTGGGCGGCCTCACCCTCGCCGCGCTGATCGCCGTGGCCTGGGGCTACATCGCCCTGGGCCGCCGCGTCGTGCGCAGGCAGCGCATTCCCGCCATGCTGATCCTGTCCTCGGTCGGGCTCACCGTCCGCACCGTCATCGTGATCATCAATGGCAATGCGTTCATCTACTTCCTGCAACCGGTGATCGTCGCCGCCGTGATCGGTCTGATTTTCCTGCTGTCGGCGTTGACACCCCGACCACTGGTCCACCGACTGGCCGGCGACTTCTGTCCGCTACCACCGGGCGTCACCGAGCGCATCGGAGTACGCCGGCTCTTCCTCGGC
Organism: Frankia gtarii; assembly: GCF_025403375.1. GTDB lineage: Bacteria > Actinomycetota > Actinomycetes > Frankiales > Frankiaceae > Frankia > Frankia gtarii. The sequence continues at coordinate 548 of NZ_JAMPTM010000586.1, forward strand.
CTGACCCTGTTCTGGGCCGTGGTGAACCTCGGCAACGCCGCCTTCACCTTCTGGCTACTGGTATCCCAGTCCACCGCCGTGTTCGTCGCGATCCGCGGGGTCACCGGCATGACCGTGACCGCGACCGCGGTGGCGATCACCGTCGCCTGGTCCTGGCGCGTCGCCCGACTGGAGGGCCTGCGCGGCCCCAGCCCCCGCC
>NZ_JAMPTM010000587.1 GCF_025403375.1 Frankia gtarii
AGATTCCCGCTCCGCCCGTTGACCCCGCCCCGCCCGCGGAATCCGTGGCGCCGGTCGGTTCCGCGGTGCCGCAGGGTTCCGCGGTGCCGGGTGGGGGGCGGCCGGTTCGTGATCTGGATCATGAGTTGGCTCCTGCGGTGGAGCCGAAGGGTTTGAAGGACTGGGAGTTCGACAAGGAGGGTCGGCTTCGGGTCAATCCTTTGTGGAGTCGGTTGGAGGATTTTTCGGGTAAGCATCTGGAGGGGAGTCCGGCGGGGGCGCTGTGGCAGTTCGCGGTGGGTGAGGACGGTCAGGTCTTCGTGGGCAGTGAGCTGGTGACGTCGATTGTTCCGAAGGCGGAACTCGACGAGTTGTTCGCCTGGATGTCTCCGCATAATCCGGGGTTGACGCGGGATCAGTTGGAAACGGATCTGATGATGCATGGGCATCCGACGATCGTGGTGGGGTTCGATCCGGTGTCGGGCCGGACGGTGACGGCGCCGGCTCGGTTCAGTGGTGAGCTGAGCCGGGGGCCTGATGGTCGTTGGGTTATCAACGACAAGTCGGGCCGGTATATGAGTAAGAAGGTTCGGGGCAACGTCGCGGCGCCGGACCTGACTCGGTGGATGAACAATGTGGCTGCGCAGATGACGGCGCAGTTCGGTTTCCCGGTCGGGATCAATCCCCTTAAGCACGCCGAACCTGCCCCCGCAGCCCCGGCACCGGCACCGGCCCCGGCACCGGCCGTCCCGCCGCCGGCCTACAAC
>NZ_JAMPTM010000588.1 GCF_025403375.1 Frankia gtarii
GGCCCGGGTGCTGCGCGAGCTGGGCGCCGACTATGCGATCACCTCGCTGACGGCGGGCGATCCGGCGGCCGTCGTGGCGGCGGCGTGGCAGTCCGTCGACGCCCAGCAGCGTGTCGACGTCGACGGGCAGAGTGACGTCGTGGTCGTGGGGTTGCCCCCGTTCGGGGCGTATCAGGGTGGGGCGCCGGCGGATCCGGTGCTGGCCGCGCACGGTGCGCTTGCCGAGGTGTTCGCCCGTCATCGGGGGCGGCCCGTCGTCCGGGAGAACGGAGCGATGATCGTCTACCATCCGGTGGCGGCGCGGTTCTCCCAGCTGCATCAGCCGTCGTATGTGGACTTCTACGAGGAGGTGCTGGCCGAGTCGAGTGATCCGGCGACGGTCGAGGCGAAGTTCGAACGGCAGTACGCCACCGATCCCTGGTATGCGTCGCTGTACCGGACGTCGCTGGCGCATCACGGGGTGCATCCGTTCCACCGCTGGTATGAGACGGCGCCGGCGCGGGCGCATCTGGCCGAGGTGGTCTTCGTCGGGGGCGATCGGGCGGTGTGTGCGCGGCTGGGCTATCGGGCGGCGTCGACGCTGGCGGATGCGTTGGAGATCGTGTCGGGGTCGGTGGGGCGTGATCCGTCGATCACGTACCTGCACAGCCCGCCGCAGCTGATCACCGAGGTGCGGTGAGACGGTGGCGCGGTGTGCCGGGGGCGGAGTGCGCCGGTGGCGGGGTCGCGCCGGGACGGGT
>NZ_JAMPTM010000589.1 GCF_025403375.1 Frankia gtarii
TGCGGCGATGCCGCGGGGCCGGTCGTGGCCGGTGGCGGGCCGCCCGCAGGTGACGGTGCGTTTCGGGCGGCCGTTGCGGGCGGCGCCGGGTGAGGATGTGCGCACGTTCACCGCGCGGCTGGCCGCGGAGGTCGACCGGTTGTGCGCCGAGGATGCGACGAACTGGTGGGATGCCACCCGTGCCGCGCTCGCCGAGCAGCCCCCCGACTCCCCCGATGCGCCCGATGCGCCCGATGCGCCCGATGCGACACCGCGCCAGCCGACTGCCGCCGACCGTGACGGCGCCGACACCTGCTCCCCCGACGGGCTGTCCACCGGCGGGTCCGCGACCTCGGCGGTCGTCGGCGAGGCGCATGCCCTTGGCCGGCACCATCCCCGCGCCGCGGTGCGGCCCGGCGCCGGGCCGGTGTCGATCTCCGCGCGGCTGCGCGGCGCCCCGGACACCCCGACGGCGCGCTGGCGGCGGATCTGGGCGGCTACCGAACCGTTGCCGCGCAGCACCTCCCGCTCTCCCTGGCGCCGCTGAGCGCCGCCGTCGCACGTCCGGCCGTCGCCACGGCGGCCGGATGCGGGTCGATCTCGATCCGCATCCGGCCTGGGCGGTCAACGACGCCGGTCAGATCGTGGGCGCGGCGATCCATCCGGTCGAGTCGTTCGTGCAGGCCGCCCTGGTGCGGTTTCGCCGCGTACGACCGTCCCGGACGGGGCGGGTCAGTCGCCGGC
>NZ_JAMPTM010000058.1 GCF_025403375.1 Frankia gtarii
CCGCCCACCCGTCATCGCCGTCGCCCCCGGTGCTCCACACATCAGCAAGACCTCTCCTCGCCCGCCTGCCCGCACACCTGCCCGCTCGGTCAGGCGAAGCGGCAGGTGATGGCGCCCAGCGGGCCGTAGTCGGCGTGGAAGGTGTCGCCCGAGCGGGCGAACACCGGCCGGGTGAACGAGCCTGCCAGAATCACCTGGCCCGGGTCGAGACCCACCTTGTACGGGGCGAGCTTGTTCGCCAGCCACGCGACGCCGTTCGCCGGATGGTTCAGCACCGCCGCGGCGACCCCGGACTCCTCGATCGTCTCGTTGCGGTACAGCAGCGCCGACACCCAGCGCAGGTCCACCTCGTTGGGGCGCACGGCGCGCCCGCCGAGCACCAGCCCCGCGTCGGCGGCGTTGTCGGAGATGGTGTCGACGATGGTGCGCAGATGCCCGGTCGCCGGGTCGCTCATCTGCACCCGGGCGTCGAGGATCTCCAGCGCGGGCGTGACGTAGCGGGTGGCGTCGAGCACGTCGTAGATCGTGACGCCAGGGCCGGTCAGCGGCTCGGCGAGCACGAAGGCGAGTTCGACCTCGACCCGCGGGCGGATGAACCGGCCCGCGGGCACGACCCCGGAGTCGTCGAAGAACATGTCGTCGTAGATCGCGCCGTAGTCCGGCTCGGTGATCGAGACAGCCTGCTGCATCGCCCGCGACGTCAGGCCGATCTTGCGCCCGCGCAGCTCGCGGCCGGCGGCCAGCTTACGTTCGGTCCAGGCGCGCTGGACTGCGTAGGCGTCCTCGATCGTCATGTCCGGGTACTGCAGGGACAGCTGCGGGATGGGGGTCAGCGTGCGCTCGGCCTCGTCGAGGCGCGCGGCGGCGTCCTCGACGAGTTCGGAATCGAGCGTCATGCGTTCTCGGACTCGCTCTGCCCACCCAGCAGGAACGCCAGCGCCGCCGGGTTGAACAGCTCCGGGTCCTCGAAGTGCGGCCAGTGCTTGACCTCGGACATCTCCAGGACCTGCGAGTCCGGGATCAGCCGGGCGACCTGGCGGGCGGTGTTCTGGTACTCGCCGAAGTCCTTGCCGGATGCGACGACGAGCGTCGGGGCGGCGATGCGCGACCACTGGTCCGGCGGGATGAGGTTGCGATCGCGGGCCTCGGGGTCCTGCAGGATCAGCACGTGGTCGATGACCTTGCGCGTCTCCGGCAGCCGGTAGATCGCCTGGCGCAGGGCGATGACGTCGGGCAGCCGGTTGGCCTCGTCGGCGATCAGGTGGTTGAACATCGCCTTGGTGGACTCCCAGGTGGGGTTGTCCACGGCGGCGGTGCGCTCGGCCCGGATGCGGGCCATGTTCGACGCGGTCGCGATGAGGCCCGCGGGCGACATCAGGATCAGCTTGCGGACCCGGTCCGGTTCGTCGATGGCGAGCCGGGCGGCGACCCACGCTCCCAGCGACATGCCGATGATGTAGGTGGTCTGCACCCCGAGCGCGTCGAGCAGGCCGAGCAGGTGGCGCTCGTAGACGGCGATCTCGTAGTCGTAGTCCGGCTTGCTGGAGAAGCCGTTACCGACCATGTCCACCGCGATGCAGCGGAAGTGCTTGCTCAGCGGGCCGATGGTGGGCGCGAAGGTCTCCCAGTGCCCCCCGGTGCCGTGCAGCATGAGCACGACCGGGGCGTCGGGGGAACCGGCCTCGACGTAGCGGGTGGACACCCCGTCGATGTCGATCCAGTCCTGGCGGAACGGCACGTCCCGCAGGTACGTCCAGATGCTGCGGTAGGGGACCTCGTCGGTCATGCGCTGCTCACGATCCTCGTTCGTCGGGTCGGATGACTCGTCGGGCTCAGATGACTCGTCGGGCGCGGGGCGAGCCCCCGGCACGGGTGGACTCCCCGTGCGCGGGCCGCCTCGGGGCGGGAGCCGGTCAGTCGCTCTCGGCGGCGCGCAGGCGCTGCGCCACCGACGCGCTCCACGTCTGCACCGGGGACCAGGTGGCCGTCTCCTCGATGAGGGCCTGGGTCTTCTCCCGGATCACCTCGTCGGTGTCGGCCAGGTCCAGCGCGACCCGCCAGGGCTGGCTGACGTACCACGGCGTCGGGGTGTAGAGCTCCAACCGGTTCCCTTCCGGGTCCAGGAAGTAGATGCTCCAACTGTTGCCGTGGTTACGACCCTCCATACCGGTCGCGCCGAGTTCCAGGGCCTTGTCGTGGAACCAGCGCAGCGAGGTGAGGTCGTCGTCGGTGAGACGGAAGGAGACCTGGCTGAGCAGAGCGATCTCGCCCTCGGGGACCTTGCGCCCGGAGACGAGCACGAGCTGGTGGTGCTCGTCCGCGCGGCGGCTGAGGAAGGTCAGCCGGCGGCCCAGGAAGTCGCCCTGGTCGATGACGAGCAGGCCGAGTAGCTCCGAGTAGAAGTTGACCATGCGGTCCACGTCGTTGACGTACAGACCTACATGGGTGAGCTGGGCGGGCGGGGGAGCAGCCATGATCCATCCCTCGGGTCGGCGGGAACGCGGGACCTCGGCGGGTAGGCGAGGTCCCGCGGCCGGGTCACGACCCGGCCCGGCGGACGCCCCTGGGCAGCGGGCGGCGCAGACGGCGGGATCGAGCGTGAGTCCAGCACCGTTTCTGACAGTGAGTATACCCTAGGGCCATGAACCGTCCCGCCTCCACCAGATCCCCCGGAGCACGCCCGTCCGTGACCGGTACCACCGGCGGGCGGCCGTCCCGAGGGGGGTACCGGTGAGCCGGCCGCACCGCGACCACCTGGAGTCCGCCGAGTTGTCCAACGAGTTCGCCGCCGTGCGAGTTTCGGTGGACCGCCGCGGAAACTCCCCCCGATTGCTGGTCGAGGACATCGAGACCGGCGCGTCGATCCTGCTGTCCCCGATCGAGCTGGCGAGCCTGTGCCTGGCCGCACCCGAGGACCGCCTGGACTGGCTGCGCGTGGGCGCCTACCGAGAGGAACGCAGCCCCGTGCGGCGCTCGGCGCTCACGGGTCCGGGAGCCCAGAGCTGATGGCCTCGCCTCTGGAGCCCGCGATTGTCGGACTCGGTCTGACACCCATGTCTCTTTCGGCCGGCGGTGTGCCCGTCGACCTCGCCATCGAGGCCGTCGCGGGCGCGCTCGCCGACGCGGGGCTCGCCCCCGGTGACGTCGACGGCCTGCTCGTCAACTCCAGCCAGGGGGTTCGCCCCGACCGGCTGGGCGTGGCGCTGGCCCGGCAGGGCGGGCTCGGTGACCTGCGCCTGCTCGAGCATGTCGAGATCAAGGGCGCCACCGCGGCCGCGATGATCCAGCGGGCGGTGCTCGCCATTCGGGCGGGCCTGGCCCGCACCGTGATCTGCGTCTTCGCCGACGCACCGCTGCGCGCCGGCGGCACGTCCGGGTCGACCTATGCCCACAGCGGCGGCAACGACGGGGCCCGCGGGCTGGAGCGGGCCAGTGGTGTGCTCGGCTCGGTCCCCACCTACGCCCTGCTCGCCTCGCGCTACTTCGCGGTGTCCGGCGGAGACCCCGAGGACCTGTGCGCCGTGGCCGTGTCGACCCGCGCCTGGGCGTTGGGCAACCCGGACGCGGTCGTGCGCAAGCCGCTGGACGCCGAGGGCTACTTCGCCAGTCGGATGATCTCCGCCCCGCTGCGCGTGCTCGACTGCGCACGCCCCGTCAACGGCGCGGTCGCCCTCGTGGTCAGCGGCGAGGCCACGCCCGGCCAGGCCCCGCGGGTCCACGTCCGCGGGATGGGCCAGGCGCATCCGATGCGCCGGCGGCGCGCCCCGGGCGAGTCGTGGTTCGGCGGCGGCCGGGCCGCCGTCGACGGCGCGCTGGAGATGGCCGGGCTCACCCGTGCCGACCTCGACGTCATCGAGCTCTACGACCCGTTCAGCGTGGTGACCCTGCTGCTGCTGGAGGAGTACGGCCTGGTCGAGCCCGGGCAGGCGGGCAAGGTGGTCCGCTCAGGCGCCACCGCCCCCGGCGGCGACCTGCCGGTCAACACCGGCGGCGGCCAGCTCTCCGGGTTCTACCTGCAGGGGATGACGCCGCTGGCCGAGGCCGTGGTGCAGCTTCGCGGCGCCGGCGGGGCGCGCCAGGTGCCCGGCGCGAGCACCGCGCTCGTCGGCGGCATCGGCGGCCGGGTCGACCACCACGCCTGCCTGATCCTCGACCTGGAGCCGTCCCGATGAGCCCGAACACCGCCGCCGCCGCCAGCCCCGCCGCCGCCGCGCAGGCGCAGGCGCAGGCGGAGGACTGGCTGGTCGATGCGGCGCTGGCGCCGCTGGCCGACGGGTCGCTCGCCCCGCTGTACGCCGGCGCCGCCGCAGGCGAGCTCACGCTGCCGTTCTGCGCGGCCTGCGGGCTGGCCCTCGAACTGGAGCAGCGGGCCTGCGACGGCTGTGGTGCCACCGACATCCGCTGGCGCCCGGTCGAGCGTGCCGGCAGTGTGCATGCGGTCACCCTCGTGCACCGGCGGGAGCCGGGCCTGGTCCGGGTGACCGAGCCCTACCCCGTCCTGGACATCGAGCTGGCCAGCGGGCATCGACTGATCATGACCACGCTCACCGCCACCGGGTCCGCCCCCGCGATCGGCCGGCCCGTCACCATCGGCTTCCGCCACGTCGGCGGCGTCGCGGTGCCCGCCGCGTCCCTCGACCCGGCCGGCGCCGACGACTCCCCCGCGACATCCGGCACCACTCCCGTTCCCGGCACCACCCCCGCACCCGACCCATCCGCGGCAGGTCTCCCGGCCGCGGCGCACACCTCATCCGAACCGGAGGTCTCCCCATGACCGAGCTGGACACGTCGGCGCACGTCGGCCAGGTGGACGTCGCCGCGCTCGTCGAACCCGACCGCGTCCATGGTTCCGTCTACACCTCCCAGGAGGTGTACGACCAGGAGATGGACCGGATCTTCCGCAACGGCTGGGTGTTCGTCGCCCACGTCAGCGAGGTCCCCGAGCCGGGCGACTACGTCACCCGCCGCATCGCCGGCGAACCGTGGATCGTCGTGCGGGGCAAGGACGGCGAGGTGCGGGTGTTGGCCAACCGCTGCACGCACCGCGGCAACCGGCTGTGCAACGCCGACGCCGGCAACAGCTCGTCGTTCCGCTGCCCCTACCACGGCTGGACGTTCAGCAATGACGGCCACCTCGCCGGCGTCCCGATGCGCGACGGCTACGGGTCGAGCTTCCACGCGGTGCGCGACGCCATGGGGCTCTCCCCGGCCGCGGCCGTCGACAGCTACGGCGGCTTCGTCTTCGCCTCGCTGAACCCGCCGGCGATCACCCTGCTCGAGCATCTCGGCCGGTCGACGACCGCCATCGACCGGCTGCTGGCGGTGTCCCCCACCGGCGAGCTGAACCTGCGCGCCGGCTGGATGAAGCACGACATGCGCTGCAACTGGAAGATGGTCATGGAGAACAACGTGGACGGCTACCACGCGCTGTTCACCCATGCCTCCGTGTACGACGCGGTGAAGCCGGCGAAGGTCTCCCACGTCCCGTCCAAGGTCGAGGTGTACGTCCGCGACCTCGGCAACGGCCACTCCGAGATCGACTACGCCAAGGAGTACAGCCGCCTCGACGAGGAGTTCATCTGGTTCGGCCGGATCCGCCGGGAGAAGCTGCCCCGGTACGTCGCCGCGATGGAGGAGGCGCGCGGGCCGGAGGACACCCACCGGGCGTTCGTCGTCGGCCCCCCGCACACGCTGATCTTCCCGAACCTGTTCCTCGCCGAGATGAACGTCATGACGGTGGAGCCGCTGGGTCCGGGCCGGGCGATCGCCTACACCACGCCCGCCCTGATCCCGGGCGCGGACGAGGTCAACGAGAAGACCCTGCGCCGCAGCGAGGGCGCGATGGGTCCGGCCGGGTTCCTCATCGCCGACGACGGCGAGATCGGCGCCCGCAACCAGCTCGGCCTCGCGGCGGGCTCACCCGAGTGGGTCGTGCTTCGCCGCGGCACGGAGTCCGACATCACCGACGAGACCGGCATCGTCAACCACGACAAGTCGGCCGAGACGCCGCAGCGCGGCTGGTGGAAGCACTGGACGCAGGTGCTCACCGGGACCGCCGCTCCCGGCGCCTGACCGGGGGCGTCCAACCGCAGGCAGCCGTCCGCACACCGCAGGGAGCCCGTCCACATGTCTGACCTCACCAGCCTCGGTGCCGCCGCCGCGGTGCCCGCCGGCGCCGTGCCCGCCGCCGGCGTCGACCCAGCTCTGGCCTCCTTCATCTACACCGAGGCCCGCCTCGCCGACGAGGCGCGGTACTCGCAGTGGGAGGCGCTGTGGGACGACGACGCCAAGTACTGGGTGCCGATGCACCCCGACCACGACCCGAGGGTCAACGTCTCCTACATCTACGACAACCGCCGCCGGATCCGCAGCCGGGTCGCGCAGCTCAACTCCGGTAACCGGCACTCCCAGACCCCGCCGTCGGTGCTGCGTCGACTGATCACGAACCTGGAGGTCGTCGCCCAGGACGCTGACACGACGACCCTGGCCGCCAACTTCGTGATCTACGAGTACCGGTTCGACCTGACCGTCTGGGCCGGCCGCTACGAGTACCGGATCCGGACGCGGGGCGGGGACCTCAAGCTCGCCGCCAAGACCGTCCACCTGGTCAACGCCGGCGGGCCCGTCCCCACGATGTCCTTCCTGATCTGAGTCGGCCGCCCCGTTCTCGAGTCGGCCGCCGCAGGCCCAGGCCGTCCTTCCTGATCCGAATTCCGGCGCCACCGGCCCGACCTCGCGTCGGCGCCGGTCGGCTCCGCCCGCCCGAGTTGCGAGGAACGATGCTGATCGGTGACATAGCCCGGCGCAATGCCCGCCGCTACCCCGACAAGGCCGCGGTGGTGTACGAGGACACCGAGCTGTCCTGGCGGTCCCTGGACCAGCGCGCCAACCGCATCGCCACCTACCTGCTCGGGCGGGGGCTGGTGAAGGGCGACCGGGTCGCCGTCTGCGCGCGCAACACCCCGGAGTGGCCGGAGATCACCTACGGGCTCGCCAAGGCGGGCCTGGTGCTCGTGCCGATCAACATCCGGCTCTCCGGGCCGGAGGTCGACTACGTCCTGTCCGACAGCGGGGCGCGGGCGGCCATCGTGCACACCGACCACGTCGACGGGCCGGGGGCGCCGCTGGCCGCCCTGGACACCGTCGTCGAGATCGGCGGGGACTCGGTCGGCGTGAACTACGCCAAGGCGCTGGCGGCGGGCCGCGACGTCGACCCCACCCCGGCTGACCTCGTCGACAGTGACATCCACCTGCTGCTCTACACCAGCGGGACGACCGGCCGGCCCAAGGCCGTGGTGCACGAGCACCGCACCCTGCTCGCCCAGGTGCTCGACACCACGATCTCCACCGAGTCCCGCCACGACGACGTCTTCCTGGCGACCACCCCGTTCTACACCGCGGGCGGAATGATCCGGACGCTGTCCTGGATGTACCTGGGCCAGACGATGGTCATCCATCCCCGCTTCGACCCCGTCGCGGTGCTGAAGACGATCGAGCGCTGGCAGGTCACGATGACCACGTTCATCCCGACCATGCTGATCCGTACGCTGCGCGAGCTCGACTCCCGGTCCGACATCGACGTGTCCAGCCTGCGGCGGATCAGCTACGGCTCGGCGCCCGCCCCGCCCGGCCTCGCCGAGGAGGCGGCCCGCAAGCTCGGCTGCGACCTGCAGCAGCGCTACGGCTCCACCGAGGCCGGCGGGCAGGTCACGATCCTCACCCCCGAGGATCACCAGGCGATCTTCGCCGGAGACGATGCGCTGCGCACCTCCTGCGGCAAGGAGACGCCGCACGCCGAGATCCGCATCGTCGGCGACGACGGCGCCGACCTGCCGCGAGGCGAGGTCGGCGAGATCGTCGTCAGGGCCGACTCGGTCGCCCGCGGCTACTGGAACCGGCCCGAGGCCAACGCCGAGACCTTCCGGCCCGACGGCCTGTGGACCGGCGACCTGGGCCGCCTCGACGAACGCGGCTACCTGCACATCGCCGGCCGGAAGATCGACATGATCATCTCCGGCGGGTTCAACGTGTACCCGGCCGAGATCGAGCGGGTGCTCGGCGCGCATCCCAACGTCGACCTGGTGGCCGTCGTCGGCGTCACGCACCCGGAGTGGGGCGAGACGCCGATCGCGGTCGTGGTGCCCAAGGGCGAGATCACCACCGAGGACCTGGAGGCGCAGCTGCGCGCCCTCGCCCGCGAGCAGCTCGCCGGCTACAAGCAGCCGCGTGGTTTCGCGTTCCGCTCGGAGATGCCCCTCGGCCCGGCCGGCAAGATCCTCAAGCGGGAGCTGCGGGCGGAGCTCTCCGCGCCCGAAACCCCGTGAGCCAGACGTCGGCCCCGACGTCTGGCGCGATATCCACCCCGGCCTCCGCCGCGGCCTCCGCCCCGATCCTCGCCGCGCAGGCGTCGACAGGTGCGGGGGCGGCGTCGCTGTGGGAGCTCGCCCGCACGCGGGCCGCGCTGACGCCCGACGCCCTGCTCGCGGTGGACGCGGGCGGGGACCGGGTCACGTTCGCGCAGTTCCGCGACCGGGCCGAGCGGCTCGCCGCGGGACTGGCGGCGCGCGGCATCCGCCGTGACGACGTCGTCTCCTGGCAGCTGCCGAACCGGATCTCGACGATGGTGCTCGCCGCGGCACTCAGCCGGCTCGGCGCGGTTCAGAATCCGCTGGTGACGATGCTGCGCGAACGGGAGGTCGGGTTCATCACCCGGCAGGCCGGCGCCCGGCTGCTCGTCGTCGCGGCCAGCTTTCGCGGGTTCGACCACCTCGCCATGGCCCATGCCGTCGCCGCCGAGGTGCCCGGCCTCGACGTGGTCGACGCGGCCGAGCTGACCGACGCCGACCCCGCCGGCCTCCCCCCGGACCCGGCGGAGGGGTCCGGGCAGCCGGCGGCGGCGGTGCGCTGGCTGCTCTACACCTCGGGCACCACCTCGGCACCCAAGGGCGCCCGGCACACCGACCGGGCGCTGCTCGCCGCGTCCACCACGTTCAGTGACGCGCTGGCGGTGACGGCCACCGACCGGGTCGCGATGCTGGCGCCGATCGCCCACATCGGCGGGCTCGCCCATCTCGTCACGGCGCTGCGCTGCGGCAGCTCGCTGGTGACCGCCGAGGTGTTCGACCCGGCGAGCACGCCAGACCTGCTGGCCGCCCAGGGCGTGACGATCGTCGGGTCCGGGGTGCCGTTCATCCGGGTGTACCTGGCCCGGCAGGCCGCCGCCGGAGACGTGCGGCTGTTTGCGCGGGCGCGGGTGTTCCTCTGCGGCGGCTCCCCTCGCCCGGCGAGCCTGCACGCCGAGGTCCGCGACACCCTCGGCGGGGTGGGCGTCGTCTCCGGCTACGGGATGACCGAATGCCCCTACGTCTGCTGGGGGCGGGCGGACGACGCCGACGCCGACCACGCGAGCACCGAGGGTCCGCCCGGCGAGGGCGCCGAGGTCGTCGTCGTGCGCGGCGACGGATCCCGCGCCGACCCCGGGGAGTCCGGGGAGATCCGGGTCCGCGGCCCGCAGCTCATGCTCGGCTACGTCGACGCCGCCCTCGACGCCGAGGCGTTCGACGCCGACGGCTTCTTCCGCACCGGCGACCTCGGCTTCGTCGACGAACGGTCCTACCTCACCGTCACCGGCCGACTCAAGGAGGTGATCATCCGGAACATGGAGAACATCTCCGCCCGGGAGGTCGCCGAGCCACTGGCCGCGCATCCCGGGGTCGTCGACGTGGCGGTGCTCGGCGTGCCGGATCCGGTGACGGGGGAACGGGTCTGCGCCGTGGTCGTGCCCGCGGACGCCGCCGCGCCGCCGACGCTTTCGCAGCTGTGCGAGTACCTGCTCGCCGGCGGCCTGAACAAGCGCAAGCTCCCGGAGCGGCTGGAGATCGTCGACGCGCTGCCGCGCAACGCGATGGGCAAGGTCGCCCTGCCCGACCTGCGCCGGCGCATCGGCGTCTGAACGGTCGAGCGGGTTCGAGGCCCCGAAGTTCCTGCGGAGAGGACGATCAGCATGCTCATCATCGGCCGACCGGCGCTGGTCATCAGCGAGTTCCAACGCGGCATCGTGGATCCGGCGGTGAGCCGGCTACCGGCGCTCGCCGAACAGGCCGAGTCGAGGGGCGTCGGCGCTCGCATCGGCGTGCTCGCGGAGGCGTTCCGTGCGGCGGGTCTGCCGGTGGTGCACGCCATCATCGAGCACCGACCGGACCTGGTCGGCCTGCGCGCGAACTCGGCGCTGTCCGCGATGGCGATCAAGCGCCGGACGATGATCGCCGGCAGCGTGGACGTCGAGGTCCCCGAGCCGGTGACCCCCCGCGAGGGTGATCTGGTCAGCAGTCGCGCGACGGGGCTCACCGCGTTCTACGGCACCGACCTCGACGCGATGCTGCGGTTGACCGACACCCGTGTCGTGGTCGTCGCCGGCGTGTCGACGAACGTCGCGATCCCGGGTCTCGTGCTGGAGGCGGTCAACCGCGGCTACCACGTGGTGCTGCCCGAGGACGCCACCGCGGGCGCCTCCGCCGAGACCCACCGCTTCATGCTCGACAACTTCCTGGCCATGGTCACGAGGATCACGACCGTCGACGAGGTCGCCGCCGAGCTGAAGGCGGGCGCCGGCGTCTGGGACGCCAGCCCCTGATCCCCCGAGCACTCCCCCACCAGCTCCAGCCCCGTCCAACCAGCCCAGCCAGCCCAGCCAGCCCAGCCGGCCCAGCCAGCTCGCCCACTCCCGAGGAACATTCATGCCGCTCAAGGACCTCACGACCGTCCTCTACGAGGTCGACGACCACGTCGCGACCATCACCCTCAACCGCCCCGAGCGGCTCAACTCCTTCACGGAGACGATGACGCTGGAGATGGAGGCGGTCTGGCACGAGGTCCGCGACGACGACGACGTGCGCGTCGCCGTCCTGCGCGCCGCCGGCGAGCGCGCGTTCTGCACCGGGCTGGACATCCAGGAGGGCCCCTGGTGGAACGACCAGAACCAGTGGAACCAGGAGGACCCCGGGGTCCGTCTCGGCCCGCGCAAGCAGTTCGTCTGGAAGCCGGTGATCACCGCGGTGCACGGCATCGCCGCCGGCGGCGCCATGTACTTCCTCAACGAGTCGGACATCATCATCTGCTCCGAGGACGCCACCTTCTTCGACCCGCACGCCAACGGCGGCCTCGTCTCCGCACTGGAGCCGATCGGGATGCTGGCCCGCAACATCCCCCTCGGCGACGTGCTGCGCTGGGCGCTGCTCGGCAACGACGAGCGGCTCACCGCCGAGACGGCCCTGCGGCTGGGTATCGTCACCGAGGTGGTGCCCCGCGAGCAGCTCTGGCCGCGGGCCGCGGAGCTCGCCGCCGAGATCGCCGCGCGCCGCCCGGAGGCCATCCAGGGCACCATCCGCGCCATCTGGGAGTCCCTGGACATGACCCCGTCGCTGGCCCAGCGGGCCGGGCTGTCATACACCCAGCGCGGCAACCGCGGCGGCAGCCCCGTCCCGCCGAACGTGAAGCGCAAGCCCCGCTTGCGCTGACCGCACCCGCGGCCGAACCCCCGGCCGACCCCGGCCCCGAATTCCCAGCCGACCCGAATCCCAGCCGACCCGAATCTCAGCCGACGAGGACGACGAACGCATGCGTATCCACATGGAGCAGCCGGAATGCTCCGGCCACGGCCAGTGCTATCTGGTGAACCCGGAGCTGTTCCCGCTCGACGACGACGGCTTCACCGCGCTCAGCGGTGACGTCGCCGTGCCCGCGGGCGCCGAGGACGACGCCCGCCGCGGCGTCGCCGCCTGCCCCCAGCAGGCCATCTCCGTGCTGGCCGACTGACCGGGCGGACCGGACCGGCGGGCGAGGCCCGGAAAGCACGACAGCGGCAGAAAGCACGACAATGGCAGAACAGTAGCGACCCGGGCAGGACGCCGACGACGGGCAGGACCGCGACTACGGGCAGGACGGCGAGGCAGCCGCCACGGCACCACGATGGCGATCCGCTCCGGGCAGGAAGAGGAGACGGTAATGATCAGGGAATCGGCCGATGTGGCGATCGTCGGCGCGGGACCGTGCGGGGTGACGCTGTCCAACCTGCTGGGCACCTACGGGGTGAGCACCGTCGTGCTCGACCGGGAGTCCGGGGTCATCGACTATCCGCGGGCCGTCGCCGTGGACGACGAGTCGTTAAGGACGTTCCAGGCTGTCGGCCTGGTCCACGAGGTGCTCGCCGACTGCATCCAGAACGCGCCGATCCGCTACCACAACTCGCAGGGCAAAGTCCTCGCGCACGTGGGGCCCAGTGGACAGCCGTTCGGCTGGCCACGGCGCAACCTGTTCTTCCAGCCGCTGATGGAGGCGACGCTGCGCCGCGGGCTCGACCGCTTCCCCGGTGTGCGGCTGTACGCCGACACGGAGGTGACCGGGCTGGAGCGCACCGACGACGGCGTCGTGCTGACCGGCACGCGCGACGGCGAGGACGTCACGGTCAACGCCCGCTACCTCGTCGGCGCCGACGGCGGGCGCAGCTTCGTGCGCCGCAGTGTCGGCGTCGAGCTCGTGGGTGAGACGAACCCGTCGAAGTGGCTGGTGGTCGACGTCTCCGACGACCAGCTCGACGCGCCCTACTCGGCGGTGCACTGCGACCCGGTCCGCCCGTCGATGACGATCCCGCTGCCCTACGGGCACCGCCGCTTCGAGTTCAAGCTGCTGCCCGACGAGACCGACGAGCAGATGGTGACCGACGAGGTCGTCATGGGCCTGCTCGCGCGGCACTACCGGGACACGCCGATGCCGCGGATCTCCCGGCGGCGGATCTACTGGCACCACTCCCGTATCGCCACCACCTTCCAGGTCGGCCCGGTGTTCCTCGCCGGCGACGCCGCCCACCTGCAGCCGCCGTTCTTCGGCCAGGGGATGAACTCCGGGATCCGGGACGCGACGAACCTCGGCTGGAAGCTCGCCGCGGTGCTCGCGGGCCGGGCCGACGCACGCCTCCTCGACACCTACGACGCCGAGCGGCGCGCCCACGCCGAGACGATGGTCTCCTTCGCCACCCGGGTCGGCGCGATGTACGAGCCGCGCAACCGGTTCACCGAACGGGTGCGCGACGCGTTCTTCGTCGGCGTCCAGCGCATCCCCGGGGCCCGGGACTACATCCTGCAGATGAAGTACAAGCCGCTGCCCCGCTACACCGAGGGCGCGGTCCTGGCCCCGGCGACCCCGGACAAGGGTTCCCCGGTGGGCCGGATGTTCGGCCAGCCGTCGGTGGAGACCGCCGACCGGCTGCGGATGAAGCTCGACGACGTCATCGGGCCGTCCTTCGCCGTCCTCGGCATCGGGCGCGACCCGGCGGCCGCGCTGTCCGCGGAGGGCCTGGCGTTCTGGCAGGCCCTGGGCGCGCTGACCATCCGGGTGGACCCGGCCCGCACCGCGCGGCGCGGAGCACCCGCGCAGGACAGCGCCGCCACCGCGACCCCCGCGAACACCGCAGCCGAGACCTCCTCGACCACCACGGGCGCCCCCGCGGGCGAGGCCCCGACCAGGTCGACCGGCGGAATCGGCACCGGTGCCTCGAATGACCGGGCGCCGGGCACGCTCACGGACCCGCGGACCGGGTCGCTGCTGGTGCGCGACATCGACGGAGCGTTTCGGGACCTGCGCCTGGGCCGCCCCACCGACGAGATCATCATTCTGCGCCCGGACCGGTACGTGCTGGCAGTGTGCCCGGCCGCGGAGCTGGAGGCCACGACGCGGCGGCTGCGCACCCTGCTGGGAGTGCCGCCCGCCGCCGCCCGGGACGACAGCACGGGCCCGGTCGCGCCGCCCACGGCCAGCCCGCGTTTCTGATTCCGGTGTCACCGGCCGCGGTCGCCTGCGAAAGGGGCGGCCGCGGCCGGTCGTGCCGCGGTGAGCGGCAGCCACCGGCACACCACCGCCCACCCAGGCTTCGGACCTGCCCGCTCGCTCAGGCGTCGGCGGTGACGGACTCCCGCAGCTGCTTCTTCAGCGCCTTGCCCATCGCGTTGCGGGGGATGGCGTCGAGGAGCTCCAGCCGTTCGGGCGTCTTGTAGACGGCCAGGCCCTTCTCCCGGCAGAACGCGGCCAGGTCGGGCAGGGTGAGCGGGGTGAGCGGGCCCGCGCCCTCGGCCTGCACCACGAATGCGACGCACCGCTCGCCGGTACGCGGGTCGGGCAGCCCGACGACGGCCACCTCGGCGATGCCGGGATGAGTCAGCAGGACGTTCTCCACCTCCAGCGCGGAGATGTTCTCGGCGTTGCGGACGATGACGTCCTTGAGCCGTCCGGTGATGTACAGCCAGCCCTCGGGATGGTGGATGCCCAGGTCACCGGTGTGGAAGTAGCCGTCGGGGGTGAAGGCCTCGGCGTCGAGGGAGGCGTCGACGTAGCCGGTGAACAGCTGCGGGCCGGCGATGCACAGCTCCCCCTCCTCGCCCCGCGCGACCTCCGTGCCGTCGGGGTCACGCACGCTGATCCGCACGCCGGGGCCCGGGCGGCCCGCGGCGGTGCGCAGCCGCTCGGGCGGATCCCCCGGCGACGGGTAGCCGGCCATCGGGAACTCGGTCAGGCCCCAGCCGTTCATCAGGCCGTCGCCGCCCAGCTCCGCGATGGCGCGGTCGTGCATCCCGGGCTCGCTCGGCGCCCCGCCGGCCATGAAGAACCGCAGCCGGGCGAACAGCGGCTCCGGGCCGTCGGCACGTTGGGCGTTGTAGGCGGCCTGTGCGTTGAAGTAGGCGTGGAAGTGCGGCGCGGCGCTGCCGAGCATCGTCGACCCGTGCCGCGCCAGCGCCAGCGGGGCGGTGCGGGGATCGAAGATGTCGACGAGCACGACCTTGCAGGCCGTCCGCAGGCCCAGCGACAGCACGCTCGACCCGCCGATGTGGGCGATCGGGAACGCGATCGAGGCGACGTCGGTCTCGTCGAACCCGAGCTGGGACACCATCGAGTTCGACCCGGCGATGACGGAGGCGTCGGTGTGGCGCGCCCCCTTGGGAAAACCCGTGGTGCCCGACGAGTAGAACACCCAACGCACGTCGGCGTGGGCGTCCCCGGTGGGCGGGAGCGGGGGCGGAGGCAGGGTCGAGGGATCCCCGAGCGGCAGCGGGAAGTCGGCGAACCAGTCCGTGTCCACCGGCGGGCCGGTCAGCCGCGCCGTCGCCGGGTCCGGCGGCAGGTAGGGATCGCAGACCAGCGTGCGCAGGCCGCGCCGGGCCGCGATCGTGTCGGCCATCGGGCGGTAGTCGAAGCCGCGGAACACCGCCGGGACGATCAGCAGGGTCGTGCCGAGCTGCTCGACGATGAAGTCGACCTCGGCCTCGCGCAGCAGGGGAATGATCGGGTTCTGCACCGCACCCAGGCGGGACAGCGCGCTCATCAGCACCGCGCTCTCGATGGTGGTCGGTAGCTGCCAGCTCACCTGGGTGCCGGCGCCGACCCCCGTCGCGGCCAGGCCGGCGGCGACCCGCAGAGCCAGCTCGCGAAACTCGCCGAAACTGATCCGACGGTCGTGGTTGTCCACCAGCATCGGTAGGTCGGGCGTTGCCGCGGCCCGCCATTCCACCAGCTCCCACCACTGCCGCAGCGACGCGTCAGCAGAGCTCATCGACCTGGCCTCCCACCCGTCCGGACCCCTCGCGGCGCAGCACGCGAGACGCCGTGCCACCGCAGCATCTGACATTGTGTCTACAGCAATCGGAAAGATCAGGAAAGTTTCTGAGCCGTCCCGGGACCGGTCGACACCCCCGTGGCCGCCGGCTCCGCGGGCACCTTCGTCGCTCTCACCCCAGAAATCACTCTCAGTGATCGTCGGCTGGCAGCAGCCGCGGGCATGGCGGACCGAAACAGGGCATATCTCCGATACCCAGTCGATTGCCGTTCCACGGCGAAGATTCGCCTGCCGCCTTCACACCGAACCCGCCGGAGACCGGGGCGCGCCACGCCACGGCACCCGGCCGGGGAAGTGGCTCACGCGACCCGCCGCACCGTTTAGCGCACCGAGAAATGCAAAACGCCGTCGCCAGAAGGCGACGAATTATACGCACACATTCCCGACCTCGGGTCGCCTTCCGGCATGGCCGCGGACTACCCGGTCCGACCCGCCGCGCGGCCGGGTGCGCCGTCCCGGCCGAGGCCTGGGCGACCTTCGATCTGCCTGGTGACGACGCCTATCCCCCGGTAAGGGTGCCCGCGCGTCCCGCCGGCCGCCGGCCACCGTCCGCCGTCCGGCCGGCGACGCCCCCAGCCGCGGCGCACCCGCACCCCCTCCCAGGTGTGACATTGACGTCAGAACGGGTAAGCGGGAAGATTCGGCTCCCGCGGGCGAAGCGGCGGGGATTCCTGACCTCTACGTGAACTGTCGACCGCCATCGCGCCCGCATTGACGAATCATCACGGCGACCGACCGATCGCACTCCGACCTAGCGTCGGCGCCGCCGGTCGAGCACAGTTGACAAGGGGATACACCGATGGCACCGAGGCGACGACGGACACTGTCCGGCTGTATCGCAGCATTCGCCGCTTTATTACTCACCGTGTCGGCCTGTGGGGGCAGCAGCGATGGCGGGGCGAAGGCCGACGCCCCGCGCGGCGCCACCACACCGGCACCCACCGGAACACCGTTGAAGATCGGTAATGTGGGCCTGTACAGCGGCGCCTTCGGCCCGCAGAACCAGCGCGGGCTCGACGCCCTCGTCGCCTGGTCGAAGTGGGTCAACGCGCACGGCGGCATCGCCGGCCACCCCGTCGAGGTGATCAGCCGGGACGACCAGGGCGACCCGACGAAGTCGATCGCGGCCGTCCACCAGCTCGTCGAGCAGGACAAGGTCCTCGCCCTCGTCGGCAACTTCGCCGGCGCCACCGACGGCTCCTGGCGCAGCTACGTCGAGCAGCACAACATCCCCGTCATCGGCGGGATCACCACGACCGCCCAGTACGGCAAGTCGCCGATGTTCTTCGCCGCGACGTCGAACTCGCTGGGCTACCTCACCGGCGAGGTGTACAGCGTGAAACTCGCCGGCTCGCCGAAGTTCGGCACGATCGTCTGCGCCGAGCAGGCCGCCTGCGCGGAGGCCAACGGCCTGATCTCCACCATCTCCGACCACCTCGGGGTGGCCTCGGCGGGTGTCCAGACCGCCTCGGCCTCGGCGCCGAACTACACCTCGCAGTGCCTGTCGCTGCGCAGCGCGGGCGTGAAGGCCATCATCACGAACGTGCCCGCCCAGGTCACCCAGCGGCTCATCAAGGACTGCTCGACGCAGCACTTCCAGCCGACCTACGTCTTCTCCGGCGGCGTGTTCCAGCAGAACCTCATCCAGCCGGCGACCGAGGGTGCGTGGCTGACCTCCGGGGCCCCGCTGTGGTTCGGCGACAAGCCCTACCTGGCCGACTTCACCGCCGCGCTGAAGCAGTACACCAAGAACGACCCGGACGGCTTCGCCAGCCGCGGCTGGCAGGCAGGGCTGTTCTTCGCCGCCGCGGCGAAGAACGTCTCGGCGACGCCCACCAGCGCCGAGATCCTCGACGGGCTGTACGCGCTGAGCGGCCAGTCCCTCGGTGAGTGGTCGCCCCCGCTGAAGTTCACGAAGGGCCAGCCCAACGAAGTCGGCGCCTGCAACTGGTACGCCAAGGTCGTCGGCGGCAAGCTGACGACCCCCAAGGGGGACAAGCCCGTCTGCGTGGAGAACTGATCCGAGCGGCGATCCGCCGCTGACCGGTCCGCTCCGGTCCCGCCGCACGGCGGGACCGGAGCCGGCACCGGACCGAGCCACCCGGTCGCAGGGTAAGACGGTCGCCCGGTCGCCCGGTCAGACGGTCAGGGTGCGGTTGAGGGCGGTGTCGACGAGCGCGTCGAGCGTGGTCAGCTTCACCCGCGGCCGGCCCACCGGCTCCCCGGACGCCCGCTCGGCCGCGTCGATGAGCCGCCAGCCGGCCTCCGTCACCAGATCGGGCTGGCGCTCGCGCAGCCAGGACTCGGCCTCGCCCACCGGGTCGACGCCGCCGGCCCCCGGGTGGCGCGCCAGCCGGCCCTCGCCCACGTCGGCCAGCAGCGTGGCGACCGTCTCCACGGCGCACTTGCGGTTCGTCCCGATGATCCCGGTCGGACCGCGCTTGATCCAGCCGGCGACGTACTCACGGTCCGCCCCGGCGACCCGCCCGGCGTCGTTGGGGATGATCCCGCGGCGCTCGTCGAACGGCAGGCCCACCAGCGGCAGGCCCTTGTAGCCCACCGCCCGCACGACCAGGTCGGCCGCGACCACCTCCCGCTCGCCGGTGTCGACGGCGCTGACCCAGCCCTCGGCGTCCACCTCCAGCCGGTTGCGGGCGAACACCACCTCGGCCACCCTGCCCTCCCCGCGAATCTCGACCGGAGAACGCAGGAAGCGCAGCGCCATCCGCCGCCGCCCCGCCGCCACCGGCGTCGCCGACGCCGTCTGCCCTGCCGCGGCGTAGCCGCGCAGGATCGCGAGGTTGCGCAGGATCAGCCGTGACAGCTTCTCCTCGCCGGGCTGCACCTCGACCTCCGCGGGGTCGACGTCCACCGCCGACCCGGTGAACTCCGGCAGCTCGCGCAGCTCCGCGGTCGTGAACGCCGCCTGCGCCGGCCCGCGCCGGCCCACCACCACGACCTCCTCCAGCGTGCTGGCGCGCAGGACGTCGAGGGCGTGGTCGGCGATGTCGGTCGCGGCCAGCCGCTCGACCGGGGAGCACAGGATCCGCGCCACGTCGAGCGCGACGTTGCCCGCCCCGATCACCACCGCACGCCGGCCGGACAGCTCGGGCGCCCGGTCGGCGAAGTCGGGATGGCCGTTGTACCAGCCCACCACGTCCACCGCGGGCACGCTGCCCGGCAGGTCCTCGCCGGGGATGCCCAGGCGCCGCTCGCCCTGCGCACCCACCGTGTACACCACCGCGTCGTAGCGCTCGACCAGCTCCTCGCGGGAGACGTGCCGACCCACCTCGACGTTGCCGAAGAAGCGGAAACGCTCGTCGGCCGCGGTCACCGCGTACACCGACGCCACCGCCTTGATCTTCGGGTGGTCGGGCGCCACCCCGGCCCGCACCAGCCCCCACGGCGTGGCCAGCCGCTCGTAGAGGTCCACCCGGACCGCGACGTCGCTCTGTTCCAGCAGCGCGCCCGCGGTGTAGAAACCGGCCGGACCGGAACCGATGACGGCGACGGTCAACGGTGCGGCGGTCGACGGGGTGTTCACGGCATCATCGGCCATAAGGCGACTCCTTCGGACGAACGGTTACCCGGCCAGACCCCTACCGGGCGACCACACGGGCACGCCCTCGACCGGCCGACGCGTGCCACCGGAGGGGATCACAGCCACGATCCTCCGATGACACCGGCTGATGGGTCGACCGATCGGTTCGCCGGGATCGGCGCGTCGCGATCAGGCCCCCGGCCCGCGCAGAGCGACGGGCGCCAGCGGCGAGTTCGCGGCGAAGCCCTCGACCGTCACCCGGCGGCGGGCGAACCGCCACGTACCGTCGACCTCGACGACCTCGTCGCGGTAGGTGCCCCAGTGGTCCAGCCCGCGGATGCCGATGTACTGGAAGCAGGCGTAGGTGGCGGCGCCGCCCTCCGCGCGGGGGTCGACGTAGATCGAGCTGAGATGGTGGCGGCCCGGGAGGATGTCGACCCCGCGGAAGCTCTCCCCCGCGCTGCGGAAGTAGGCCTCGATCGCGTCCCGGCCGACGTTGGTGTCGTCGTTGATCCGGAACACCGCGTCGGGGAGGAAGAGCTCCACCAGCGGCCCGAGCCGGCCGGAGTCGGCGAAGTACTGGTAGGACGCGAGGAGGTGGGCGGCACCGACGCGGGTCCGCAGTTCTGCGTTGTCCATCAGATCTCCGATCGGGACTGGCGGGGGGCACAGACGAGGGTCAGGCCCGGGCGGCCGGCGAGGTTGGCCGAAGACCGCTGAGACGCAGCTCATGTTGCCAACAGCGAACCTGTTTCGTCTACCTGTATGTGCTTATTGATGACGCGGTGGCCGCCGGCGGGACGGGTGCTCCAGGGCCGAGCGGGCGTGGCGTGGCACGATTTCGCAGGTGACCAGCAGAGCCACCGAGGCACAGCATCTGCGCGACCTTGCGTGTCTGCGCCGCGTCCGCGACCGGATCGACCGGGAGTATGCGCAGCCGCTGAACGTCGAGACGCTCGCCCGCGGCGCGCACATGTCGGCCGGGCACCTCGGCCGCGAGTTCCGACTTGCCTATGGCGAGTCGCCGTACGGCTACCTGATGACGCGGCGGGTCGAGCGGGCGATGGCGCTGCTGCGCCGCGGCGACCTCAGCGTCACCGAGGTCTGCTTCGCGGTCGGCTACTCGTCGCTGGGCACCTTCAGCAGCCGCTTCACCGAACTGGTCGGGGTGGCGCCGAGTGTGTACCGGCGTGAGGCGGGGCGCACCGCGGCGGGGATGCCCTCCTGCGTGGCGAAACAGGTCACCAGACCGGTCAGGAATCGAGAAGCGCAGGTCACCGGGCCACGCCTAGCCTGATCATCATGGATCTCAGCATTCACACGACCTTCCTCCCGCACACCGACGCGGACGCCTCGCTGGCCTTCTACCGCGACGCCCTCGGCTTCGAGATCCGCAACGACGTCGAATACGGCGCAAGGCGCTGGATCACGGTCGGCCCCGCCGGGCAGCCCGACATGTGCATCGTGCTGGAACCGCCGGCCGCCGACCCGGGCATCACCGACGACGAGCGCCGCACCATCGTCGAGATGATGGCGAAGGGCAGCTACGCCCGCATCATCCTGGCCACCGCCGACCTCGACGCCACCTTCACCCGGCTGCAGGCCAGCGGCGCCGAGGTCGTCCAGGAACCGACCGTGCAGCCGTTCGGGGTTCGCGACTGCGCCCTGCGCGACCCTGCCGGCAACCTGATCCGCATCAACGAGGTCCGCTGAGCGGCCCGCGGACCCCCGCCGTACCGAACCGGAGGTCCTTGATGGTCACCACGACGGACCCACGGGCACCGGCATCGCATGTCGCCGACAGCCACGATCTGATCTGCGTGCACGGCGCGCGGGAGAACACCCTCGCCGACGTCAGCGTCGAGCTGCCCAACCAAGCGCCGGCTGACGGTGTTCACCGGCGTCTCCGGCTCGAGGAAGAGCTCGCTGGTGTTCGCCACGCCCGCCGATCTTGTCGCCGCCCGCCGTACCCTCACCGGCGAGCACCTCGCGGCCCATGTCGGCACCTGATCCACGTCGGCACCTGATCCATGCACAGGACGTCAGATGCGGCGTAGTCGACCACGGCCGGAAGGCGCCCGTCCCGGCCCGTTTCTCGGCGGCCGACGCGGACGGTGCGTGTTGACGCGAGCGTCAGATTCGGGCTAGCGTTCGGCTCATGCCCACCGGCGACCCCGAGGATCTCGACGTCCTGATCGTCGGCGCCGGCTTCGCCGGCATGTACGCGGTGCACCGCCTGCGCGGGCAGGGGCTGCGGGTGCGGGCCTACGACGGGGCCGACGACGTCGGCGGCACGTGGTTCTGGAACCGCTACCCGGGGGCCCGCTGCGACATCGAGAGCCTGGAGTACTCCTACTCCTTCTCCGAGGAGCTCCAGCAGGACTGGGAGTGGAGCCGGCGCTTCCCCGAGCAGCCGGAGATGCTCGCCTACGCCCGGCACGTGGCCGACCGGTTCGACCTGCGCCGCGACATCGTGTTCGCCACCCGGATCACGTCGGTGACGTTCGACGAGGCCGACGGGCGCTGGCTGGTCACCACCGACCGGGGGCAGCGGGTGCGGGCCCGGTTCTGCGTCATGGCGACCGGCTGCCTGTCCGTGCCGAACGTCCCCGACCTCCCGGGGGCCGACCGCTTCGCCGGGCGCGTCCTGCACACCGCGACCTGGCCGGCCGAACAGGTCGACCTGGCCGGCCAGCGGGTCGGGGTCGTCGGCACCGGCGCCTCGGGCATCCAGTGCATCCCGCTCATCGCCCAGGTCGCGGGCCACCTGACCGTGTTCCAGCGCAGCGCGAACTTCAGCGTCCAGGGGCTGAACGTGGCGCTGGACCCGGAGCTGGCCCACGAGCGCAAGGCGCACTACGCCGAGTACCGCGAGCGGGCCCGGCGCTCGTTCGGCGGGATGCTGCTGCGCCAGAACCGCGTCCACGCCCTCACCGCCTCCGCGCAGGAACGCGAGCGGGAGTTCTCGTCGCGCTGGGGGCTGGGCGGCTTCGAGTACATGGCCGCCTTCGACGACCTCATCTTCGACCCGGCGGCCAACGACCTCGCCGCCGACTACGTCCGCGACAAGATCCGCCAGATCGTGCGCGATCCCGAGGTCGCCGCGACGCTGACGCCGACGGACCACCCGATCGGCACGAAGCGGATCTGCGTCGACAACGACTACTACGAGACGTTCAACCGCGACAACGTCACCCTCGTCGACGTTCGCCGCAACCCGATCACCGAGATCACCGAGACCGGGGTGCGGGCCGGCGGGCGGGTGCACGAGCTGGACACCCTCGTCTACGCGACCGGCTTCCACGCGATGACCGGGGCGCTGCTGGCGATGGACATCCGTGGCCGCGGCGGGCGCCGGCTCGCCGACCACTGGGCGCACGGGCCGCGCACCTACCTGGGGCTGGGGATGAGCGGGTTCCCGAACCTGTTCGTCGTGGCGGGCCCCGGGAGCCCTTCGGTGATCTCCAACGCGTTCGTCTCCCTGGAGCAGCACGTCGACTGGATCGGCGACTGCCTGGCCCACCTCGACGCCCACGACCTGGCCACGATCGAGGCGGAACCCGCCGCCGAGGACGACTGGGTGGCCCACGTCAACGCCGCCGCCGCGCGCACGCTCTACCCGCAGGCGAACTCCTGGTACCTGGGCGCGAACATCCCGGGCCGGCCGCGGGTGTTCATGCCCTACGTCGGCGGGGTCGGCCGCTACCACAAGCGCTGCGCCGCCGTCGCCGCCGACGGCTACGCCGGGTTCACCCTCAGCGCCTAGCGAGCCCGGCCCTCCGCGTATGCCGCATCGCTGCTGGTGAGAGCGCCAGAGGTTCCACCACCCTCGGCGATCATTACAGGTCGGCGACGATGGCGGGGCCAGCCCGCACGCGGCGGTGGCCCCGCCCCCGCGAGACGGTGTGCACGGCAGCGGAGCCACCTGCCTCCTCCGCGGGGATAAATCGGACGTTGAACCCTGCGGAAGAGCCATGGAGGCGCTCTCCCACGCATCCGCCGCCGACGCACGAACCGTCGCCCCCTCCACAACCGGCTACGCCTCGGCGGCCGACGAAACTGCCAGAATCACAGCCCATTGAAGATCATAAAATGCTCGCGACAGGGCACCAATGCTATAAACAGAGTGTCAGAAGAGCTCTGCTGAGCTGCTCTGAACACTGACCTGCCCGGCGAAGGCCGGGGCGACGGACCCACCTGGCGCCAGGCGCGCACGGGCGGGAACCAGGAGGAGGGACGGCGTTGCCCGAACCGACGAGCGCCGCGGGCCCACTCGCCGGCATCCGGGTCGTCGAGCTCGCCGGGATCGGTCCCGGCCCGCACGCGGCGATGATGCTCGCCGATCTGGGCGCGGACGTGGTCCGGGTGGCCCGGCCGGGTTCCGTGCCGGCGCCGGGCGTGCCGGCCGAGCCGGTGCAGCGCGGGCGCCGCCTCGTCGAGGCCGACCTGGGCGATCCCACGGCCCGCGAAGGCGTGCTGGATCTGATCGCCGGCGCCGACGTGCTGATCGAGGGCTTCCGCCCCGGCGTCACCGAGCGTCTCGGACTCGGCCCGGACGACTGCGCGCGGCGCAACCCGCGGCTGGTCTACGGGCGGATGACCGGCTGGGGCCAGCAGGGACCGCTGGCGGACCGGGTCGGCCACGACATCAACTACCTGTCGATCACCGGCGTGCTCAACGCGATCGGGCGCGCCGGCGAGGCGCCGGTACCACCGCTGAACCTGGTCGGCGACTTCGGTGGCGGCTCCACCTATCTGGTGGTGGGCATCCTCGCCGCGCTGGTCGAGCGGGAACGCTCCGGGCGCGGCCAGGTCATCGACGCGGCCATCGTCGACGGCGCGAGCCTGCTCGCGCACATGGTCTGGGGGCTGCGCGGGCGCGGGCGCTGGAACGACGAGCGCGGCTCCAACCGCCTCGACACCGGCGCGCCGTTCTACGACGTCTATGCCACCGCCGACGGCGGCTACATGGCCGTCGGCGCGCTCGAACCCCGCTTCTACGCCACGTTCGTCACCGGCCTCGGCCTCGACCCGGCCACGCTGCCCGGCCAGGACGACCGGGCCCGCTGGCCGCAGCTGCGCGAGGCGTTCACCAAGGCCTTCGCCGAGCGAACCCGCGACGAGTGGGCGGCCGTGTTCGACCCCCTCGACGCCTGCGTCACCCCGGTGCTGGACTTCGACGAGGCCGCCGCGCACCCGCACGTGGCCACCCGGGAGATCCTGATCGACGTGGCCGGCGTGACCCAGCCCGCCCCCGCGCCTCGGTTTTCGCGCAGCGTCCCCGCCGCGCCGCGGGTCCCACCGCGCGCCGCGGTCACCGTCACCGAGGTCCTCGCCGGGTGGACCTGATCGCCCGCCACGACCACGACCCTGGCCCTGCCCCTGGGCCTGATCTTGACCGCGACCAGACAACGAAGGAGGCGCCGTGTCCGTAACGGCAGCGCCGTCCAGCGGCTCCGACACGTTCCCCACCGGTGCCTGGGAGCTCCCGGACGAGTTCCGGATGCTCGCCGACACGGTGCGGCGCTTCATGGAGACCGAGGTCCGGCCCCTGGAGGACACCCTCCCCCACGACGCGGCCGGCCTGCCGCCCGAGCTGCTCGGCCCGTTGCAGGCCAAGGCCCGCGCGGCGGACCTGTGGGCACTGCAGACGCCGGCGGAGTTCGGCGGTGCCGGGCTGAGCGTGCTCGGCCAGGTCGTCATCGCCGAAGAGGCGGCGAAGTGCCGGATGGGCGCGTTCTTCCCGGCCTGCGGGGCGTTCGGCGGCAATCCGCCGACGGTGATGTTCTCCGCGACCAAGGAGCAGTTCGAGACGTACGCCCGCCCCATCATCGAAGGCCGGGCGGGCCGGGCGTTCACCGCGATCAGCGAGCCGTCCGGCGGCTCCGACCCGGCCCGGGCGATTCGCTGCCGCGCCGAGCGCGACGGCGACCACTACGTCATCAACGGCACCAAGATGTGGACGACGCACGCCGGCACGGCGGCCTGGGGGGTGCTCTACGCGCGCACCGGCGAGCCGGGCCGGCGCGACGGGATCACCTGCTTCATCCTGCCCAACGACGTCGAGGGGCTGACCAAGTTCCCGATCGACGTGATGACCTCCTACGCGCCGTACGAGCTGCACTTCGACAACGTCCGGATTCCGGTGGCCAACCGGATCGGCGAGGAGGGGCAGGGCTTCCGGCTCGCCTCGCAGTTCCTGGTCTCCGGGCGCATCGCCTATGCCGCGGGCCCCATCGGCATCGCCCAGCAGGCGCTGGGGATGGCGATCGACTGGGTCAAGCAGCGGGAGGTCTTCGGCTCCCGGCTGGCCGACAAGCAGGGCATCCAGTGGATGATCGCCGACAGCGAGGTGGAGCTGCGCGCCGCCCGGCTGCTGATGTACCAGGCGGCCTGGAACGCCGACCTCGGCAAGGATGTGCGGGTCGACTCCTCGGTGTGCAAGATGTACGGCACCGAGGCCGCCTACCGGGTGCTGGACCGCTGCGTGCAGATGTTCGGCGCCCTCGGCCTGTCCAAGGAGATGCCGCTGGAGCGCTGGTTTCGCGACCTGCGGGTCAAGCGCCTCGGCGAGGGCGCCTCCGAGGTCCAGAAAATGATCATTGCCCGCGAGCTGCTACGTTGACGCGGCGATGACCGAAACCGGAACCTCCCCGACCGCCGGATCCTCGTCGACCGCCGGCGCGTCCGCGGACGGCCTCGTCCCGGCGGCCCGCACCGAACCCGCCGGCCACACCCCACCCGCGCCGAACGCCCCGGTCGGGGCGTCCCCGCCGGCGCGGGAGTACGCCGAAAGCCGCTTCCGGCTCAGCCAGGTGATCCGCGGCGAGCGCGGCGTGCGCGTCACGATGGAGCTCGGTCCGTGGCTCGACGGGCCCGGCGGCACGGCGACGATCGGCTCGCTCGGCGTCCTGGTGGACTCCGCGATCGGGATGGAGGTCTACGAGTCCCGACCGGAGAACTCCCATTCGGTCACCGCCGAGCTCTCCCTCGACGTCATCGGCGCCCCGCCGTGGTCCGGCGGGCTGCTGACGGCCAGCGCCGAACTGCTCGGGCGGGATCCCGCCGGCGGGACGGCCCGTTGCGAGGTCCGCGACGACGCCGGCCGGCTGGTCGCCGTCGGCATCGGCCGCTGCCGCTTCGTCAGCATCCCGGGCACCGCCGCGGGCTACCTCGACGGCGAGCCGCAGATGCTGCCACCGGCCGCGCACCACTCGCTGCTGGAGGCCCTGAGCCGGGCCGACGCCGGGGGCCCGGGAGGGGGCGGGGTCATTGCCGGCCCCGTACGCGACGGCGACGTCGGCCGGTTCCTCCTGCCCGCCAACCCGGCGTTCGAGAACGGCGGCGGCACCGTGCACGGCGGCATCCTGTTCTGCGCCGCCGAACTCGCCACCGAGGCGCTCGCCGACCCGGCCGTGCCGGAGCGCACGACGGCGATCCGGGTGAACTACCTGCGCCCCGCCGCCCTCACCGCCGAGGTCACCGCCACCGCCGAGCTCGTCCACCGCGGCCGCACGGTCTCGCTCTACCGGGTGACGACGGCGGGTCCGTCCGGCAAGCCCGCGACCCTCTCCACCATCACCCGCGAGCGCGGCACCCCGGTCTTCTGACCTTGGCTACGCCGCTGCCCGGTGCATCCATCGGCGCCGGGCGCGGCGGGGCTGCGGCGGCCGTGACCGCACCGCGGCGGCCGACCATCCGTGGTCATCTGACTACTCTTGGGGCCATGCCTCGCGAATGGGACGCCCGCACCTACGATTCGCTGCCTCTCCCCCACTTGTTCTGGGGTGAGAGAACCCTCGGCCGGCTCACCCTGACCGGCAACGAGACGGTCCTCGACGCCGGTTGCGGCACCGGACGCGACACCAGCGCCCTGCTCGACCTGCTGCCCGACGGGCGCGTGATCGCCCTGGACGGCTCCGCCGCCATGCTCGCGCAGCTGCGCGCCCGCCTCGCCGACCGCCTCGACCGCGTCGAGGTGATCCAGGCCGACCTGGCGGCGCCCCTGCCCGTCGACACCTCGGTGGACGCGGTCGTGAGCGTCGCGGCTCTGCACTGGCTGCCCGATCATGACAGGGTCTTCAGGAATCTGGCCGCGGTCATGCGGCCGGGAGCCCAGCTCGCGTTCGAATGCGGCGGCCAGGGCAACGTCGCGAGCATCGCTCACGCCATCGACGAGGTTCTGCCGCACGCGCCCCGGATCTGGAACTTCGCCGGCGTCGAGGAGACCACGCGCCGCCTGCTCGACGCGGGATTCACCGACCTCGAGGTGACGCTGACGCCCGATCCCGCCCGGCTTGAGCAGGGCGAGCAGCTCCGCAGCTTCCTGGCGACGGTGATGCTGGGCGCGCACCTCGACCGTCTCCCCGAGGATGAGCGAGTGCCCTTCGTCGACGCGATCACCGTCCGCCTTCCCGAACCCGTCATCGACTACGTCCGCCTCCAGGTCC
The DNA here is from genome assembly GCF_025403375.1 of Frankia gtarii. GTDB lineage: Bacteria > Actinomycetota > Actinomycetes > Frankiales > Frankiaceae > Frankia > Frankia gtarii. The sequence goes on from NZ_JAMPTM010000058.1 coordinate 27,653, forward strand.
AAGCAACCCGATCGGGCGACTGACCGACGACGGGCCGACGAGGGGTCGACCACGGACCACGGTCTGGGCTCCGGCGACCTTCATGGCCGCCGGGGGAGCGTCTCCCCGCCTCGCCCGTCCCGCCGGCACGGCCAGTCCCGCCGGCACGAGCGAGTCAGCGGAGATCGGATCGGCGTCGCAGTGGAACGACATTGCCGAGTTCCGGATTACTCACCGCCGCCGTCGTCGCCCCGGACGAGTGCCGACCGCCGCTCGAGTGCAGCCCGCCGACCGCCAACCCGGACTGCTCATCCGGTCGGCCCCTGTGGATGGTTCCCGTGCCGTTTCCGCTTCAAGCGTACGAACGTATGTTCGACATCCGGCAGGTGTTGTTCTACCGTTGACCCATGGTTTACGACGACATCGGCGCCCGCATCGGTGCCGACCTCGACGCCGACGTGGGTGACGGCCTGGACCCGCCGGCACGCCTGGCCACGATCTGCGGGCAGCTCGACGGGCTGCTGGCCGCGGACGTGTGGCGGCTCTGCGACGGCGAACTGGACGAGCTCCTCGACGGGGTGTGCCGGCTGTCCGGGCGGGTCGCGGCGGTACGGGGCCGATTGTTCGTCGAGGCAACCGACCGTGGCTTCGCCGTCCACCAGGGCGCCACCGATCTCGCGGCGTGGCTACGGGACCGGCTGCAGCTGACCCGCCGCGAAGCCCGCCGCCAGGTCACCCTCGCCCGCGACACCACCCTGTGCACCGCCACCGGTACCGCCCTGGCCACCGGAGAGATCCTCGCCGAACACGCGATGGTCATCGGCGACGCGATCCGCAGCCTGCCCCCCACCACCACCCCCGAGCAGCGCACCGCCGCCGAACAGGCCCTGATCGGTTTCGCCGGCCGATTCGACAGCCTGCACCTCACCAAAATCGCCGCCCGCCTGCGCGAAACCCTCACCACCATCGACACCTCCCCCGGCGGCGACGACCCCCACGCCGACAGCCACACCGGCGAACACACCGAGCCCAGCAGCGGCGGCCGCGGTAACGGCGGCGGCGGTGGCATAGGCGGCGGTGCCGGGTTTGGCGGCGGCGATGGTGGCGAGAAGCCGAGCCGGGACCCGGCTGACATCCGCCGGCTCACGTTCACCGACACCCCGACCGGGACCACGCTGATCAGCGGGGAACTCGACGCCGAAGGCGCGGCCCTGCTGCGCACCGCGTTGGACAGCCTTGCCGCTCCTCAGCCCGCCGAGGACGGCACTCCCGACCGGCGTAGTCCCGCCCGCCGCCGCGCCGACGCCCTCGTCACTCTCGTCACCCGCGCCCTGGGCGCCGCCGCGGTTCCCGAGACCGGCGGGGTCCGGCCGCATCTGACCGTCACCATCGGCTGGGAGACCCTGCTCGCCGCCGGTGTCATCCCCGCGACCACCAGTTGGGGTCTTCCGCTGCCGCACAGCGCCCTGGCCCGGTTGAGCTGCGACGCCGAAATCACCCGCATCATCCTCGACCCCGCCGGGGTCCCCCTCGACGTCGGACGCACCGCCCGAACCGTCCCCCCGCAGATGCGCCGCGCCCTGGTCGCCCGCGATCGGGGCTGCAGTTTTCCGGGATGCGATAAGCCCCCGTCATGGTGCGAATGCCACCATTGCACACATTGGAAAGACGACGGTGTCACGGCTTTGCACAACCTTGTGCTGATCTGCGGCCAGCATCATCGGCAGGTCCACCACGACGGCTGGACCATCATCTTCACCGACGACGGCCACCCCGCCTACATC
>NZ_JAMPTM010000590.1 GCF_025403375.1 Frankia gtarii
GTGCCGCACCCATCGGGCCCTGCGGATGCGGTCGCCGACGCGGTCGCCGACGCGGATGCGGTCGCGCCCCCGCCGCCGTGGCTGCGCACGCTCGCCAGCCAGCTTGGGGACGCCCTGGTGACCGGCCATACCCGCCCCGGCCCGCGTGCCGTCGACGCCCGGCGGGCGGCCGTGCTGATCCTGTTCGGTGCGGGCCCGGACGGGCCGGACGTCCTGCTGCTCGAACGGGCGGCCGAGCTGCGCAGCCACGCGAGCCAGCCCGCGTTCCCCGGCGGCGCGGCCGACGCCACCGACATCGACCGGGTCGACACCGCGCTGCGGGAGGCCGCGGAGGAGGTCGGCCTCGACCCTGCCGGCGTCGAGGTGCTCGCCGTCGCCTCGCCGCTGCACCTCCAGGCCAGCCACTACCTCGTGACCCCGGTGCTCGCCTGGTGGCACACCCCGTGCGCGGTCGCTCCCGTCGACCTCGCCGAGACGTCGTTCGTCTCCCGGGTGCCGCTGACCGAACTCGCCGACCCGGCCAACCGGGTCATGCTGCGCTACGCCCAGAGTGACCTGCTCAGCCCGGCGTTCCAGGTGCACGGCATGCTGGTCTGGGGCTTCACCGCCGGCATCCTCGACATCCTGCTGCGGCTGGGAGGATGGGAACGCCCATGGAACCGCTCGGCGGTGGTCGACCACCCGCCCACACGGGCGGTTCCCGCCGCGTCCCCACCACCC
>NZ_JAMPTM010000591.1 GCF_025403375.1 Frankia gtarii
TGACGTCCTTGTCGTAGAATTGTGGCATGTCCCGTTACCGGCTTTATCCGGCCGTCGAGCGGGCGGCTGTGATGGAAGTCCATTGCGGGCATGCGCGGTATGTGTGGAATCCTGCGGTGGAACAGCAGTCGTGGTGGAATCCGCGCCGTGGACCGGCGCCGGGATACCACGAGCAGTCCCGGCAGTTGACCAAGACGCGGCGCGACAGTCCGTGGCTGGCGGCCGGGCCGCAGACCGTTCAGTAGCAGTAGCAGGCGTTGCGTGATTTCGCGACGGCAATGGCGAACTTCTTCCGGGGTTCGCATCGCAGGCCGTCGTTTCGGAGGCGCGGCCGGTCGGTGGGTTTCCGGATCATCGTGGTGAAACCCGCCGATGTTCGGCGGGTGGACCGTCGCTGGTCCGGGGTGTGTGTTCCCAGGGGCGGGTGGGTGCGGTTGCGGTGTGGCCGTATTCGGGTGGAGGCGTTGCCGATCGGGACCATGATCCGTTCGGCCCGTGGCACGGTCGAGGAGCCGGGCCGGCATGTGCGGCAGAAAGCCGGGCTGAACCGGGGCATTCTCGCTCACGGCTGGGGGTTGCTTGTCGCCCGGTTGGAACAGAAAGCCCCCGGCCGGGGCGAGAAGATCAACCCTGCGTGGACGTCGCAGACCTGTAACACCTGCGGGATTCGGGATGGGGAGGCGCGTGAGAACCACGCCG
>NZ_JAMPTM010000592.1 GCF_025403375.1 Frankia gtarii
GCTCGAACGACACCTGAGCCCGATCTCCGCGGCCGTGATCGTCCCCGTGTTCGCGCTGTCCGCGACCGGGGTGTCCCTCGCCCCCACCGCCCTGCTCCACGTCGCCGAAGACCCGATCAGCCGGGGAGTCGCCGTCGGCCTCGTCGCCGGCAAGTTCCTCGGCGTCCCCGCCGGCGCCTGGCTCGCCGTGCGCCTCGGCGCCGCCCGCCTACCCGACGGCGTCCGCTGGCGCCACCTGGTCCCCCTCGGCCTGCTCGCCGGCATCGGCTACACCGTCAGCCTCCTGCTCGCCCGCCTCGCCCTCGACGACCCGGGCGCCGTCGAAGGCGCATCCACCGCGATCCTCACCGCGTCGATCGTGGCCAGCGCCCTCGCCCTCGTCGCCCTGCGCTCCCCGCTCGCCGCCGGGGACACTCGCGGCACCCGCAGGTCGCTCACGCGGGGCAGACGGGGCGACCGCCGGGCTGTGCCGATCCAGTCTGTCCGGCGGGAGTCGGACGGCACCCCGGCCGGCGGAGAGGAGCCGCACCCGGCGGCCGGGGTGCCGGGTGCGGCCTGGTGAGCCGCCGCGGAGACAGCCTCACCGGTCCTGACCTGCCGCGGCAGCGTCCCGGGCCGGGGCAGGTCAGGCAGGACCGGGTCAGGCGCGAGCCCCGGACGTCCCTCCACCCGCGGTGGCCTC
>NZ_JAMPTM010000593.1 GCF_025403375.1 Frankia gtarii
GGCAGGGCTGGGCGTGGCGGATGGGCTGGCCGCGCCGGCGGGGGCGGTCGGATCGATCGGCGCGCTGCGCTCTGAGGCTTCGGCCGCCTCCGTGGGTGCCGTGGCATTCGATGCGGGCGGGGCTGTGGGCCCGACGGCGAGAGCTACGGGGACCGTCGCGTCCTCGGGGACCGAGGCATCCTGGGCGATCTTCATGTCCTGGGGGACCGAGGTGTCCTGGGGAAGTGGGTGGCGAGCGAGCGTGTCCCCGATCGCCGTGGCGGGCGCCGTGGGCTCGGGTGCAGGGTGCGCCGCGGAGGATCTGTCGCTGGTGGCACCGCGGCCCAGCACGGCGGGGAGGAAGCCGCCGCCGCGGGGACGCGCCCGGGGCCCCGTTCGGTGCAGTCCGTGGGACGCGGCAGCGTTGCGGACGAGTCCCGCCGCACCGGTCCAGGCGAGGACCATGGGCAGGGTGTTGAGCCAGGGTGTGCTGTCCGGGCCGGTGCCGCCGGTGGAGGGGGGACCGGCGGCACCGTGTCTGGTGGCGTCCGCATGAGCGTGCCCTCGGCCGTCCCGGGCCGCGCCGGGCCGGCGCCTCGTGGCGGTGGTGGGCGCATGGCCCACGCCGAGCCTTCGGAGAGCGTGGGCGTCGGGTGCCGGCAGGGTCGAGGCGGGGGAGTGCTGGGCGGATGCGGGCTGGAC
>NZ_JAMPTM010000594.1 GCF_025403375.1 Frankia gtarii
GCGGCGGGTCGGGCGACGACGACGGTGACGGTCGACCCGCGGGCGACGCCGCCCGCCGCCGGGCTCTGCTCGACAACCGTGCCGGGTGGCTCGCTGCCGGCGCGGGGCTGCTGGACGACGGTGAGGCCGAGGTTGGTCAGGGTCCGTTCGGCCTCACCCACCGGTCGGCCGTGCAGGTCGGGCACGGCCACCGTGTCGCTGACCACGGTGATGGTGACGGAGCTGCGGGCCGCCACCCGGGTGCCCATCGTCGGCGCGACGTCGTCCACCTGACCGGCGTCGGCGGCGGACGGGCCGGAGTTGACCCGTTCGACCACGGTGAGGCCGGTGGCGCGCAACGCGGCGCGGGCGTCCTCGGCGCCGAGCCCGACGACCTCGGGCACCGTGACGGTACTCGGACCCGTCGACACGGTCAGGGTGACGGTGTCGTCGCGGGCGCTCGTCGTCCCGGCCGGCGGGTCGGTCGCGACGACGGTGCCGCGGGCGCCGCTGCCCGACCGGTAGGCGCGCTCGACCGTGGCGAAGCCGGCGGCGCGTACGGCGGACTCCGCCGCCGCGGCCTGCTCACCGATCACATCCGGGACGGCGACCCTGTCGGTGGCCGGCGAGGCGTCGGTGGGACCGGTTGGCGCGACGGGAGGGGTGGCGCTCGTCGGGTCGCCGGTCGCCCGGG
>NZ_JAMPTM010000595.1 GCF_025403375.1 Frankia gtarii
GAAGTGCGCGTCGAGCAGGCCGTCGGCGAGACGGGCCCGGTCCCGGCGGACCCGCTCGGGGGCGGTCCGGCCGGTGAGCGCCATCAGCTCGGTGACCAGGGCGTCCGTCTCGGTCAGACCGGACAGGTGCCGGTGGCGCAGCAGCGGGGCGCCGGTGCGGGCGGCGAGTAGCTCGCCCGCGGGGGCGGCGGTCGCGCCGGCGACGAGGACGGCGCCGGCGTGGCGCAGCGAGCGCAGCTCGGCGACGCCCGTGCCGCCGGTCGTCGTCGGCTGCCAGCCCGGGGCGAGATGGCCGTCGACCGAGCCGGACAGGTCCGGCACCAGTACGGGGGTGAGCCCGAACGCCCGGACCAGCCCGGCGACCTCGTCGAGGTCGGCCGCGGTGAGTGCGGGACCGGCGAGGACGGCGACCAGG
>NZ_JAMPTM010000596.1 GCF_025403375.1 Frankia gtarii
CCCTGCACCTGCGCTATGTCGACGCCCCCCGCCTGCTCACTCTCACCGACGCCCAGCACGACGAGGTCGACGCCCGCTGCGCGCCGCAGGCCCCGAGCCTGTTCGTCGCGGTCGCCGACCGGTGGGGCCTGCAGGTCCTGCTCGCGGGCGATGACGGCGGGGGGATGTGCCGGACCTTCAACGGACCTGCCGCCGTCGTCGACCTCACCGGCATCAACGGCCCGATCCTCTGGTCAGGCGGTCGCCATGACCTGACGAAGCCGCCCACGAGCCCCGTCGAGGTGTTCAGCTCCGGCGAAGACGGATCCGGCGCGCTCGGCGAGTGGCACGCGCGGCCGTGGGCCGTCGGCCAGGTGTCCCCGCAGGTCGCCCTGCTCGTCGCCGCGCTCCCGACCGGCGACGCCGTCGTCGTCCCCTTCGAGCCCTCGACCGGCGCGTTCATCACCCGCATCCAGGTCACGACCCCGGATCTCGCCCAGTACCAGGCCATCGGCCAGCTGCCGCTGACGTTCTACGCCTACAGCTCCACCGGCACGCTGGTCGCCCAGTCCACGGCCACCACGTGCGGCCAGGCGTCGGCGTGCGGCAGTGGGCCGCAGGCCCAGACCCACATGCCCTCGCCCTTGTCCCCGCCGGCGGCGGCGCCGACATCGGGCATGGGCAGACC
>NZ_JAMPTM010000597.1 GCF_025403375.1 Frankia gtarii
GGGCGGGAGTGCGTGGTCGTCGCCAACGACGCCACCGTGAAGGGCGGAACCTATTACCCGCTGACGGTGAAGAAGCATCTGCGCGCCCAGGAGGTCGCGCTGCACAATCGGCTGCCCTGCATCTATCTGGTGGATTCGGGCGGGGCCTTCCTGCCGTTGCAGGACCAGGTCTTCCCGGATCGGGAGCATTTCGGGCGCATCTTCTACAACCAGGCGCGGATGTCGTCGCTCGGCATCGCCCAGATCGCCGCGGTGCTGGGGTCCTGCACGGCCGGCGGCGCCTACGTCCCCGCGATGGCGGACGAGACGGTCATCGTCCGCGACCAGGGGACGATCTTCCTGGGCGGCCCGCCGTTGGTGAAGGCCGCGACCGGCGAGGTGGTGACGGCCGAGGAGCTCGGCGGCGGCCTGCTGCACGCGCGCACGTCGGGGGTGACCGACCACTTGGCCGAGGACGACTCGCACGCCCTGCGAATCGTCCGGTCGATCGTGGCGAGCCTGGCGCCGCGGGTGCCCCAGCCGTGGGCGGTCGAACCGGTCGAGGAGCCCGCCGTGGACCCGGCCGGTCTGTACGCGGCGGTGCCGACGGATTCGCGCACGCCGTATGACGTGCGGGAGGTGATTGCGCGGATCGTGGATGGGAGTCGGTTCGCGGAGTTCAAGC
>NZ_JAMPTM010000598.1 GCF_025403375.1 Frankia gtarii
CCAGTGGCCGGTGGTGGTGCGGGTGAGGGTGCGGGCGTGCAGGAGGGCGTGGGCGAGCAGGGCGCCGGTGGTGGCGACGACGGCGGTGAGTAGGGGGGCGCCGCCGAGGGCGGCGAGTCCGGTCAGCGGGCTTGCGGACTGGGTGAAGGCGAGCCGGCCCCAGGGGAAGCCGCCGAAGGGGGCGCGGCCGCGTAGCGCCTCCTGGGCGGCCCAGACGGCGCCGGTCCACAGCCAGGGTGCGGGCAGGCGCCAGACGAGGGTGGTGGCGGGGGCGACGAGGGCGAGGATGGCGGCTTCGGCGACGGCGAGGGCGATCCAGGCGTCGGCGCCGACGAAGGAGACGAAGCGCAGCAGCGGCAGGCAGAACGCGAGGCCGAACAGGGCGCCGAGGGCGTAGGAGGAGCGCAGGCGGCGGCCGCGGACGGTGAGGGTGAGCACGGTGACGGCGACCGGTGCCAGCGGCCAGGCGCCGACTGGTGGGGTGGCGAGGTAGAGCAGGGCGCCGCCGAGCAGGGCGGCCAGTGCTGGTGGGGTGCGTCGGCGCAGGGTGGCGCGGCGGCGGACGCGGCGGGCGGCCTGGTCGGGTTCGGCGCAGGCAGCGGGTTCGGCGCAAACAGCGGCCTGGTCGGTGTGTTCGGTGTGTTCGGTGGG
>NZ_JAMPTM010000599.1 GCF_025403375.1 Frankia gtarii
GACATCACCCACATCGCGGCGGCCGGTGGCGAGACCGCGCGTGCAGACCGCCGCCACCGCGAGCGCCAGCAGCAGGCCGTAGCGGACGTCGCCGAGCAGCAACCGTGGCGGCGCGAGCAGCACCGAGGTGAGTGGCAGGTAGGGGTAGACGTCGAACAGGCCGTCGACGGGGTAGGCGGTGCGGTTGGGCGCCCACTGCTGGCGGTACATGTCCGCGCCGTGCGTCAGCCCCGAGGTGGAGACCTGCAGCAGGTGGAACACGTCGATGCGGGGCGCGGGCGCCGCCCGGATCGTGGCGATGCCCGCGGCGCCCGCCAGGCCCAGCACGACCCAGAACAGCGCGGGTGAGCCCAGCGCCCGCCGCGCCGCCGCGAGACCTGCTGCCACCGGTGCCCCGGCCGCCGACCCGCCGGCCCGCGGGACCGCGCCGGCCGGCGGCGGGGCCAGCGCCATCAGGACCGCAGCAGCCGCGAGCAGGCCCGCGATGATCGCGAGCGCGTCGGCGACGGCGGCCAGCGGTCCGGCGGCGTAGTAGCGAGGATGACGCACGATCGGCCCCAACCCGACGGTGAGCGCGACGAGCAGCCAACCACCGACCCACGCCCGCCCGTATCCGGCGGCCCCCCACCCGGCGACACCGCAC
>NZ_JAMPTM010000059.1 GCF_025403375.1 Frankia gtarii
GGGCAGCACGGGTGTGTGGGGAAGGAGTCCGCGCCGGGCGAGGCTGGGAGCGGCGCTCCTGGCCGTCGGCCTGGGCCTGTTACCGGCCGCGTGCGGCAGTGACGGGGGTGACGGGGGTGGCGGCGCAGGCGCTGCGGCGACCCCGCCCACCGGCTCGACCGTGACGCTCCCCCCCGGCACGAAGGCGACCGGCGCGCCGGTGAAGATCGGTTTCATCACCGCGGAGGGCGGCAGCGCGATCTCCCTGCCCGAGGTCCGCGAGGGCGCCCAGGCTGCCGCCGCCTACGCCAACGACCACCTCGGCGGCATCGGCGGGCGGCCCATCCAGCTCGTCGTCTGCAAGTCGCAGGAGGACGCGGCCTCCGCCCGCACCTGCGCCAACCAGATGGTCGAACAGAAGGTCACCGCCGTGAACATCGGCACCACGGCCTTCGCCGACTCGATGGTCCCGATCATCACCGGCGCCAAGATCCCCTACACCACGGGCGTGGCGGCCAGCGGCGCCGAGTTCGTCACCGACGGCGCCTTCTCCTGGACCGGCGGCTTCCCCGCGACGCTCGGCGTCATGGCGCAGACCGCCAAGGACAAGGGTTACAAGAGCGTCTCCCTGTTCGTCACCGACGCCCCCGCCGTGACCGCCGGCGCGAACGCCCTGGGCAAGCCGGTGTTCGCCAAGGCCGGCGTCGGCCTCGACATCGTCCCGATCCCGCTCGGCACGCCGGATGCCACGTCCCAGGTCACCTCCGCGATCACCAAGAAGCCGGACGCGGTGATCCTCGTGGGCGAGGGGACCTTCTGCACCTCGGTGCTCAAGAGCCTGGTCGCGGTCAACGCCACCCAGCCGAGGTTCGTCATCCAGCCATGCCTGTCGAAAACCGTCGAGGACGCCGCGCCCGGCGCGCTGGACGGGGCGACGCTGTTCACCCCGGGCGACACCGACAGCGACGACGCCGAGGCAAAGCTCTACCGGACGGTGATGGGCAGGTACGCACCGAAGACGGCCCTCGACGGCTACGCGGTGACCGGCTACCAGAACCTGCTGGGCCTCGTCCGCGCGCTCAAGGGCATCACCGGCGACATCACCCCCTCCTCCGTGACCAGCACGCTGAAGGCCGCCAAGGACGTGGTCCTGCCGGCCGGCGACGGTCTGACATTCACCTGCGACGGGACCGCGATCCCGAACCTGAAGGCGCTGTGCTCGACGGGCTCGGTCGTCGCCACGGTCAAGGGCACCAGGGCGATCGGCTACCGGACCGTGGACTCGGCCGGTCTGTTCGGCGGCTGATCGGCCGCCTACCGCTCGACGCCGGACTCCACGACACGGGGAACCAGCCCCTCGACGGCGAGCTGGAGCAGGCGGTCGGGGGGCGAGGCTGCCAGGCATAGCGGCGGCCGTCTGCTCGTGGGCCCAGGACAGCCCGCTGACCAGGCTGAACAGTTCGAGGACGGTGACATCGGACCGGATCTGCCCGGCCTGCTGGGCACCGCGGAGCAGGTCACCACCGGCGATGCGCATCGCCTCGCAGGCGGCGTGCAGCTCGCTGGTGGGGTCGAGCAGGGTCTGCATGAGGGCCGCGGTGGCGCCGACGGCTTCTCCCGCCTGGCGCAGACCCTCACCCCCGGCGCGACCTGACATCCGCCAGAGCACGGGTGTCACCGCCGGTAAGCGTCGCCTGGGGCGCAGGCCGAGGTCACTGAGGTAGTCGAGCCGGCCGGCGGGGTGGATATGAGCCACTACCATCGCCAACCATGACCATCGACGCTTCCCGTGACGGCGCCCCCACGGACGACGCGGCGGCCACCGGCGCCCAGATCGCCACGCCGGCCTCGCGGTCGACACGTCGACCGGCCGCCGGGCCGGTCGGGCCGGTCGACCTGCGCAGCGACACGGTGACCCGCCCGACCGCGGCGATGCGCCGGGCGATGGCGGAAGCGGAGGTCGGTGACGACCACTACGGCGAGGACCCGTCGGTGCGGGCCCTGGAGGAGTACGCCGCGGACCTGCTCGGCCACGAGGAGGCCGTGTTCGTCCCGAGCGGGACCATGGGCAACTTCGTCGCCCTACGCGCCAGTGCGGCCGTCGGCACCGAGATCATCGCCGACACCGAGGCCCACATCGTGACCTACGAGATGGGTGGTCTGGCCGCACTCGGCGGGATTCAGACCCGGACGATCCCCGGGCTCGCGGACACCGCGGAGCTGGCGGACGTCGCCGCGGCGATCCGCTCGCACAGCATCGGCGGCAACTACAACATGGTCCGCACCAGCGTGCTGGCCGTGGAGAACACCGCCGCCCGGGCCGGCGGGCGGGTCTGGTCACCGGCCCGGCTGGACCAGTTCCGCGACCTCGCCGCCACCGCCGGGGTCGCGCTGCACTGCGACGGCGCCCGGCTGTGGAACGCGGCCGTCGCCGGCGCCGTCGAACCGCGCCGGCTCGCGGAACCGTTCACGACCCTGTCGGTCTGCCTGTCCAAGGGGCTCGGCGCACCGGTCGGATCGCTGGTGATCTGCGACGCCGGCCGGGTCGGCGAGGTTCGGCAGTGGCGCCGACGGCTCGGCGGGGCGATGCGCCAGGCCGGGGTGCTGGCCGCGGCGGGCCTGCACGCGCTGCACCACCACGTCGAACGCCTCGCCGAGGACCACCGGCGGGCGGCCGAGCTCGCCGCGCTGCTCGCTGACGCCGCGCCCGGCCGCGTCGACCCCAAGCAGGTCGAGACCAACATGGTGCTCGTCGAGGTCGCCGACGCCGGGGGGTTCGCTCGCCGCGCCGCCGAGCAGGGCGTGCTGATCGGTGCGATCAGCCCGACCACCCTGCGGATCGTCACCCATCTTGACGTTGACGACCCGGGCATCCACCACGCCGGGTCGGTCCTCGCCGAACTGCTGCGCGCCGAACCGGCCGCCGCCTGAACCAGCCGGCCTCGGGACGCCGGCCCCGGCGGGCCTCAGCTTGCGGCGTGCCTCAGCTTGCGGCGGGCGTGGAGACGCTCGGCCCGACCAGCTTGAACACGGCGCCGGTGGGGTCGGCGGCCGCGGCGAGGCGGCCGTACGGGGTGTCCCCGGCCGGCAGGATGGCCGAGCCGCCGAGCGCGGCGGCCCGCTCCAGCGTCGCGTCCGTGTCCGCCGTGGCGAAGTACACCGACCAGTGCGACGGCACGCCGTCCGGCAGGAACCCGCTCGCGTCCATAATCCCAGCTTGGGCGGCGTCGCCCTCCCCATAGGTCGAGTAACGGAAGTCCGGGGTGTCGGCGACGGTGTGGACGTCCCAGCCGAAGACGTCACGGTAGAACGGGATCGCGGCGGCGTAGTCCCGGGTCAGCACCTCGAACCAGGCCGGTGCGCCCGGCTCGGCGACGACGCCGAAGCCGGTGTGCAGGCCCGGCTGCCACAGGCCGATGGCCGCACCGCCCGGGTCGGTCACCACGGCCATGACGCCGAGGTCGGCCACCGCCATCGGCGGCACGATCACCCCTCCGTCATGCTCGGTCGCGGCGGCGACGGTCTTCTCCGCGTCCGGCGTCGACAGGTACACCGACCAGCCGTCGGGTACGTCCATCCCCGGCTGCTTGGGCATCAGGCCGCCGATCCGGACACCGTCCCTCGTGAGGTTGGTGTACCCGCCGAACTCCGGGGCGGACTCCTCGGCCGCCCAGCCGAACAACTCGCCGTAGAACGCCTTGGCGCCGTCGGCGTCGGAGGTCATCAGGTCGACCCAACAGGGGGCGCCGGCGGGGATGTTGTCTCGCGTGGGCATGGTGCTCCAATCGATGCTGCGGGTCCACTGTGCTGCGGACCGTGCCATCACCCTGGACCCCGCCACCGACAGTTTTTCCTCGCCGCCTGGCGGGACGCCGTCCGCAGGCCATAGCAGGAATACAGCCCAGACCCGCGACGGGCCGCCGACCTGGCAGCGCGCCGCGCGAAACGCCCGTGACCAGGGCCTACCCACCCTCGATCGCCGCATCCCGGCGCTGACCCATCCCATGGCCTCAGTCCTTCGCCGGGTCAGGTCGATCCGCGGCCCCGCGGCGCTGCGCCTCCGGATGGTCCCGATGGTCCCGGCGCTCAGGATCCGGCGATGACCTTGTCGTCGAGCAGGCGGAGGATCTCCGTCTCGCCGTAGCCGAGCTCGGTGAGGACCTCGCGGGAGTGCTGGCCCAGGGCCGGTCCGGGGCGCCGGGCCGACGGCAGCTCGTCGTCGAACTGCACCGGAGCGGCCGCGAGGCGGACGTCGGGATGCTCGGGGTGCGCCATGAGATAGCCGTTCTCGACGACCGCCGGGTCGGCGACGACCTCCGTCGGGGTCGCGAAGAACGAGAAGATGCAGCCCTGGGCGCGCAGCTTCGCGTCCAGCTCGGTGTGGCCGAGCGTGGTGATGACCGCGTTGATCCGCTCGTGGATCACCGGCCAGCCGGCCCTGCGCGAGGCCGGGTCGGGGAAGCGGGCGATGAGATCGTCCAGCCCGAGCGCCCGGCAGGCCTGCTCCCAGTAACGCCCCTCATCGATCATCATCAGGGACACCCACCGGCCGTCGACGGTCCGGTACTGGCGCACCAGCGGCGAAATCTGCTCGTCGGCCGCCATCGGCATCTGCCCGCCGGCCAGGGTGGTGTAGGCCAGGTCGGGCCCGAGCGTCCACGCCGCCGAGCCGAGCAGGGAGGTGTCGACCACGATGCCCTTGCCGGTCCGCCCCACGTGGACGAGCCCGGCGCAGATCCCGCCGGCGAGGAACATTCCGCTGGGGCCGTCGCCGAGGGCGGGGCGCTGCTTGGTCGGGCGCGCCGCGTCCGCGTCGGTCAGGACGTGGGCCACGCCGCCGCGCGCCCAGTACGAGACCCCGTCGAACCCGCCGGCCTCCGCGTCGGGCCCGCGCTGCCCCTGACCGTGCCCACGCGCATACACGATGGTCGGGTTGAGCGCGAAGATGTCGGACGGTTCCGTGCGCAGCTTGCGGCGGACGCGGGGCAGCTGGTTGGTGATGTACACCTCGGCCCAGCGCACGAGCTTCTCGAAGATCTCGCGGCCCGCGGGCTGCTCGACGTCTAACGCGATGCCGCGCTTGTTGCGGTTGAACAGCTCGAACTGGAAGTCGTAGCCGTCCTTCGTGGCCACCATGCCGCTGGCGATGATCCTGCGCATGGCGTCGCCGGCCAGCCGCTCGATCTTGACCACGTCGGCGCCGAAGTCGCCCAGCGCCGCGGCCGCCGACGGCACGAAGCCATGCTCGGAGAAGTCGAGGACCCTGACGCCATCCAACGGTCTGGTCATGACTGCATCTCCCCACGTCGATTCGCTTTGGCGCGAAAACGTAACACCGTGAGCCGGGCCGAAGTCGTGATCGGCGGCGGAAGGCCAGGCCACGCCGATACCCCCGGTGGTGCCGCGCGATGGCGATGAGGAGTGCCGGAATTCGCTCCGGTGGTCGCCGGGGGCGGGAGGATGACGGCCATGGGCGCATACCAACGGGAGTACGAACGGGCCACGAAGGATCCCGAGGGGTTCTGGGCGGACGCCGCGCAGGCACTCGACTGGACCCGGCCGCCGCGGCGGATACTCGACGCCGCCAGGGCGCCGTTCACCCGCTGGTTCCCCGACGCCGAGCTCAACACCTGCGCCAACGCCCTCGACCGGCACGTCGCCGCGGGCCGGGGCGACGAGCTCGCGCTGATCTACGACTCGCCGGTCACCGAGACGGTCCGCCGCTTCACCTTCGCCGAGCTGACCGACGAGGTGGCGCGGGCCGCCGGGGCGCTGGCCGCGCTCGGGGTGGGCCGCGGTGACCGGGTCATCATCTACCTGCCGATGATCCCCGCGGCGGTGGTGAGCATGCTCGCCTGCGCCCGTCTCGGCGCGGTGCACTCCGTGGTGTTCGGCGGGTTCGCCGCCGCCGAGCTCGCCGCCCGGATGGACGACGCCCAGGCGAAGGTCGTCGTCAGCGCGTCCTGCGGGATCGAGCCGACGCGGCTGGTGCCGTACAAGCCGATCCTCGACGAGGCGATCACGCTGGCCGCCCACGCTCCCACCGCGACCCTCATCGTCCAGCGCGACCGGCAGCGCTGTTCGATGATCGCCGGCCGCGACCACGACTGGGACGCGGCGCTGGCCGCGGCCGCCCCGCGCCCGCCGGTGCCGGTCGCGGCCACCGACCCGCTTTACATCCTCTACACGTCCGGCACCACCGGCCGGCCGAAGGGGATCGTGCGTGACAACGGTGGGCACGCCGTCGCCCTTGCCTGGTCGATGGGCAACGTCTTCGGGATCAGGGCGGGGGACGTCATGTGGGCGGCCTCCGACGTGGGCTGGGCGGTCGGGCACTCATACGCGGTCTACGCCCCGCTGCTCGCCGGCGCGGCGACCGTGCTCTACGAGGGCAAGCCGGTGGGCACGCCGGACGCCGGCGCCTTCTGGCGGGTGGTCGCCGAGCATGGGGTGAACGTGCTGTTCACCGCGCCGACCGCGATCCGGGCGATCAAGAAGGAGGACCCGGCGGGCGCCCTGCTGCGCGGGTATGACCGCTCGTCGCTACGCGCGCTGTTCCTCGCCGGCGAACGACTCGACCCGGCCACCTACGACTGGGCCGTCGCCGCCCTGGGCATCCCGGTGATCGACAACTACTGGCAGACGGAGACGGGCTGGCCCATCTGCGCAAACCCGATCGGCCTGGAACCGCTCCCCACCCGCGCGGGCTCCCCGACCGTGCCGATGCCGGGCTACGACGTGCGGGTGCTGGACCCGGCGGGCCAGCCCGTCCCCGCCGGCACGGAGGGTGCGATCTGCCTGCGCCTGCCGTTGCCGCCGGGCAACCTGCCGACCCTGTGGGAGGACGACGACCGGTTCGTCGCGTCCTACCTGTCCGCCTTCGACGGGTACTACCTGACCGGCGACGGCGGCTACCTCGACGATGACGGGTACCTGTTCGTGCTGGGCCGCACCGACGACGTGATCAACGTGGCCGGGCACCGGCTGTCCACCGGGTCGATGGAGGCCGTTCTCGCCGCGCACCCGGCCGTGGCCGAGTGCGCCGTCGTCGGCGTCGCGGACGCGTTGAAGGGCCAGGTGCCGCGCGGGCTGGTGGTGGTGAAGACCGGCGTCGAGATCGGGCCGGACGCGCTCGCCGCGGAGCTGGTCGCCAGGGTCCGCGCGGAGATCGGACCGGTCGCGGCGTTCCAACGGGTCGACGTGGTGGCAGCCCTACCCAAGACCCGCTCCGGCAAGATCCTGCGCCGGACGATGCGCGAGATCGCCGACGGCCGCTCCCCCGCCGTTCCCCCGACCATCGAGGACGCCACCGTCCTCGACGCCCTGCGCCCCGTCCTCACCACCGCCCCCTGACAACCCGGCGGCGGCCCCCGGCGACGCCGGTCCCGGTGGACAGGCAGGGCGGAGTCAGTGGTGGAAGGACGCCTCGCTGTCCGGCGGAGGCGGCGGGAGACGCCGCCCAGCGCCGGACAGCCTGTCCACAACCCGACGCAGATCGGCGATGAGCATCTCGGCGAGGTCACGGCTGAACTCGTGCCGCACGACGACCCGCAGCACGGCGAGATCAGCCAGATCCGCCGGAAACCGGTAGGCGGGCACCAGCCAGCCACGGATGCGCAGCAGCTCGGAGACGTCGAAGACGGTGTAGTCGGTGATCTCGTCGCGCAGCCGGAACGCGAAGGCGGGGATGCCGCTGCCGTCCGACACCAGTTCGAACGGGCCGATCCGGGCCACCTCGTCGGCGAGCCAGCGGGCGTTGTCCCGGCATGCCTGGGCCACTCGCCGGTAGCCGGAGAAGCCCAGCTGGAGCAGCGTGTAGTACTGCGCGACGACCTGCGCGCCGGGGCGGGAGAAGTTCAGCGCGAACGTCGGCATCTTCCCGCCCAGGTAGTCCACCTGGAACACGAGTTCTTCCGGCAGGTGTTCGCGGCTGCGCCACAGCGCCCAGCCGACCCCCGGATAGACCAGCCCGTACTTGTGCCCGGAGGTGTTGATCGACACCACCCGGTCGAGCTGGAAGTCCCAGATCAGCTCGGGGTCGCAGAACGGGGCGACGAACCCGCCCGACGCGGCGTCGACGTGCACCGCCACGTCCGGCCCGCCCTCGGCGGCCAGCCGGTCGAGCGCGCCGGCGATCTCGGCAACCGGCTCGTAGCTGCCGTCGAACGTCGAGCCGAGGATCGCCACGACGCCGATCGTGTTCTCGTCACAGCGGGCAACGGCCTCCTCGGCGGTCAGGTGGGTGCGGCCCGGCGCCATCGGCACGAGCCGGGGCTCGACATCCCAGTAACGGGCGAACTTGTCCCAGCAGACCTGCACGTTGACGCCCATGACGATGTTGGGCTGGTCGGCTGGCGCACCCGCCGCGCGCCGGCGGGCCCGCCAGCGGCGCAGCAGCGCCAGCCCGGCGAGCATGCACGCCTCCGACGAGCCGGTGGTCGAGCAGCCGACGGCATGCTCGGCGTCCGGGGCGTGCCACAGGTCGGCGAGCATGTTGACGCAGCGTTCCTCCAGCTCGGCCGTCTGCGGATACTCATCCTTGTCGATCATGTTCTTAGGGGCACACTCGGCCATCAACCGGTCGGCCTGCGGATCCATCCAGGTCGTGACGAAGGTGGCCAGGTTCAGCCGGGCGTTGCCGTCGAGCATCAGCTCGTCGTGCACGATCTGGTAGGCGGTCTCCGGCGAGATCGACTCCCGCGGGAGCCGGTACCGCGGCACGGTCGTGTTCTCCCCCGGTCGGACCAGCCGCGGCCGCACCTCGACCGTCTGCTCCGCCCGCGACCCACTCGTCTTCCCATGCAGCGCCATCCAGTACCCCTCAAGTCGGGTCATCCGCAGCCGGTCCTCGTCGGCGCACCCGAGTCTGCAACCCCCCCACGTTTGGCGACGGTCAGCAACATCCCGATGACCGAGATCCGGATCACGCCGTGGCCCGCCGCCGGCGACCCGCCGCTGCAGGACAACGGTCCACCGCACGAAATCCGACCATCTACTGCATTTGTTTGACTGAAAGCCGGGCCACCTGTTTGAGTCGGTGACAGATAACACACCGCGTGACCTCACCCACTGCTTCCGCCCCGCGCGAGGAGGGCCAATGAGCTCGGAGTTCGCCTGGTCCACTGAACAGGTCGAGCTGCGCCGGACGGTGCGTGCGTTCGCTGCGGCGGCCTCCCCACAGGAGGAGGTCCGGCGACTGATGGCGTCGCCGCTCGGCCACGATCCGGCCGTGTGGTCCCGGCTCGGCGAGGAACTCGGCGTGCTCGGCCTCTCCGCGGACGAGGAGTACGGCGGCGCCGGCGACGGACTGGTCTCCCAGGCGGTGGTGATCGAGGAGCTCGGCCGAGCGCTCGTGTGCGGGCCGCTGCTCGGATCGGTGATCCTCGGCGCCACGGCCCTTGGCGCGCTGAACGACACCGCGGCGCGGGCCGAGCTGTTGCCGGGGCTCGTCGAGGGCCGCACGTCCGCCGCTCTGGCGGCGCCGCTGCATCGGGGCGGGTTCGACCCGGCCGCCGTCACCGTGACCGCCACCGCGCACCAGCACGCCGCCTCTGCGGGCCAAACCGCCTCGCCGGACGGCACGACCTCGCCGGACGGCGCCGCGACCACCGGGTACACGCTGCGCGGATCCGTCCCGTACGTGCTGGACGGTGCCGCGGCGGACCTGCTGCTGGTGGCCGCGACGATCGGCGGCGCGGACACGGACGACGACGATGGCGCGGTCGGGCTGTTCGCGGTGAACGCCGACGCGGCCGGCCTGATTCGGGAGTCCGCGCCGACGATGGACCTCACCCGCCGGCAGGCGACCGTGAGCTTCAACGACGTCCCGGCCCGGCTTCTCGCCGCGGCGCCGGAGGCCACGGCCGTTCTCGCCACCACCGCGGAGACCGCCGCCGTGCTGCTGGCCGCCGAGCAGGTCGGCGCCGCCCAGTACCTGCTCGATCTCTCCGTCGAGTACGCCAGGACCCGGCTGCAGTTCGGCCGGCCGATCGGGTCGTTCCAGGCGGTCAAGCACCTGTGCGCCGACATGCTGGTGCTGGTCGAACAGGCTCGCTCGGTGGCCTACCACGGGGCATGGGCGCTCGACGAGGGCACCGACGACCCGCGGATCGCGGCAAGCCTCGCGCAGTCGGTCTGCTCGAGGGCCTTCACCCAGGTCGCGGCGATGGCCGTGCAGGTGCACGGCGGGATCGGCTTCACCTGGGAGCATCCCGCGCACCTCTACCTCAAGCGGGCCTACACCGACGCGGCCCTGTTCGGCAGCGCCGAGGCGCACCAGGAACGGCTGGCCCAGCTCGTCCTCGACGAGGCCGGCGCACCGTAAGCACGCGGACGGACCATCGGCTTCAGGCAGGACGACGTGACAGATGACAGGCGGGAGACGGCAATGAGCGCCGACACGGCCGACGCCCTGGTTGCGGCGGGGACTTCGCAGGACGACGATCGGGGGAGCGTCGAACGGGCCGCCCGCGGGGTGCTCGCCGGCATCGACCCGGCCACCACGCCGACGGCGGAGTTCCTCGGCGCCTGCTACGACGCGGGCCTGGCCTGGGTGCACTTCCCCGTCGGTTTCGGTGGCCTCGGGCTGCCCGCGGGGCTGCAGGCGGCTGCCGACGCGATCCTGGCGGCCGGGGGGCGGCCCGACCCGTTCCTGAACAACCCGATCGGCGTCGGGATGGCCGGCCCGACCCTGCACGGTCACGCCGATGAGGAGCTGCGTGCGAAGCTGCTACGCCCGCTGTACACGGGCGAGCAGATGTGGGCCCAGCTGTTCAGCGAGCCGGGTGCGGGCTCCGACCTCGCCGGCCTGTCGACCCGCGCGGTACGCGACGGCGACGGGTGGGTCGTCGACGGCCAGAAGGTGTGGACGAGCCTCGCGCACCTGGCGAGCTGGGCGCTGCTGCTGGCCCGGACCGACCCGGATCTGCCCAAGCATCGCGGTCTGACGTACTTCATCGTCGACATGCACGCCCCCGGCGTCGAGGTCCGGCCGCTGCGGCAGGCGACCGGCCAGGCCGAGTTCAACGAGGTCTACCTGACCGGCGTGCGCATCCCGGACACCCAGCGCCTGGGCGACATCGGCCAGGGCTGGAACGTGGCGATGACGACGCTGATGAACGAGCGATCCGCGATCGGCGACTCCGCCCTCGGCCGCGGCTCCGGCACGATCGCCGACGCGCTGGGGCTGTGGCGGGACCGGCCCGACCTGCACAGCCCGGCGCTGCGGCTGCGGCTGACCGACCTGTGGACGCAGGCCGAGGCCTACCGGCTCACCGGGGAGCGCGCCCGGGTCGCCCGCACCGCCGGGCCGCCTGGGCCGGAGGCGTCCATCGGCAAGCTTGTCGGCGCCGAGCTGAACCAGAAGATCTATGACTTCTGCATGGACATGCTCGGCCCCGAGGGCACCCTCTACGACTCCTACGACGACCCCGCCGACACCTTGCAGCGCCGGTTCCTGCGGGCGCGGGCGAACACGATCGAGGGTGGGACGTCGCAGATCCTGCGCAACGTCCTGGGCGAGCGGGTGCTTCGGTTGCCCGGCGACGTCCGCGTCGACACCGGGAAACCCTGGCGGGACATCCCCCGCGGCTGACCCACCCGGCGCCGGACACACCCGGACCCACCCGGCGCCGGTCGTCCACGGTCAGGTCTCGGCGCGTTCACGCCAGCCCGCGAGGGTCTGTGTCGCAGCGCCGTTACCCGAACGATGCCGCGAACGGGCAGGATCGGACAGGTGCGCACACGGCGGGCGTCCCCGGAGGACTGGGACACGATCTGGCCGGTCTGGCGAGCCGTCGTGATCGAGGGCGAGACCTGCCCCTGGGAACCGGACACCGGCGAGGAGACCGCCCGAGCCGTCTGGATGCGCCCGCCGCCAGCCGCGGTGCTGGTCATGGAGCAGGACGCGGCATCCGACGAGGGGCTGGACGACCCTCGGGACGAGGGGTTGGGCGCGACGACCGTGGTCGCGACCGCGCTGCTGACCCCGAGCCTGCCGGGTCTTGGCGACCACGTCGTGCAGGCCACGTTGCTGGTCGACCCGAAACGGATCGACCAGGGAGGGCCGCGCGCCGGCAGCGGCCAGTACGACGACCACGGGCCCTACGGTGGCACCGCGTCCCCCACCCGTGGGCGTGCCGGCGGTCACTGGGAAAGCGTGAGCCGCCAGGCCGCCGAGGAAATGATCGAATACGCCACCGATCTGGGGTACCAGGCGATGCAGGTGCACGTTGTCGCCGCCAACCCGAGGCTGGTCTCGTTGTGGCGTTCGCTGGCGTTCCGCCAGGTCGGCACGCTGCCCGCCGCGTTCCGCCACCCATGGCTCGGCAACGTCGACCTTTACGTCATGTATCGCTTCCTGCCCCCGCGCGAGCGCTGACTCCACCGGGACCGGGACCGGGACCGGGGCACCGGCTCAGGCGGCCCGCGGGGCGGTCGGGTCGAAGGGTTCGGCCGCCTGCCACAGCTCGCCGAAATGGAGCCGGTGGGCCTGCACGACGTCCGCTCGCAGCACGAGCCGGGTGTTGACGATCGTCGGCGGCAGGGCGGTACCCGCATTGGCTCCGGGCGTGACCTCGTACCCGATGACGTCGTCGAAGACGATGACGTCGAGCATGCCGCGGCCGGCACCCAGCGGAATCGACGCCGGGTGCAACGTGCGCACCTCGATCCCGAGGCTGGCCTGATGGAAGCACAGACGGTGCAGGTTGTCCTCGGCGGTGAGGCTCTGCCGTTCCAGCACGAGGATGCGTCGGATCCGGACGCCGCGTTCGGACGCCTCGCGCTGGCATTCCAGGTAGCGATGACCGAGATCGCTCTCCCAGAAACCGTCCGCGAAGCCATGCACGCCGCCGTCGACGGAGGGCAGGCTGATGGCGTCGATGGATTGCCTGGCCTCCCGGGTCAGGCCGAGCAACCAGTCCCGGTCCTCGCCGAAATAGGTCGCGTTCCCGCTCTCCAGTTCACGCAGAAAATCGGACATCCGACGAATCTCCGCGTGGGCGAACTCGTGACGCAACCCCGGCGACTCTCCGATCGCGACCGCGTTGCGGAGAAACTGGACGACGGCATCGGTGCGCACCGCCGAGGTCTCCACGAGGCTGAACAGCTCCGCAATCTCACCGATCTCGGTGAAACGGCGCTGCACGGTTTCTTCTATCCTCTCGTGGTGCTCCGCGATTGAATCTTGGGTCTCCCTGATGCGCCGCTCGAACTCAATGAGGAACTGCACCATGAGGACGACGGCGCCGACGAAGGCGGAGAACAGCAGCCCCCATTCCTTCTGCTGCCCCGTCAGATTGGCGATCACCCAGGTGAGACCGCCGGTGAGGACGCTGATTGTTGACTTGCGAAATACCTCGGACGTCGTACCGGAGTTTAGGTCGTTCACGGTTCCCCCGAACCTAGCGGGCTCCGTCGCCGAGAACGGCGAGAAGCGAGAGGGACAGCTGATCGCGGATCCACCCGACCAGGCTTTCCCACTGGCGGGAGAAGCCGGCCCGCTGCTCGAGACCTACCCACACCGGCAGCAGCTCTTCGCCGACCCGCGCTGCCGGCATCCACACATGCAGCAGATGATCTATTACCGGCTTCAGTTGCGACGGCAACCGACCTCCTCCGCCCGCCCGGACACGGCTGCCCGCGACAACATGCTGGACCGTGGTGAGAAGCCAATCGTGAAGAGCAAAATCCTCGCATAATCCGACGACATCAACAAGACTCAGGCCGGAGCCGTGCATACGCAGTGTGCGTACGGTTTCGTCCGCGACGACGAAATCGACGCGACAGACGTGACCTGGCGCCCGCGAGGAACCAGAAGTGGTGTCGGAATCGCCGGCACTCGAATGATGGAACGACTCGCCGGCCGCGGTATGACGACAGGGAAGGAGGACGAATCTGAACCGCGTCCGCCGTGCCCGAAAAGGTAGTTTTTGGTCAAGAATCGGGCTTTCCTGCACCTGGTCGAGCAGCCGTCCGCAGACCGCCCCCAGGTCGAGGACGACCCCGGGGCCATCGCCGGTCGCGGTCAGCAGGAAGCCATCGGCCAGATCATCGGCGGGCAGCCGGCCGACCACCTCGATCGTCCCGGGGTGGACGAGATGGTGGGCCCAGGGGCGGCGGCCCTCGATCACCGACCCTCGACCGCCCAGAACGATCCGGGCATGCGTGCTCGCCTGCACCAGCCGACCGCTGGTCAACGAGGCTCGGCTCAGCACCGTGCCCAGGCCGTCGCGGCGGGTCCCGGAAGCACTGGGGACGGGGCAGTGCACCCCGAGGGTCAGGCCGGGGGAGACCGCGTGCGGCACGGGCCGCGCCGAGACCCGCACCTGAGACCCGGGGCTCAGTGCCACAACCGCCGTGGCCTCCGGCTCCGTGAGTGCCCGGGAGTTGGCGAGCAGGCCGGTGCGCACCTCCCCCACGAGGACATCCGACCTACCGCCGGCGGACGTGGCATCCTTCGCCTCGGCGCAACCGCCGCCCTCGGCCCCCATCTTTCCCGCCCTCTCATCCGCCGAGGAAGACATGGCCGACCCGGTCGGGCAGCTCGGCCGGTAGCGGCACCTTCTCCCGGCCGGCCCGGCGCAGGGTCTGTTCGGCCACGGTCGGGTCGACGGCGACCTGACCGAGGGTCATCCGGACAGCATGCTCGACGGGGACGAAGCGGCCGTCGAGCACGGACAGGGTGCGATACGCGGCGAACGGCGCCGCGCGTCCCGGTAACCGGGCGATCGTCGGAAACTGCGTCCAGGTGGTCGGCAGGTCGTCCGGGTCGATGTCGACCTGGGTCACCGCGGGCTGGCCGAGGACGCGCAGCTGGCCGAGCCGGAGGAGCTGCCAGACGGTGGCGAGGAACGGGCACGACCACAGCCGGCCGGGCGCCTGCTCCCGCCAGATCTCCACGTCGAGGAAGATGGAGTGCCGGTGCGCTCGGTTCTCCACCGGCGGCTGCCAGGCCACGGGTGCCCGCATTGCCTGCCGGGCCCCGTCCGCCGGGGATCGGACGCCGTTACACAGCCAGCCGTTCTCGTGCGGGGGCGGACGGCTGCCGTTGAAGCCCGCCGCCGGGTCGGCCACGATCAGGCTTTCGACCAGGTCGGCGAGGGACGCGGCCGGTGGGAGCCCAGCCAGCGCACCGACGCCGCCCAGGGGCGCCGCGCAACCCGATTCACGCGCGATGTAGTCGATGGTCAGGCCTGCGGACCGGGCGGCCGCGATCAGCCGGGGCACCACGACGTCGGGCCCGAGCGGCGCGGCCGCGTAGTCGTCCACGAGGACACAGGTGCTGGCCCGCAGCCGGGCCCGCGGCACGCGGGCGAGGTCCGCCAACTGGTCCGGGCCCGTCCACGACGCGATTCGCCCGAAGTAGGTGGCCAGATCGACGCTGCCGTCGACCAGCTCCTCCATGTACAGATGGCCGAGTTCGACCGACAGGTGGGACAGGGGAATCTCCACCGTCCGATCGGTGGCGCTCGTCTCTGCGAAGACGACGTCCACGCCGGTCACAGTCCTTCCCAGGAATCGTCGTTGAGGACGTCCTCGGCGAGGGCATCGAGTGCCGCGTTGGTCTCCTTGTTCGCGATCTGCAGCGTCCGGACGTCGCTGTCGAGGATGAGCTGTTCACGCCACTGCAGGACGGGATCCAGCGGCACCGAGCCGAGCAGGACGCTGCGCCCGACCCGCCGCCGCGCGGCGAGTTTCTGCAGCTCCGCGTCGGTCTCCTGCAACCACGCGGCCTGCGTGGGCAGCAGGCCGGCGAACTGGGACGATTCCGGCGCGGGAACCGCGGTACGGACGAACCGGACCGAGTCGTCCAACTGGTCGCGGACGTGCCCCTTGTCCACCCCGGTGGCCACGATGCCGTGATCGCCGTAGGCGAGGCCGGCCGCCGCGATGATGTGCTGCCGAGTCCACCGGTGGAACACCAGCCAGCGGGTGGTCACCGCCCGCAGGGCGGGCCGGGCGGTGACCTCGAGGGCGAGCTGCAGCGCGTAGGACCGCCCGGCGCTGAGATCAACGATGACGAGCTCGAACTCCTCCGCCAGGCGGCGCAGGAGCCGCTGGCACCGATCGATCATCTCGTCGTCGATCGGGAACTCTCCGCCCCCTTCATCGCCGGGCAGCAGGACCAGCCGTGCGGCCCCCGCCGGCGGGGGCCGCAGCTCGGCCCGTTCGATATGCCGCCACAGATCGAGCTCGACCGGTGCGGAGACGGAACCCTCGAGGTAGCTGTGCAGGCCACGGCCGCCGGTGATGCCGCGGGCAGCGGAGTCCACGTGAAAGATCGCGCCCGCGGTCGGCGATCCGAAGTCGAAATCGAGGTAGCAGACGTCGTGGCCCTGCAACGCGCAGCGCAACGCGACGTTGCAACTTGTCACCGACCGACCGGTGCCGCCCTTGTCGGAGGTGGCGAACAGGATCATTCCGGATCGCCCTGCCGAGACTGGCGGGCCGCGGCGAGCTTGTCGAGCGCGCCCAGCACTTCGAGCAGGATCGCGATCGACGATCCGGGCTTGCTGCCGGCGACGACGCGGGCTCGATCGAGGCGCCGGCCCAGGTGGTCGAGCTCATTGCGCATGGCGGCTGCGTCCGTCGAGCCGCGCAACAGTTCCTGGCTGTAGAGATGGTCGGCTTCGATGGCGAGATCCTGCGCTGTCTCCCTCAGGCGGTCGTTGCGCAGCGGATCCTCGTTGATCATGTTCGCCACGACCACGAGGCACTCCATCACCCGCTCGGTGAGGTACCACGAGGGCGCCTGATCGCCCGACTTGACCTGAGGGAAGGCGGCGCTCGCGTCGTCCCAGAGCCCGTGCGCGAGGCCGCTGGTCAGTCGCCGCCGATGCAGATGCGCCCAGATCTCGTCAGACAGGCGCAGCAGCTGGTCCCGCAGCGCCGTCCCGCGGGCGAGCGAGGCGACGCGGATGGTCCGTTTCAGCAGCGCGGTGGCAAAGTCGGACACCGGCCAGACGACATCGGGGCCGATCTCGCCGGAGGGAAGCTCCTCGGCGCCGAAGAGGTTCAGCCGCACGCCCGGGACATGCATCTCGACCGCCGGGTCGTCCTCGAGCGCCCGCCTCGTCACCCGGCCCCGCGCCGACAGTTCGTCCAGGACCCGGGCAACCCGGGCCAGATCGAGATCGCCGGCCCGGCGCTGGACGAGCGCCTCGACCGTGACCGAGGTGACGAGCAGGCTGTAGTAGTCCGACTCGCGCCCGTCGGTCGTCCGCCAGGGGATGTCTTCCAACGCCCAGCGCTCCCCGCCGAAACCGGCCAGGGTGGACCAGTACTGCTGGGTCAGGTCCCAGCGGATCTGCAGGTATCGCATGAACACCTGCTGTTCCTCGGTCAGCAGGTCGAGGATGCGGGTCCGTTCGGAGAACAGGTCGAGGATGCCGTCGAGGGCGACGACCGTGAAGTAGAGGAACGGCCGCCGGGCGGCGACACCGGCCGGCTGCTCCAACGGCTCGCCCGTCTTCACCCTCGGCGCGTCTTTGACGACGCCCCACGACCAGCCGCATTCGAACAGGTATTCCTCGTTTTCGAGGGCCTCGGCGCCCCCGGAGCCGACGGTGACCTCGGCGAGACCCACGCGAACCCGGGCGAGCGCCTCGTGCAGCTCAGCCACGATCTTCTCCTGCGGCAGACCGCGTTGGTTGACCCGCTCGCACAGCGCTCGGCCCGCGGGCGAGTCCGGCGCGAACGAGTGCACCGTGAAGCTGCGCAGCAGGCCGATCATCGCGGCCGTGAGCCGCCGGCTGGCCATCTTCTCCAGCTCGCTGATCTGCTCTCGGACCGCCGGGCGCCGCACGACCTTCTCGAACACCTTGAGAAAACCCAGCGTGGCCAACGACAGGGTGATGGACATCGAGAAGGAGTCGACGATGTCGAGCCGCTGCTGCTCCGGGATGAGCAGCTCGCCTTCCACCCTCGGCTCCAGGTAGCTGCCGCCCGCGAAGACCGGGGTGTTGGACCCGGTCGTGTACCGCTCCATGTAGTCACGAAGCGCCGTGATCAGTTTTTGCGGGATATCCGCCGCGCCCCCGAACTGGGCGAGCGCCTCCCGCATGTCCCGGGCCGTCTCATCCGGCCGGTCAAGTTTGAAGGCGGCGACCTGGGAGGCCGGGTACATCAGGCAGAGCAGTTGCTCGGCGTCGCTCGTCGAGTTCGGCTCGGCCCGCCCGTCGGGAGTCCACGTCCCGTCTCGATAGGAGTAGGCGACCGTGGCACGCCACAGATCGAGGAGCGACTGTCGAGGTCGAATCTGCACATCTCACCCCCGGGTTCGACGGGACCACCGGCCCCAACTCATGCGATACCCGCATGGCCGCAGGCGACGATCATGCCGGTGTAGCCGTCTCGCAGGGCGTCGCCTTCGATGCCGATCCGCTCCAGCCGCAGGTCGCTGGCCGTCGCCTCGAGAATCGACCGGACGATGTCCTCCGTGACGGCGACCGCCGGAAAGCGGCGCCTGCCGACATCGTAGCCGGCCGAATTCTCCATGAATGCCGCCGCGAAGGGGGAGCCTGCCCGCAACGCTCCGACGAACCGCCGCAGCGCCTCGTCGAACTCGTCCGGACACTCCGAGATGGACTCGGCGACGAAGAACATGGTGCCGACATCCCACCTGTCCTCGGGGAGCTCGAACACGCTACCCGACTCCACCGACGCGCGGCGGGCCAGCTCCTGACGCGGATTGCCCACCGCCCGGTAGCGCGGCCTTTCGCAGAGCAACTGCCAGAAGGGATCCCAGGTGTGCCGGTAGTTGGGAACCTCACCTTCCAACCAGGCCACGTTGCTGTTGGACAGCTCGAACAGAGTGATCTCGTCACACAGCGGCAACATGGCCAACGCCGGGTACAGGTTCGGCCCCGACCCCAGATCGAGCCCCTTGGCTCCGCCGACCGGCAGCGAGTCCGCGAAGAAGTCCCGCACCAGCTCGAGGATCTGCTGGTCGTCAGAACGCAGGGTCTGGTAGTTGTGACGAAGGTAGGCGGTCGTATCGAACTCGTCCCAGGGGAAGTCGGCGTTACGCGGCGGCGCGACGACGCCGGCCGGCCTGCCGGGCGCCTCGCCGCCCCCGGGATCGGCCGGCCGGGCATCGGGCCGGCGATGAGAGTCAACCCGGTCTCTTTGCGACTTACACACGAGATGCACCTCTATGATTGAATCAGAATAGCCGGCAATGAAAAGCCCTAATACTGAATAGGTGGCCAGAGTCCGGCCAGTCCGCACCAGCCACGGACAAACCCAAGACACATGTGAGACAAATTTGCTTCCCATCAATTTCCCGACCGGACAGAGTCCCACGCGGGCCGAAGTGATCAGCGACAGACACGCCGGGACCCGCGATGTCGACCACGACCCGAGATCGATCCGTATTGTCCCTACTTGCGCAGGAGACAATCGGCGAGCCCAGGACCGGTCGACATCGCAACCATGGCCGCTACCCGTGTGGTGGGCTGCGAGCGCGACCCCCGCGGTTACCGGTAGGCGATCCGTCGTCCAGCTAGTCGTCCAGCTAGCCTGACAGCGGTCCCGCATTGTTTTGAGACAGTGCGGCCTGGTGATCGAGTTGATCGCCGAAAGCGGAGTCCGCGTGAGCTTTTCGGGCGGTGGGGTTGAGCGCCAGCTCCAGAAGCTGGCGCGGCTCGCCGGGCCCGAGGTAGTCAGCGATCTCGCCGAGCCGGACGAAGCCCAGCCCGCGGTAGAGCCGCACCGCGGCGGCGTTGTCGCCGTCGACGGTGAGCCGGACCCGGTCGAGGCCCTGGGCGCGTAGCCGGTCCAGCGAGACGCGGGCGAGGCGCCGGCCATACCCGCGCCCCCGGCTTCCCGGTTCCACCCCCAGGCCCAGAAACCAGGCCAGGCCGCGGGTCGTCGAACGGACCGCGATGGAGTACCCACGCAGCCCGCCCGCCTGTTCCAGCACGAGTAGCTCACCATGGTGAACGTCGAAGATCTGGCGCAGGACAAAGTAGGGATACGCCAGATGGCCAAAGATCATTTCGTCCAGCGCGGAGAGATCCGCGAGGTCCGTCTCCTGCGCCTGTCTGATGGTCGGGAAGTAACCCATACCCGCCTCCGGTGAGCGTGCCGCGACGAGGCGCCGCCCGTCGGCCCGGCCGCCGGTTCGGCCCCATCGAGTGTGATCCGTGCGCTCCACCCCCATCATCGCCGGTTACGCATACAGGCGCGCACATTCGGCTAACTTCCACGCCGAAGTGGGCTACGGATGTGCCTGACCTGGCACGAATGCGCGCAGACTGTTACCCCGACGGTGGCTGGGCCGACGGCAGGCGCTTTGACGCAGGCCCGCCGTCGAGCCTCCGTCGGCCCGTTTCGTGCTCGGTTCACCCGTCACGCGGCCCGGCCGGGAGGCTGGCCGGCCGAGGGCGTGGTTCGGCGGGCGTATGGCGACACCAGTCAGAAAGCCCGAGGCTAATGAATCCTGGTGACGGATTTGTGGTCGAGCAGGTCCATATCCGGCGGCAGACTGGACATGCCGACGTCGGCGGCCGCATCCTTGTAGGCCAGCAGCGAGCTTGAATCGGCGCCGTTGGCATCGTAAATATAGAGGTCGTAGCGGCCCAGGTTCTTGAGATGCAGATCGCCGAGCGCGGTCCTCCACGTTTTATCCGATTACCGATTGATCCTCTCGACCGGATACCACCGCCCTTCAACCCATGGCCGCATCACAAGCCATACATCATGGTCGACCGGGACGTTACGCGCCGTCCCATGGGAGTCGGTGAACTCCCCGATGATCGTCTCGCCGTCGCGTGGACCAACGATGGTCGCAGTCGGTCGATCGCGGTCGCCCGGAGCCGCCTCGACATGTGGTGCCAGCACGACGACCAACATCGCTGCCACCTGCACGATCAGCTCGATGATCCATGTCGCTGTGGGGCGAGTCATTCCGCTCTCCTTTCTGATGTTCGCGTGAGCTGCTCCCAGCAGGGATCCCAGGTGCGCCGGTAGTCACGAACCTCGTCCTGCAACCAGGCCACGTTGCTGGTGGACCGCCCCCACCGAGTGATCTCGTCACACAGCGGCAACATCGCCAACGCCGGGTACAGGTTCGGCCCCGACCCCCGATCGAGCCCCTCGGCCCTGCCGGCCGGGCATCGAGCCAGCAGTGAGAGTCAACCCGATCTCTTTGCGACTTACACACGAGATGCACCACCACGATCCAATCAGAACAGCTGGCAACACGTGAGATGAATTTGCTTTCCATCAATTCCCCGACCGGACGAACTCCCCCGCGGCTACCCGCAGGCGATCTGTCGACCGCTCACGCGGGTATCGGCCCGCTTCCTCAGCCTCTTTGATGGTCGGGAAGTAGCTCCATGCCTGCCTCCAGCGAGCGTGCCGCGATGAGTCACAGCCAGATGGCGTGGTCGCCGGTTCAGGCCCACTTCGTCGATCCGTACGCCCCGCTTCCATCGAGTGTGATCCGTGCGCTCCATCTCCATCATCATCGATTGCGCATACAGACACGAACATTCGGCTGACTTCTACTCCGAAGTGGGCTGAGAATATACCTGAAATGTCACGAACGACCTCGCGCCGTTACATGCCGGACGGCGGCTGCCAGCCTCGACGGAGCGGCGGGAGCGAGCACTGGGGTTCTCGATGGCGACGGCGCTGGCGCCGCACTTGCATATGCCCGCTCATTGCGCAATCTGGTGCCCGCGAGTAGGCCGCGGGTATACCCGATCGGGCGCGAATGCCCTCGGGCTGTTACACGTCGGGCGACTATGACGCGGATCACTTCTTGAGTCGCCGGATCACGGGCAGAGCACCCGAGGAACCCTGCCCCCACCAGGAACGAGGAGCCTGCCTGTGCGTGTAAGCGCCGCGCCCGATTTTTCCTTCTCCAACATGCAGTCGACGATCGCCGTGCTGACGGTCCTGGTCGGCGCGGTCGTCGTCGCCGTGGCCGCCGCCACGCTGCTGCACCGGGTCGCCCTGCGCATCGGCCGACATTCCCAGATCGTCGCCGACCTCGCGCATCGCGGCCGGCGACCCGTTCGGCTGACCCTGATCCTCGTGGCGCTGCTCATCGGCCTGGGCGCCACCCACGAACAGGACTGGACGGAGCCGGCGGTCCACATCTGCAGCATCCTGCTGATCGCCGGGATCGGCTGGTGTGTCACCGTCCTCGCGTTCGTCTTCGAGGAGCTGGCGCTCGCTCGCTACCGGGTCGACGTGGTCGACAACCGCCATGCCCGGCGGGTACGCACCCAGGTCACGCTGATGCGGCGGATGACCGTAGCGATCATCTCGATCATCGCCGGGGCGTCGATGCTCATGACGATCCCGAGCGTGCGCGTCGCCGGGGCCAGCATCTTCGCCAGCGCCGGCGTCGTCGGCATCGTCGCGGGCCTGGCCGCCCAGACCTCGCTCGCCAACGTCTTCGCGGGCCTGCAGCTCGCGTTCACCGACGCCATCCGGGTCGACGACGTCGTCGTCGTCGAGGAGGAGTGGGGCCGGATCGAGGAGATCACGCTGACCTACGTCGTCGTCCACATCTGGGACGACCGGCGGATGATCCTGCCGTCGACGTACTTCACCACGACGCCGTTCCAGAACTGGACCCGCAAGGAGTCCGCGGTGCTCGGCGCGGTCGAGCTGGACCTCGACTGGGAGGTTCCGCTCGAGGAGATGCGCACCGAGATGCACCGGGTCCTGGAGGCCACCGACCTGTGGGACCAGCGGGTCTGCGTGCTGCAGGTGACCGACGCCATCGAGGACCACATCCGGATCCGGGTGCTGGTCAGCGGCAAGGACGGCCCGACCACCTTCGACCTGCGCTGCCACGTGCGGGAGGCCCTCGTGCTGTGGCTCCAGCGCAACCATCACCGGGCACTGCCGCGAACCCGCATCGAGTTCGACGCCGCCGCCCATCTCTCCGGACCCGCCCGCTTCAACCCGGCCGACGACCGCCGCGGCGAAGACCGACTCCACGAGGACCGGCACAGCGAAGACCGGCACAACGGTGCCGGCCCGTACGGTGCCAAGGGCCGCCAGAACGGGGCCGATGACCGCGACGGCAGCGCGATCGGCACGATCGTACGCGAGCGGGATGACCACGGCGGCGCACCGAGCGACCGACTCCGCAAGCGCGACGGAGCCCGGCGCGACTGGGAGCCGATCACCACAATCACCCTGTCCACCCGGGACGGCGACGACAGCCGCCGGCCACCGAGGCCCCGCACTCCCGACGACCCGACCGGTCCGGGCCGCACCGGCGACGCCGCGGACGGGCCGCATCCCCCCCACGCCGATGCCGCCGACGACGCGCGCCTGTTCTCCGGCGCGAGCCCGGACGCCGCCCAGCGGGCCCGTGACTTCAGCGAGGCCCCCGACCACGTCGCTGACGACCACCCCGACCATGGCGGCGAGGACGGTCACGACGATCCGGGGGTCGAGCGGCAGACCCCGCGGGACGCGGACACCGCCAGCACCGCCAGCACCGCCAGCACCGCCAGCACCGGCGACCATGAGCCCCGCAACCGCGAATCCGGCGACCAGGACCGGTAGTGCGGCGCTCATCCGGCCACAACCTCGGCGATCATGGCGTTCCACGGAACCGCACCACGTGCCCGGGCCCGGGCCCGGGCAATCAACGAGATGATCCCTCCGCGACCTCCAGGGTTCAGGGGTCACCATCCGCTGGCGTGGCACGGTCGGCTACCTCGACATCGTGACAAGGATTGCCGAGTCGCGGCACTCCGGGCGGCTGGACTGTCTCCGGGCAGCGAAAAGCCGCCGGGACGGAAGTGCCGGCGGCGAAGTAGGGGCGGTTCGGGAGGAGCTGTGGTGCAGACGGAACCTGATGCTTCGAGAGATCCGGTGCTCGAGGGGACCCGGTGCTCAAGGGGACCCGGTGCTCAAGGGGACCTGGATCGGGAGGGACTCGAGGACGGGACGGGACCAACGGGCGAGGTCGGCACGGGCGGGCTTGGTTCCCGCGCCGTGCCGACCTCGCGACCCTCGGGCTTCTCGGCAGTCTCGGAGATCACCTGTGGGTGTCGCCGTGACCGACGGTCGATCCGGTTACCGGCGGGCGTAGCGGCGGCTGCGACCACGCGACCGGCTGTGGCTGTGGCCACCCACGTTGCGCCAGATCAGCAGGACCAGGATGGCGCCGATGATGGAGCCGACGATGCCGGACGGCTGAAGCGCGCCCTCACCGATGTCCTTGTTGAACAGAACGTAGCCGAGGAATCCACCGACGAACGAACCGATGACGCCCACGACAATGGTGCCGAGAATACCGATCGGATCGGGTCCGGGTAGCACCACGCGAGCGACAGCTCCGGCGACCAGACCGAGCAGAATCATGACGACGACGAATGTGACCATTTTATTCTCCCTGCCGAGGTAGTTGAGTCTTCTGTCCCCGCACCCGAACGGCATAAACACCGCTATGGGCACTCTTTTCCGGTCGGAGTGGGGGCACTCCGGCGGGAAGTGGGGCGGGGACGGACGACCCACTCACCTCGGGCAGGTGGTCCTCAGCCGGCGCGGCGACGACGCCGACGGGCTCGCCGAACCAGCAGCAACAGTGCGGTGCCGGCGAGGGCGCCGCCGGTGACCCGCGGGTGGTTGCGGGCCCGCTGCCCCGCGGACCGGGCCGCCTTGCCGCTGGTGGCGAGGGTCTTCTCGGCCGTGGCGTTCGCCTGCGGGTGCTGCGCGAGCCGCTCCCGCACGGTTCCGACGGCCCGGTCACGGGCGCCGAGTGTCCGCTCGGTCGCGGCGGCCAACCGGGGGTTCTCCGCGACCTTCTCCCGCACCGTCCCGGCGGCCTTCTCCGCCGCGCCGCGGGTCCGCTCAGTTGCCGCCGTGACGTGCGGTGCGAGGGTCGCAGCCGCGCCACTGACACGCCCGCGGACCTCGGCGGCGCCGACCGCCACCCGTTCCCGGGTGCTCGGTGAGTCACCAGATCCGGATCCCTCCTGACCCGACGCGTCCTCACCCGACACAGGCGCCGTCGCCGCAGCCCCGGTGGTGGGCGCGGGCGGAAGAGGCGGGGAGGGCTCGGAGGTGGATGTGGCGGGCGAGGATGCGGCAGTGGGCGGGGCAGTCGGCGGGGCAGTGGTGCTGTGACCATTTGGCACGGCCGCGGTGCTCGGCCGTTCAGGCCCGGGCGGGGACGGCCGCGAGGGGGCCTCGTCGAACGCGGAGGGCGCCGCGCCGTCTGGCGGCGTGATCGACGCGGGGTCTGGCGTGGCCGGGTTCGGGTCCACTGACATCGTGTGGTTCCTCCTGATCGTCTTTCTTCGTCTCGGGGTCCTGCGACCCCGACAGTCCGGCCGGGCGGGCCGAGCGCGCCGGTGCCCGCACGGTCGGAGGAGCTGCCGCGAGGACTCACCGGCGCACCGCCCGTGTGCTCCGTGCGGCCCTGCCAGCGGGCCGGGCCCGGGCGCGGGCGCGGGGCGCACCGCTCGCTCGCGGAGGCCCCCTTGGTGGCCGCCGGGGCCCGCGGTATCGCCACGAGATGTTCACGATCCGTTCTGCCGACGGCGATACCCCGTCCTCGATGTTGATAACACGATGTGGGGCGTGTGATACCGCGGTGGCGCGAAAATCTGTCCGACACGCGCAATATCACCCGAATCCTGCGGTGATGCACGTTAAACCGTTCTCTTCCTCATGGCTCTCCCAAACCGGTGACCGAGAAGGAGAATAGGAGGTATCGCGCGAGGAGCAGGGCGAGCGGCCCGGGTTCGGTTACGGTGCGGGCAGCAGGCCCGAGGCGGCAGGGGGTGGCTGATGTCGGACGCACCTGAGGTGCTCGTCGAGCCGGAGCGGGATGGCCCGCTTGACGGCGTCGCCGCCCTCGCCGCCCGGCTCGCGCGAGGCGAGGTTTCCTCCCGCGAGCTCGTCGAGGCCGCGCTGGACCGGATCGAGGCGACGCAGTCGACCCTCAACGCCTTCCGCCGGGTACGGACGCAGGAGGCGCTCGCGGAGGCGGTGGCGGCCGACACGGAGCTCGCGGCCACGGCGGCCGGTCGAGGCAGGCCGGTGGCGGGCCGCCGGCACCGGCCGTTGCTCGGCGTCCCGATCGCGATCAAGGATGACACGGACATCGCGGGCCTGCCGACGGCGTTCGGCGCCGTGGGGGAGTTCCCGCCGGCGGTGCGGGACAGCGAGATGGTGCGGCGGCTGAAGGCCGCCGGGGCCGTCATCGTCGGCAAGACGAACACGCCCGAGTTCGGCCAGTGGCCGTTCACCGAGGGCCGGGCGTTCGGGGTGACCCGCAACCCGTGGGATCTGGACCACTCCCCCGGCGGCTCCTCCGGTGGGGCCGCGGCCGCGGTGGCCGCCGGCCTGGTGCCCGGCGCGATCGGTTCGGACGGCGCGGGTTCGGTGCGCATCCCGGCCGCCTGGACGCACCTGGTCGGGATCAAGCCGCAGCGCGGCCGTATCTCCAACGCGCCGGTGCGCGAGCAGTTCAACGGCCTCACCGTCTACGGCCCGCTCACCAGGACCGTCGCCGACGGCGCCCTGCTGCTGGACGCCCTGGTCGGCAGCCTGCCCGTCGACCGGGACCGGCTACCGACACCGGTCGAGCCTTTCCTGACCGCGGCCGGGCATCCCCCGCCCCGACTGCGGATCGGGCTGTCGCTGCACCGCCCCTACAGCGGGATGCCCGCGAGCCTCGATCCGGCGGTGCGCGCCGCGGTGGAGCGGATGGCCGAGGTGCTCGCCCGGCTCGGGCACGACGTCGTCCAGGTGGAGCCGCCCTACGGCCTGCTCGGGACGATCTTCCTTCCGCGGTCCATGGACGGCATCCGCGACTGGGCCGGACGCGTCCCGGACCCGTCCCAGCTCGACCCGCGGACCGTGGCCAACGCGCGGACCGGCCGGGCGCTGCGCCCGTTCCTGCCGCTGACCCGCGCGGCGGAGCCGCTGGCCCGGCTCAACATCGGCCGGATCTTCCGCCGGGTCGACGTGGTGCTCGCGCCGACGACGGCGACGCCCCCGCCGCGCATCGGCGAGCTCAACCGGGACACCAACTGGGCCACCGACCAGGCGATCGTCGCGGCCTGCCCGTTCGCCTGGCCGTGGAACGTGCTGGGCTGGCCGGCCGTCAACGTGCCCGCCGGACGCACTGCCGCCGGTCTGCCGGTCGGCGCACAGCTCATGGGGCCCGCGGGCAGCGAGGCCCTGCTGATCTCGCTGGCCTCGCAGGTCGAGGATCGCGAGCGCTGGCACCTGCATCACCCGGGCGAACGTGCCACCCACGCCGCCTGACCTTCTGGACAGGTTTACCTGACTCGACGGGCCCAGTTGCGAGGGTGTGTGGTCGAACGCCTGGTCTGCTCGGGAGAATGAGCCATGCGATCTGCCCGGACGAACCCTGCCGCGCCCGCAGGAGCCGATGCGGTGGGTGACCCGGAGAACCTGCGTCTACTCGTCGCCGGAACGGCCGTGCTCGTCCTGGCCCTCGTCGTCGATCTGGGCCCCGGTATCGCCCTGACCGGGTACTTCGGCCTCGGGCCGCTGATCCTCGCCGCCGCCTGCCCGCCGCTGATCACCGCCGGCATCGGCGGCCTCACGGTGACCGTGGCGATCATCTCCGGGATCTGGGACCACCGCTTCGGCACGCAGGCGCACATCGCCGCGATCATCCTGGTCCTGGTCCAGTCCGCGATCGCGGTCTACATCTGTGTGTACCGGGAGCGGCAGCGCTCGAAGCTGCACCGCGTCCAGGCCGTCGCCGAGGTCGCGCAGCGGGCGCTGCTGCCGGCGGTCCCGGGCCGGCTCGACGGCACCGGCTTCGCCGCCCGCTACCTGTCGGCGGCGCAGGAGGCATCCGTCGGCGGCGATCTCTATGAGGTCGTGTCCACCGCGAACGGCATCCGGGTGATCATCGGGGACGTGCGGGGCAAGGGGTTGCCGGCGGTTCGGCTGGCCTCGGTGGTGCTCGGCGCCTTCCGCGAGGCCGCGGTGACCTGGCTGGATCCCGAACAGGTGACGGCGGCGTGCGCCCGCGCGGTGGGACGGGAGGCGGGGCCCGAGGACTTCGTCACCGCGCTCGTCCTGGACATCCATCCCGACGGCCGGCTGGGCATGTGCTCGGCGGGCCATCACCCGCCGCGGCTCGTCTCGGCGGACCGGTCGTCGACCCTGGAGGTGCGCTCGCCCAGCCCTCCGCTCGGGCTGGCCGAGCGGTTCACCGTCACGACGGCGCAGTGGGAGGTCGGTGACCGGCTGCTGCTGTTCACCGACGGGCTGATCGAGGCCAGGGACAGCCGGGGACGTTTCTTCCCCCTGGACGATCACCTGGACCTGGTGCGGGGTGGCGGCCAGGAGGAGGCTCTCGACCGACTCATCGCCGCCCTCGGCACCCATGCCGGCGGCGCCCTGCACGATGACCTCGCGGTCCTGCTCGCCGAACGGCAACCCGCCCCGACCACGCCAGCCACTCTGACCACGCCAGCCACTCCGACCGCGCCAGCCGCGCGGGCCGCCGCCGACTGACCGGGGCCCCACCGCGGGGCGGCGTCAGCTCTCGGCCCGTCGGCGGCCGCGGCCGTCCCGCCGGTAGGAGAACGGCCCCGGCAGGTCCACGCTGGACAGGCCGCCGCGGCGGTTGCGCGACCAGACCCGCCAGGAGATCCGCCCAAGCTTCAGTGTGACCGAGGACACCCCCCGCTCGCTGACGTTGACATAGAACGGTCCGTACCGCGGGCGGCGGGTGTAACGCAGACCCATCACAAACCTCCGGAAAGGGGCAGTTGCAGGGGGCGGTCAGTACGGGGAACGAGCACGGTGCTGATATCGCCTTTGTCTCCCGCAATCCCCGGACTAACCATCAATCGGCACCAGCCCGACGGATCGCCTTTCGGCCGACATCGGCCGCCCGCCCCGCACCACCTCACGGGAAGCGACCCGATCCGCTACGGTCAGCCCATGCGCAGGGACGCCGAGATCACCATCCGATGCCGGCGCATCCCAGCCGACGCGGCACCGTCCGCGTGCCCCGCCCGCACCCCGGGGCACCGGAAGCGCCGATGAGCGGTTCGCCGGATTTCCCAGACCGCGGCACCGTGCGACTACTCGTCGTGCTGGTCATCGTGATGAGCGCGGTGGCCGCGTTCGCGGTCGGCGGCCTGATCGCGGTCTCCGGCGTGCGGGTGAGCTGGGGGGGCGACGACGGCGGCGGCTCGGTGGGGGCGCTGCCGGCAGCCATCGGCAGCCTCGGGGCGAACGACGCCCCGGGGCTGGCGACGCGGCCGTCGTCGGCCATCGCGGCGCCGCCGGAGCCGACACCGGC
The DNA here is from genome assembly GCF_025403375.1 of Frankia gtarii. GTDB lineage: Bacteria > Actinomycetota > Actinomycetes > Frankiales > Frankiaceae > Frankia > Frankia gtarii. The sequence goes on from NZ_JAMPTM010000059.1 coordinate 29,264, forward strand.
AGCAC
>NZ_JAMPTM010000005.1 GCF_025403375.1 Frankia gtarii
TGTGTATAAGAGACAGGGCCGGGCCGGCCACCGCCATGCGGATCTTCATCGCCGTCTGCGCCGCGCTGCTCGTCGGAGAGACGCTGTTGCTGAGAATCTTCGCGCCGTCGATCGCGCCGCGGGTGACCCAGATCCGGCAGGAGGATCTCGGTCGGGTGCTGCGTGGTTGGGACGCCAACCAGCTCGGCGAGCAGCGCGCCCTGAGCGACGACCTCGCCGCCCGCCAGCGCGCGCTGGATGGCGCCCACAGCCTTGTCGCCGGCAAGACCGCCGAGGTGAACTGCCAGCTCACCGGGGGCGACGGCTGTCTGAGCGGCGAGGGACCGGTGTACCGGATCAAGCTGGGCGAGCTCGGCGCCGCGACCGGGGCGGTCACCACCGCGACCCGCCAGCGCGACGCCGCCCAGGCCCGGCTGGATGCCTTCGACCAGTCCCGTGAGACCCGCCGCGCGCATTTCCGCGATCAGCAGGCCGCCACCGTCGACGCCGCCGACGACCTGCTGATTCGGGAGAAGGCCTTCTGGCGGCTGACGGTCGCCGACCGATCCGTGCTGCTGTGGCGGACGGTGCTGACCCTGCTGCTGCTCGGCATCGACCTCGGCCCGCTGATGTTCAAGCGGACGCTGGAGCAGACGGAGCTGCGGCGCCGAGAGCGGCTCCTCCAGTGGCGGGGAGAGACCACCGACGAGGTCGACGCCCAGCAGATCGCGCAGACCGCGCGTCGCCGCGGTGAGCTCGCCGAGACCCTCGCCGAGGACGCCGTCGGCCGTTACGGCCTGTATGTGCGGCGCCGAGACGAGATCGGCACCTCACTGCGGGTCGCGGCCGACCTCGCCGACGCCGACGTCGGCCGGGAACAGATCCGCATCGACCGGGACAGCCGAATCCGCGACCTGCGCATCCGGTACCGCGTGCCGGACCCCGCGCCGCCGCAGGACCCCGCCGAACCCACCAGCCGTTCCGACCGTTTCGACCGCACTGACCGCACTGACCGCACTGACCGCACCGACCGTTTCGACCGCACCGACCGTTTCGACCGCGGCGCACCGCCCTGAGCCGCCGCGCCGCGCGACAACGCCCGGGCACGTGGGGTCAGTCCCGCACGTGCCCGGGCGTCCTGGTGGCCGGATTCCCGGCGCGACCGGCGTCAGTCGAGTTCGCCTCCGCCCTGGCGCCGGCGGCGCAGCACGAACAGCAGCAGAGCGAGCAGCGCCGCGGCGGCTGCCGCCACCGAGCCGCTGGTCCTGGGGTTCGCGGCGGCCTTCTGCCGGCCGGCGTTGACCGCCCCGCCCGCCGTGTCGCGCACCTGGCTCACCTTCGCCGCGACCTGGGGGTGGGCGTCGAGCTGGCGGTGGACCGTCTGGCTGGCGGAGCCGGCGGCGCTGCCGGCGGTCTCCCGGGCCCGCTGCGCCGTCGCCGTGACCTGCGGGTGGGCGTCGAGCTGGCGGCGCACCGTCGCCTTGGCCTGGTCCGCGGTCTGGCGAGCCTTCTCGGTGGCGGTACCCGTCGTCGCGGCCACCTTCGGCCGTACCGATTCGGTCGCCGAACTCACCCGGCGACGAAGGTCCTGCGCCGTGCGCCCGGCCACCTTCTGCGGGCTGACGCGGTCGGAGAGCTCGTCGAGATCGTCGCCGAGTCGCGCGCGGGTCGCTTCGATGTCGGATCGGATCTCATCCGGACTCGTGCTGGTCACTGGCCCACCTGCCCTTTTCTGTCGCGGTCTGTGCCGCTGTCGCGGTCTTGCGCTGTCGAGGTCCGTGCTGTGCGAGTGATGCGGAGCGAGCAGGGGCCGGGCCTACTTGCGCAGGCTCTGCGCCCACTGGACGTCCTCGCGCAGCGTCTCCACGGTCTGCGTCGGGGCCGGGTGGACCTTACGGACGGTCGAACGACCCTTCAGCGCCAGCACGGCCGCGACGGCGCCGAGGACGACGGTGACGATGAGGGCCGCCCAGCCAAGCGCCATCACCTCACCCAGCCCGAACATGACGGCCAGCAGGGCGAACAGCAGCGCGAAGTACCCGGCGCCGCCGGCGCCCGCGAACATGCCGGCACCCCTGCCGGCCTTCTTCGCCTCCTCGCGGACCTCCGCCTTCGCGAGGGCGACCTCCTGGCGGAACAGCGTGGAGACGTCCGTGACGACCTCGGAGACGAGATGCCCGGTCGAACCGCGGCCCGCGGAGTGCCCGTCGCCGTTGTGGCGCGCGGCCGAGGGAGGACCCGCCGAGGGTGGGGCCGTCGCGGCTGACGCGGCTGGGGTGTGCTGAACCTGAGTGGACCCGTCCGGCGCGTTGACGCCTGCATCGCCTACGTAGGCGGTATTGTCTCTCGGGTACGGATCGGCAGTGACGTCCGGCTGCTGACGGTATGTACTCGTCATGGGGTCTCCTCGCGGGTTCTCCTGGCGGGGCGTCCGCGTGGCGGCACCCGTCAAACAACGTGTGGTCTGCGGAATTCCCCACCTTGGGCTGCTTAACCACGCCTCTCGCGGCGCCAGGAACGAATACCCGTCGTGATCCTTTCGGCCGCGCCCGCCGGGCGGTCGTCAGTGGTCCCGTCGTCTTGATCGGCTTCGTCGGATTCTGGCCGGTCCCAGGGGCGGCGCACGCCGACGGGGGAGGCCTCCGGGTAGGTCTCGGGCGCGGTGGCGCCGGTCGCCTCGCGCGCCGCCTCCGCGTTGAGCAGCGCGCCGATGAGCACGACTGTGACGGCGTAGTACAGCCACAGCATGAGGATGACGACGCCGCCGAGAGCGCCGTAGGTCTTGTTGTAGTGGCCGAAGGCGCGCACGTAGAACGAGAACGCCACCGACGCGACGATCAGCGCCACGGTAGCGACGACGGCTCCCGTCGACGCCCACCGCCAGTTCGCCGGCGTGTGGGCCGGGCCGAAGCGGTAGAGGGTGGTGATCGCGCCCAGCAGGAGCAGCGCCAGCACGAGCCACTGCACGACCGTGAGCAGCATCCGCACCGCCGCATCGGACACCTGGTGGGACAGCAGGGAGCCGCCGGCGGTGATGCCGCCGACCACCAGCACCGCGACGACCACGCCGCCGAGGCTCATCGCGACCGCGAGCGCCCGCAGCCGGATCGGCCCACGCGTCTCCTCCTGCTCGAAGGCCACAGACACGGCCTTGATCAGATTCTGCGTGCCGGAGGAAACCGCCCAGAGCACCCCCGCGAGGCTCAGGAGCAGGCCCAGGCCGAGCCCGGAGTGGTTCGTCGAGACGATGCCGGTCAGCCAGTCCCGCAGCACCGCGCTGGTCGACGGCGCCAGCGAGTCGGACAGGTCGGCGATCTGGTCGCTCACCGTCTGGGGGCTGGCGACCAGGCCGTAGACGGTGAGCACCGCGATGGCGGCAGGGAAGATCGACAGGATCGCCCAGAACGCCACCCCACTGGCGAGCAGCGGGATCGACAGGATGCCGAGCTGCGACTTCACCCGCTTCGCGACGGCGAGCCAACCCCGGGCGGGGACGGATGTGGGGCCGTGCTCGGGCGGGTCGACCTCCCGCACCGGTCGGCTGGTCCGGCGCCGGTGGTCGTCGTGGCGATGCCCCAGGAGGGTGGACGGATTCATGGCTATCTCCGCTGCCGTCGTGACATGGCGGCAGATGTACCCGTCCGACCCTGGTCAACCCTCCTTCCGGGGCATCAGCCCCGGCGGAGTCGGTCAGTCGGTGCGTTCCTGAGGGGAGGAGTGCTCCCAGTCGGCGAGGATGGTGCGGATGCCCGTGACCAGCAGCAGCGGCCGGTCGAGCATCACGTGGTGACCGGCGAGCGGGATCTCGATTACCGGCGCCACCCGGCCGAGCAGGTTGTACATCTGCACCCCGATGTCCGGCGTCAGCAGGCCGTACTCGGCCCGGAACAGCGCGACCCGGCAGTGCACCTTGCGTAGTACCTCGGGGGAGGGGGTGCGGTTGCCGAACACCTTCGGGTCGAACTTCCAGGTCCAGCCGCCCTGTACGGAGCCGATCGACCCGCGGGCGATGTGATCGATGATGAACGGTAGCGAGCTCGGCTGGTCCGGAACCGTGCGGAAGCGGGCGAGGGCGTCGGTCGCGGTCGGATAGACCCGCAGCGGCCCGAAGGCGGTGCGGTCGCGGGCGGCGCGCTCCTCCGGGGTGAACTCCTGGACGGGGGAGTCGACGACGACGATGCCGGCGACCCGGTCCGGGTAGTCGGCGGCCGTCGTGATCGTGACCCAGCCGCCCAGGCTGTGGCCGATGATGATCGGCGGCGAGGTGATCCCGGCATGATCGATGACGGCGATGACCTCCGCTGCCCACGTGCTCAGCGTGTAGTCCTCGCGCCGGTCACTGTCGCCGTGCCCGGACAGGTCCAGGGCGACTACCCGGTACTCGCTGGGGATCAGGGGGGCGATGTGGTCCCACCACCCCGCGTGCGCGGCGCCGCCGTGGACCAGGACGATCGCCGGCCGTCCGGCCGCACCCCAGCAGCGGTAGCTGATGGTGGCGCCGGCGACCTTGGTCTCGTTCCGCTGCGGTCGGCTGTCGATGGCGGCCTCGAACCAGGCCGGTGCTTCGTCTTCCATCCCAGATCTCTGCCGTTCGGTTTGTGGGCGGGTGGCTTCGGCCGCCGGCCGGACGGCCTGCGACGTGTCCCACCCTGATACAACACCGCGCGCCCGGAGTTCTGGCCCTTCCGGGGCAGGTTGTCGGATTGGCGATGTATCACCTGGCACGCTGCGACGGGGCTGTGACGCGGGTGGGGTCCTCTTCGGTGGCTCGTGGACCGGCGGTAATCGGCCGATGCCCGTCCAGGCACGGCCGAGGTCGTGGGTCCAGCCGGGGACACCGGTCGGCCCGTCCGGGCCCGTCCGGGCCGGGCCGCCGGAGTGGATCCGGCCGGTCAGAACATGAACGTGGAATTAATGATCGCACCTCGGCGGGTGTACTCGATGACGCAGTCCTGGATATCCAGTGGATGCGCGGGTATCACTCCTTCGATGAGGTCCTCCTCGCGCAGGCCGTGCAGCGACAACCCAAACCGGCAGACGTAGACCTTCCCGCCCTCCCTGATGAAGGTCTCGATCTGATGATTTATGTTGTGCTCACCCGGAAACGCGGAATCGCCGGTGTGCGGAAATCCTCGGGTCGCCATCGTGTTCATCGCGCCGGGTCCGTAGAAATAGAGTACGGACTCGAAGCCCTTGCGTAAGGCGCGGGTGGCCTGCAGTATCGCGACGAAGCTGACCGACGACTCGTGCGCGATCCCGTGAATGAGGGTCAGGTGGCACTCGCCGTCGCGGGCCTGGTAGTCCGGGAAGATCTTGGTTGAGCCGTATAGCTTGCTACCTGGCGGAAGCGCTGGGTGGGGAACCTCGTTGAGGCTCTGCCGGTCGTTCTCCGTCAGCTCCATCAAAGCTCCTCGATCTGGCCGGGGGCGTGACCATGCGGATCGCCTGTCGCCGGTCTCGCCGAAGTGCCGTCGGCCGTCGCCGACGATGAAACGCGGGACGTAACCGGCCGTCGGCACGCTCCGCGGAGATCCCCTCGCTGCACGGTTTGCAGTCAAGCACCTCGCCGATTCCTAGGTGCGACGAACACCGCGATCCGCAGGAAAGCCCAAGCCTTCTGGTCCCAGTGTGGCCACGGCGGACCAGAAGACATTGCCATCCGCTACAATTGAGGTCTTTCTTTGCACCTATTGCCCGGCTTGGGCGTCTTGCGGCTACCGGTCCACGCCAGTCGGTTCCAGTGACGGGTCGGTGATTGTTCGTCGGGCGGTTCGGCCGCGCCTCGGTGGGCGTTCGGCGGCGGCACGGCGTGGGGATCGGCGTGGGGATCGGCGAGCGCTCGGCGACGCGGCGGCGGACCGGGGATGCTGATGGGGTGCGATATGCCGTGCTTGCCGACCTCCACGGCCGGCCGAAGGCCCTGCGGCGCATCCTCGCCGCCGCCGCGGCGTCGGGGGCCGACGAGATCGTCTGCCTCGGCGACTACCTGGAGGCGAAGGTCCCGCGCAGGCTGCACGATCCCTCGCGGTTCTGGCCGCTGGATCGGGTGGTCGACCCCGACCCGGTGCTGTGGTCGCGACTCGCCGGCATCCGTCGGGTGCTGGGCAACCAGGAGCTGCGCATCCGCGAGCTGCTGAGGCCCGAGCAGGTGCCCCCCGACCTCGCCGTGCTGCTCGACGCACCGGAGCGGGATCGCCTGCACGGCGTCCTGGGCCTGCACGGCCACCAGATTCGTTGGACGACCGGTCGTGCCGAGCCCGCCGGCGCCCCGGTCGAGCCCGCCGGCGGCGCGATCGAACTGGTCGGGGTGGCGGGGCAGAGCCCCACGGACGGGCGGGACCTGCTGGTGCCGGTCGCCGCCGACGTCCCCCGGGTGCCGGTCGTGGTGGTGGGGCACACCCACCAGGAGGCCGTGTTCGAGATCGTCTGGTCGAGTGCCGCGTCAGGCGACGATGCGGCGGACGCCCCGGCGACGCGGCTCGCGGGGACGGCTGCGACCGTCCGGGCGCTCCTCGTCGAGCCAGGCCGGCCGGTACTGGTGCCCGGCCCGTCACCGGTCGCCCGTCGGCTTGGCGCGGGCCTGCCCGGTACCTCCACCCTGGTGGTCAACGTCGGGCCTGCCCGAGGCAAGCCGTCCCACTGGCTGTTGTATGACACGGACCGTGGCGAGATGAGTTTTCAGCGTGCGGTTCGATAGCCAATGGTCCATTGTCCAGCACGTTGCGGCGCCATATGGCAAGAGTCATAGGCTAGTGACTTTGGTCCTGTCGCGTCGGACAGATGGGGGTCGTACACTTTCACCAGTCCCGGTGAAGTTCTCCACCTGCGTTCCCCCCGTACGTCAGGTGAGGCGGCTTCACCGGGACTTCTTGCGTCTGGACGGCTGCGGAGCGTGCGCATGCCGAAGCTGTTGCTTCACTATCCCGACCCTGGCCGGTGCCGTGCCACCGCTCACCCCCACAGGGTGAATCCGAGCCGCTGAACGTCACGCGCCGATGTCGTTGTCCGCGCCCGCGGGCCGCGCCAGCTCGATCTCCCGCTGATCGGCGGGGCGTCGCCGCGCCCCGCCGATCAGCCTCTCCAGGTGGGCACACCCGACCGGTTGATCCCCGCCGCGTGATGTCGTCCCGCTGTCCCGCCGGTCCCCTCGATCGTCCCAGTCCGGACGGGCCCGCTCCGCCTCGGCAGGGTGACGGGAGGGTGACCGAATGCCACAGCGGGTATCGGAGGCGCGAGGATGCTCCGTGCACCCGGCGGCGTCCCGGCCCGTCGGTGGGGAGGGAGGGGGGCACCCACGTTCAATCACTGTCCGCTCTGGAGTGAGCGTCTTCGGCGATACAGATGAACGGTCCGACGGTTGGCGTCGCTTTGCCGACAGGTTCGGCTACGTTCGGGCAGATGTGAGATGTTTCGTAGATAACCTGTGTGGGCCGTAGCTGCGCCGTCGACCGGGATCGATAGCCTGTTTTGGGCATGTACTGACAAAGCTGGGCGTTACAACCGGACGAGTTGGAGGGGGCGCGGTCGCGTCGGCGGGAGGCCGGCGTAATCCGGGGCCGTGGGGTCGCGAGGGTCGCGGCCGCCAGGGATGTTCCGCAACGCGGCGATGCCGTCTCGCGGATGCCCGCGGGACCGACATCGCGGCAGGGCCGCGGTGCCGGGCGACCGGGGTCCGCGCATCGGCGCGCCACCGTGATGCGGGGCATCCGGAGCAGTGCCCGCTCACACGGATAACTCGGAAGGCAGGGGTGAACAGGTGCATGTCCCCGCGGCGCGCATCGTCTTCTCACCGGAGGATCGCGCGGAGATCGCGTCGGCCACGACCGAGATCCTTTCCACCGGTGCGATGACCTTGGGTGCTCATACCGATGAATTCGAGGCGGCATTCGCCGCCGCCCACCGGGCCCCGTTCGCGGTGGCCGTGAGCAGCGGAACGGCCGCACTGGAGATCATTCTCCGAAGTCTGGGCGTTCAGGGTGCGGACGTCGTCGTTCCCACCAACACATTCGCCGCGACCGCCTTCGCGGTGCTCCGGGCTGGGGCGAACCCGGTCTTCGCGGATGTGAGTCCGGACACCCTCGCGCTGACCGCCCGTGACGTCGAGGCGGCCCTGACCCCCAGCACCCGGGCCGTCATCCTGGTGCACGTCGGCGGCCTGATCCCGCCGGACATCGCTGAACTCGTGGCGTTCTGCGCCGACCGCGGCCTCCTGCTCGTCGAGGACGCGGCGCACGCCCACGGCTGCCGACACGGAGAGACATACGCCGGCTCCTTCGGGGTGGCGGGCGCATTCTCGTTCTACCCCACCAAGCTGATCACCAGCGGCGAGGGCGGGATGATCGTCACCGCCGACCCCGCGATCCACGAGGCCGCGCTGGTCTACCGCGACCAGGGCAAGGCGGGTTTCCTCGGTAACACCCACATCAAGCAGGGCTACGCCTGGCGTCTCAGCGAGATGCACGCCGTCACCGGCAAGGTGCACCTGCGCCACCTCGACGAGTTCCTGGCGGTCCGCGCCGCCGTGGCCGCCCGCTACGACGCCGCGCTCGACGCCCTCGACGGCGTCATCCGCCTGCGGGTGCCCGCGGACGACGTCTGCAACTACTACAAGTACATCGTCCTGCCCCGGCCCGGCGTCGACCGGGCGCGGCTGAAGAAGGAGCTCAAGGAACGCTACGGAGTCTCGCTCAGCGGTGAGGTCTACGAGGCGCCACTGCACCAGCAGCCCGTCTTCAGCGACTACGTGGGCCGCTCGCTGCCGGTCGCGGAGGACCTGTGCGCGCGGCACGTGTGCCTGCCGATTCATTCCGACATGACCGATGCGGAGGCCGACCACGTGGTCACCTCCTTCGCCGCCGCGCTGGCGAGTCTCGACCTGGACGGGTGTGCGTGAGCATGAAGATTGCCGTTACCGGTGGTTCGGGGTTCATCGGCAGCCACGTCGTGGACCGGCTCCTCGACGCCGGCCACGACGTCCTCTCCCTCGACGTCGACTCCCGGCTGAGCGACCCGCGGGCCACCAGCCGGCAGGTCGACGTGCTCGACCTGCCGGGGCTGACCGCGGCGCTGGCCGGGGTCGAGGCGGTTTTCCACGTCGCGGGGATGTCCAACGTCGACTTCGCCTATGCCGATCCGGCGCGCACGGTGCGCCTCAACGTCGAGGGCACCGGCAACGTCTGCGAGGCGGCCCGGCAGGCCGGGGTCGCCCGCGTGCTGTTCGCCAGCACCGTGTGGGTCTACGGCGCGGTCGGTGAGCGGGTGGATCCGGCGCCGCTCACCGAGGACGCCGAGATCACGCTCGGGCGTGCCGGCCACGTCTACACCTCGACGAAGCTCGCCGCCGAGCTGCTGCTGCACAGCTACCAGCAGACCTACGGGTTGCCCTTCACGATCCTGCGCTACGGCATCCCCTACGGCCCCGGCATGCGCGACGAACTGGTGCTGGCCCGGTTCGTCCGCAAGGCGCTCGACGGGGAGTCACTCACCGTCGCCGGTGACGGGCAGCAGTTCCGCAACTATGTGTTCGTCCGCGACCTCGCCGACGCCCACGTGCAGGCGCTGCGGCCCGAGGCGGAGAACGCCACCATCGCCCTGGAGGGCGCCGAGGCGGTCAGCGTGCTGGAGATGGCGCAGGCGGTGTGCCGCCACTTCCCCGGCACGGTGATCGAGCACGTGCCGGCCCGGCCGGGTGACTTCCGGGGCCGGGAGGTGTCGGCGCAGCGGGCGCTTGACCTGCTGGGCTGGCAGCCGACCACCCCGTTCACGGACGGGGTACGGCAGTACATCGAGTGGTACCTGGCAAACCGGCGGCCCCCGGCACAGGCCGTCCAGCCCGTCGACGACCTAGACGTCTCCGCGGCGTCCTCGGAGTAACCATGGCGCAGATCGGCGGTATCACGGTGAGCGGACCATCCGAAAACGGCGATCCGGCGGCGACCGCCGCCCTCCCGACCCGGCCCTCCGCGGAGGGCCGGCCGGCGAGGGTGGTGTCGGCTGCCGGGCGTCACGGTGACGACAAGGCGTCCGTCCGCGGCGGACCGGTGATCGACGGCCTCGCGGTGCAGGAGGCCGCGGCCACGGCCCTGCTCACCGGGGCCGGGGGTGGGCTTGCCCAGACACGGCCGCGGCCGGGCAGGTCGCCCGACGGCGTCGACGGGTTCGCCGCCGCCGCCGACACGGCGGACCTCGCCGGGGCCGCGGCGGAGCAGGCGTCGACCCGCCGCGGATCGGCGCTGCTGCTGTCCGGCTCGCTGGGTATGGGACACGACGTCATGGCCGAGGCGTGCGGGGCATCGCTGGCCCGGCGCGGGTTCACCGCCCGGACCGCCGACAGCCTGCGCATGCTCGGTGGGCGCAACGGCTCCCGCGGGGAGAAGGTCTTCCGCGGGATGATCGCGGTGCCGGGCCTCTACGACGCCGTGCACTTCTCTCAGATGCGCACCGGCGGCCGGCTGGCCCTGGCGATCGAGCGGGCGTCGAGTCGCTATGTCGTCCCGGCGTTGCGCGAGGAGCTCACCGAACACCCGACCGATCTCGTCATCTCCATCTTCGCCACCGGCGCCGCGGCGACCAGTCGGGTCAAGCCGGAGTTCCCCGGCCTGGTCACCGCGGTGTTCTCCACCGACTGCTGCGTGCACCGGCTGTGGGTGCACGACAACACCGACCTTTACCTGGTCACCTCGCAGACCGCCGCCCGCTACGTGCGGCGGTTCGCACCCAACGCGATGGTCTCGGTCGTGCCGACCCCGGTGCGCGAGCCGTTCTACGACCCGCCGAGCCAGGAGGAGGCGCGCGCGGCGCTCGGCATCCCGGCCGACGCCCCGTGCGTGCTGCTGATGTCCGGCTCCTGGGGGCTCGGGCCACTGGTCGAGGGCGCCGCGGCGATGGCGGCGGCGGGAATCTACGTGCTCGCGGTGGCCGGGCGGAACAAGCCGCTGGCGGCGCGGCTGACCGCCCTGTCCGAGCGGCAGCACAAGGTCATCCCGTTCGGCTTCACCGATCGCATCCCGGCGTTGATGGCCGCCAGCGACCTGGTCGTCACCTCCTCCGGGGACACGTGCAGCGAGGCGCGGGTGATCGGCCGGGATCTGCTGCTCATCGACGTCGTGCCGGGGCATGGCCGGGACAACCTGCAGAAGGAGCTCGAACGCGGACATGCCGAGGTCACCAACACCGATCCGGTGTCGCTGACCCGCTCCGCGCTCGCCTGCCTCGACCGGGTTAAGCCCCCCTCGGACCGGGTGGCGATCGGGCCGCAGGCGTGGGAGCAGGCGTTCGGCTCCGCCCTCGCGCAGATCGGTTTCGGTACCCACTGGTGAGACGCGTCGGTGGTGAACCCGTGAGCGGGATGGCGCGCGGATGAGCAAGGCGCTGGCACTCGGCCTTCCCACCGCGATGGTGTCGGCCGCCCTCTACGGGGTCGCCCCACTGGTGCAGGCACGGGCCGCCCGGCGGGAGGAGGAGAGCTCCGGCCTGGGCCTGGGCCTGCTGGCCCGGTTGGTGCTGCGCCCGCTGTGGCTGCTCGGGCTCGCCGTCGAGGCGGCCTCGTTCCTGCTGGAGGTCTACGCCCTGTCGGTCGCGCCGGTGGCGATGGTCGCCCCGGTGATGGCCCTCGACATGATCGTATTTACATTACTGGCCCAGCGGGTGCTCGGTGAGCGGATCAGCCTGACGGGCTGGCTGGGCGTCGGCTCGATGGTCGCCGGGGTCGGCCTGCTCGCCTACGCCTTCGCCCGGCGCGCCGAGGTCGGCGCCGCGGCCAGCACGGACGTCCTGCTCGCCTTCCTCGTCCTGGGCCTGATCTTCGCGCTGGTGTGCGCGTTCTTCGCGAACGTCGCCGCCGCCCGGCACATGATCGCCGGGGCGGCGTTCGGGTTCGGCGCGGCCGCCGGCGTCTGCTACGCAATCGCCACCCTCGCGACCCGGCAGATCGGCCTGGCGGTCAACGACCGTCGGGACGGCCAGTCCGCGCTCGCCGACCTGCTCACCACGCCGACGCCGTACGTCCTGGTGCTGTTCTCCGTGCTGGCGCTCGGCCTTCAGCAGCGCGGCCTGCAGGGCCGGGCCGCGGTGATCGCTTTCCCGGTGACGAGCGGCGTGTCCGCCTTCCTGCCGGTGACCCTGGGCCTGACGCTGTTCGGTGAGCCGGCCCCGGACGGTGCCCAGCGGGTGGCGTTCGTCGTCGCGATGGTGATGGTGGCCGCCGGCATCGCCGCCCTCGGGCGCGACCGAATGGCGGCGAATCGTTCCGTGGACGAGCTGGAGGGCGCGGCGAGCCCCGCCGACAGGCCGGATTCCGACAGACCGGACTCCGAGCGGCCGGACTCCGAGCGGCCGGATTTCGGGCGGCCGGATTTCGGGCGGCCGGACTCCGACCTCGGACAGCTGCCGCACCACGGTGACGACTCGTGGAATCCGCCGGGCCGGGCAGATGGTGGGCAGAGCGCCGCGCTGCGGGAACTCGGCTGATCCGGGTGTGCGCTCGGACCGGGCGACGAATCGTCACCAAGGACGCGGACCGGCACGGTCGTTAACCCGGACGGCATGCTTCAAAACTTATAGTGATGCCGCATGTGCTTTCGGTGAGATAGTCGAGGTGGCCGGCCGCCCGGGTTCACCCCCCGATCGCCCGGGCGCCCGGCCGCCTTCCGCCCGAGGTCACCCCGCCCGCTCAGGGTAGCCGCGGGACGGGTCGGAGCATCGCGGGATGCAGCACCGGGGCGTCGCCCCGTCGGTACAGCTCCGCGGGCCGCCCCCCGTCCCGGGTCGTGAAACGTCCGGTCGGGACGAGGAAGCCCGCCGTCCCGGTCACCTTGCGGTGGAAGTTGCGGGGGTCCAGCCGCGCACCCCAGACCAGCTCGTAGATGCGGCGTAGCTCCGCCACCGTGAACTCGGGCTCGCAGAACGCCGTCGCCGCCGCGCTGTATTCGATCTTGGACCGAGCGCGCTCGAGCCCGTCCGCGAGAATCGTCGCGTGGTCGAAGGCCAGTCCGGGACCGTCGTCGGCGGTCGCGACGGGGCCCCAGTAGCTCGCGGCGGCGTCCGTGCCGGCGATCGGCGTACGCGACTGCGGCGCGAGTGCCAGGAAGGCCACAGTGACGACCCGCCCGCGGGGATCGCGCTGCGGCGCGCCGTAGGTCGCCAGCTGCTCGAGGTGTGCCGGCGGGTGACGCAGCCCGGTCTCCTCCGCGAGCTCGCGCACGGCCGCCTCGGCGAGATCCTCCCCCGGTCGGACGAAGCCGCCCGGCAGGGCCGGGCGGTCCAGGAAGGGCTCGATGCCACGGCGCACCAGCAGCACCTGAAGCCGCTCCTCGCGGACCGTGAGCAGGACCAGATCGACGCTGAGCGCGACCGTCACGAGGTCCGGCGGCAGTGCTGCGCCGCCGTCGGGGTGGGCGGTCGTGTCGGGAGGCGGCTCAAGCGGAGGCGGCATGGGGGAACCATACTCGTCAGATTGACGAAAACCTCCGTCCCGGTTTATCGTCGGTTCGACGATAAAGAGAGGGCGTTCTCATGGCGGACATCAGCAAGGTCCCGTTCCTATGCCACCTGCGGGGCACCCCCACCGGGTACATCCGCCACCAGCGCGGCGCGGCCGTCGCCCACGAGGGCGTCGGCCTGGTCTTCTGGTACCGGCCGCGCACGGCGGTGATCAGCGAGGTGCCGGTCGACGACCGGGAGCTGGCGGTGCTCTTCCACGCGCGGACCGCCGACTTCCAGGACGTCGCGGTGCAGGCCACCGTCACCTACCGGATCGCCGACCCGGTGCTGGCCGCCACCCGTCTCGACTTCGGCATCGACCCCGAGCTCGGCACCTGGCGGGAAAAGCCCCTCGACCAGCTCGCTGGGATGATCAACGAGTCCGCCCAGGAGTACGCCTCGGACCTGCTCGCCCGCACGTCGCTCACCACCGCCCTCGCGGAGGGGGTGCCGGTCATCCGGGAGCGGGTGACCGATGGTTTGCGCGGGGACGCCCGCCTGATCCAGACGGGGGTGAATGTGGTCGGGGTCCGGGTGGTCGCCGTCCGCCCGGCGCCGGACGTGGAGAAGGCGCTGCGCACGCCCACCCGTGAACAGATCCAGACCGAAGCCGACCGGGCCACCTACGGTCGCCGCGCGCTCGCGGTCGAACAGGAGCGGCGCATCGCCGAGAACGAGCTGCAAAGCAAGATCGAACTGGCCGTGCGTGCGGAGCGGCTCGTGACCCAGGAGGGCGCCAACGAGCAACGCCGGATGACAGAGCAGGCTGCGGCGGCCCGCATCGCCGCCGCAGCGGAGGCGGAGCGGGCCGAGACGGCCGCCCGCTCGCAGGCCGAGAAGGTCCGGGTGGAGGCGGCGGCGCGGGCCGAGGCCGTGCGCCTGGTCGGGCAGGCCGAGGCCGAGGCCGAGGCGGCCCGGGTCGCCTCGGTCACCGGCCTGGACACGTCGGCGATGGTCGCGCTCGCCGTGCGCGACCTCGCCGACCATCTGCCCGCGATCGGGGCGCTCACCATCACTCCCGACGTGGTCACCGAGACGGTCGCCCGGTTCGTCCGCGCCGGCACTCCCCGGTGACCCTCGCCCCGCGCGCGGTGCTCGTGCACCGGCGTACCGAGTACGCCGAGCTGCTCGACCGGCACGGCACCCGCGGCCAGGCCGTGTTCTTCCTGGTCTCCCGCGGGCGGGAGCTCGCCGAGGTGCAGGCCGCCCACGACGCCGCCGAGGCGGCCCGCCGGGCGGTCGCCGCGGCGATCCCGCCGCACTGGCGCCGCGGCGAGGTGGAGCGGACCGATCTCGACCGGTTTCTGTTCGCCCCGGACGACGTGGTCGTCTGCGTCGGGCAGGACGGGCTCGTCGCGAACGTCGCGAAGTACCTCGACGGGCAGCTCGTCCTGGGGATCAACGCCCAACCCGCCCGTACGCCGGGTGTCCTGGTCCGGCACGCCCCGGGCGAGGCCGCCGCCCTGCTGCGCACCGTCGACGGATCGCCGGCGGACGCCGCCCGGGGGCTCGGTCGCCTGCTACAGGAGCTGACCATGGTCGAGGCCCGCTCCGACGACGGCCAGCGCATCGTCGCTCTCAACGAGGTCTACGTCGGCGATCCCGGACATCAGACCGCCCGGTACCGGCTGCGGGTGCCCGCCGACGGGGGCGCCCCGGTAAGCGAGCGGCAGGCGTCGTCCGGGCTGCTGGTCGGCACCGGCACCGGCGCGACGGGGTGGTGCCGGTCGGTCTGGGCGCAGCGGCGCAGCGAGCTTTCGCTGCCGGCGCCGACCGTCGGCGCGCTGGCCTGGTTCGTCCGGGAGGCGTGGCCGTCGCCGGCCACGGGCACCGCTTGCACCGAGGGCAGCCTCACCGGGCCGGCGCGACTTGAAATCCTGGTGGAGGCGGATCGGATGGTCGTGTTCGGCGACGGCATCGAGGCGGATGCGATCGAGTTGTCCTGGGGGCAACAACTCACCGTCGGCGTGGCCGACCGCCGCCTGCGTCTCGCCTGACACGCGCCGACGGCGGGGGGACGAGGTCAGCTGCGACGGCGAGCCCGGCGGCCGGGCCGGGAGGTCCAGGGGCGGCCTGGCCGGCGCAGCGCGCCGGTAGCGGACGGGCCGGCTGGCGGCCGGCGCCGCCCGCCTGGCCTGAGCCGGCCCATCACACTCCGAAGCGTTCGAGGGCCTTGCGGACCCGGAGGTTCGCCTGCGCGAAGGAGATCTTCCCGTCCACATACGCCGACAGGGCCGCGCGTCGAACACGTTCGACGCGCTGATCTTTCATCGGGGTGTTGAGCAGGTTGGTCGTGGCGGTGGCCACGGCAATCACCTCCCAGTGGCAGGGGAACAGGATGGTGGGAGTGCGTATCGATCCGGGTCCGCGACGCCCGCAAGGCCCCGGTGGCGTCGGGGACGTCGACGCTCGGCGGATCCAGATGCGGACCGACCGTGATCAGATTCGAGGGAGTGCCCGGCACGTGGGCGGATGTGCCGTCCGCAGCTAGGACGGCGACGGGATGGCGGCCCCGCCGGCCACCGGTCCCGTTTGATGCCGGCCCGCAGCCGGCAGGAGACACAGCGCGGCTACGAGGTTCGTGGCCGTACGCGCGACGTGGTGGACCCCGGGACCGAGCGCCTGCGGCGACACGGCCACCCCGACCGTGACGTCGCGGCGCCGCATGCGGGTAGCCGTACAGTCAGAAATGATCACAACGACTGCCCTCCTCCGCGTTGGGCGGGCATTCGGAGCCCGCGTGGCCCGTCCAGCGGGCGAAGGTGGCCGAGCGTTGTCCCATGCCGCCACGGCGCCGGGAGCGTCCGGTCCGCCGGCCCACCCTGCGCGATGGGCGGCGCGGACGTCGTGCCCCGGAAATGCCACGACCACAACGGGACGAACACTTGAACAACGAGGACCGACTGAACATCTACAAGAGTGCGCGACCGGGAGGCGTTGCGCAAGAGCCAACCGGCATGTGGTGCGGCGGCCACGGCACCGTCCGAAGAGGAACCTCGGCCCGGTCGGGACGGGAACGCCGACGTTGATCGGCTCGTTCCGGCACCGTGATCGGCGGATCTTCCCGGCCCTGGTCCGGTCCGGTCGCATCCGGTAGAGGCGTCCGGGTCGGACCAGGGCGATGCCGGGCGCGGCCGGCAGGCTCGAGGCAGGCCGGTTCGCCAGGCCGGGCGTGGGTCAGGCCTGGTGGACCCTGGTCCGGTCGAACTCGCCGTCCCGCGCGCCGGCCAGGAAGGCGTCCCACTCGGCGGCCGAGAAGGCAAGCATGGGGCCGCGCGGGTTCTTCGAGTCACGCACCGCGATGCCCTCGCTCAAGGGAGCGATCTCCACGCACATGCCACCCGCTCCGTTGCTGTAGCTGCTCTTGCGCCAGGCCAGCTCGGAGGTTCCGCCCAGATCGGGCTTCGCAAATCTGGTCATCTTAAATCCTTTGCGACGGATCGTATCATCTGTACGGATTCCTCTGGCCGCAGGGCGGCGGCCAGAAGGTGATTCATCTTCAACTTATAGCGTCGGACTTCGGCAGCACGCTCTATGTAAAGACTGCCGGCCGCCTCTTCTATATAGACCACTTCGTGGTCTTCCGAGTCGGGGAATCCGAGTATCGAGAATGCGCTGCCCAGACCGGCATGTGCGCCCACCGAGAACGGGAGGACCTGGATCGTCACATTCGGGAGTTCGGACCGTTTGGCGAGGAATTCGAGCTGGTCGCGCATGACCGCTCGGCCACCGATCTCCCGGCGCAGCACTGCCTCGTCCAGGATCACCCACAGCCGGGGATGGTCGGGGGCGGTGAGCCGGCGCTGCCGGTCCATCCGCAGGGCGATCTTGCGCTCGACCTCCTCCTCGCCGACCTCCAGGTCATCGGCCTGGATGACCTGCCGGGCGTAGTCCTCGGTCTGGAGCAGCCCGTGGACGAGCTGGGACTCGTATACCTGGATCGACGCCGCATCGCCCTCCAGACCGATGTAGATCTCGAACCAGGCTGGTACGACGTCGTGGTAGGAGTGCCACCAACCGTGCCGACGGGACTCCCGGGCCAACGCCATCAGTGCGTCGCGCTGCTCACCCTCCGTGACATCGTACAGGTTGAGCAGGTCGGACACGTCGCGCGTGCGTACCGGCACCCGCCCGTTCTCCATCCGGCTGACCTTCGAGACCGAGCAGCGAAGCAGCTGGCAGACCTCGTCGACCGAGACCCCCGCCGCCTCTCGCAGGCGCCGTAACTCGGCGCCCAGTCGCCGCCGCCGCACAGTCGGACCGCCGCTTGTGGCCATCGCTCGTCCTTCGGTCTGCTCGGAGTGATGGGTGCATCCTGCCACTGGATCGCCACTCCTCATACGAAGTGCACAGCTCTGGGTAGCGAAACTCTTACAGAAGCTCTTGCAGATGGTCGATGCAGGGGGCATGCTTCGGGTCTTGGTTAACTTTGAGTGGCGAGCTTGATGCTCTGAGTGAAAACTTGGTGCAGTGGCGAATCGCGGGGAGTAGTTGATGGTGATCGCGCAGGGTCCGCGTCACCGATGCGGCGACCATGCCGGTTCGACCAGCCGGGCAGCGTCAGCGCTGCCACACGCCGCCACCACGGGGTCCGCCACCACGGGGTCCGCCACCACGGCCCCGACAGCCCCGATCGCACCGCCTTTCACAACCAGGGTGCGGCCCACCACCGTGAGGCCCGCGGCCGGTCGGCCGGCGATCGGGTGGCCCGCCTCCGCTCGGCCTGCCGGCACAGGGGCCGGTGCCAGCGGCCGTCGACCGTCGACTCCGGGCGGGTGGGCGTCGATCCCCGCCCGGAGCCGGCCAATTCACCGTCGTGGGCCGGGTCGATTCCGTGGGCCGGACCGCGCGCCGTGGACTGCTCCACGGGTCTCATTATCCAATACAACTGAAAGGCGTGACAATGGCGACTCGCCGATTCCAGGTCTACGACGGCGATGGCGAACTGGTGGCCACCTTCCGCGAGTGGGAGGCGGCGCACTCCTGGGCGCACCGCCGGGCCACCGAGGCGGGGACCCGAATTCCTGTTCAGGTCGAGGACCGGGTCGAGCGGCGGACCTGGACGATCGAGGCAGATCAATGCCGACTCACGGTGTGGCGGCGCCACGTGGAGTATGGATACTGCGGCCGGACGGAGGCGCGTCCCGTCACAGCCGGCCGCAAGCACGTCTACGTCTCCTGAATTGGCCGGGGCGCCGCGATGCCGGGGTGTTCGGTGCCGGCTCCGTTGTTGTGGCCATCGGGGGCGTGCGCCGGTTGCCGGACGCCCGTGCGTAGCGCCTCGAAAATCGCCATGCCCTGCCCGACGAGGCCGGTGGCGATCTCACCGATGCCCTCCGCGCCGTTGAGCACCGTCACGTTCGCGCCCGCCAGCCCCGACGCCGCCTGCCGGACGATCTCCGGGAGCTGGTCGATGAGCATCCGGTCGAGCGCGACCCGGTTGTGCGATGCGGCGGCCTCCGCCTGAATCCTCATCTTCTCGGCCTCGGCGAGGGCGAGGACGCGGACCCGCTCGGCCTCCGCCTCGGCGGGTTTGACGACCTCGGTGATGAGCTGCTGCTGGCGCAACTGAGCCTCCCCTTCGGCCAGCTCGGTCCGCGCCGCGGTCACCGCCACCTCCGCCTGGGCCTTCGCCAGCGGCCCGGCCTGCGAGGCCTCGGCCTGGGCCCGGTCGATCTCCGCCCGGTACTGGGCCTGGACGATGGACGTCTGCCGGGCATATTCCGCCTGCGCCCGCTGCGAGCGTTGCTCGGCCTCCGCGGCGGCCTGGTTGGCCTCGGCCTGGGCGATCTGCGCCTGGCGCTGAATGGCGGCGTTGTGCGGTGCCGCGATTGCCGTGATGTAGCCGAGTGTGCCGTCGTCGATGGACTGGATCTGTAACGCGTCGATGGTCAACCCGATCCGGGCCATCTCCGCCTTGGACCCGTCGAGCACCTCGGTGGCGAGCTTCTGGCGGTCGCGGATGATCTCCTCGACCGTCATCGAACCGATGATCGAACGCAGGTGGCCGGAGAAGATCCGTCCCGTCAGCACCGCCATCTGGCCCTGGTCCGACAGGAAGCGCTGGCCGGCGTTGACGATGCTTTCGCTGTCGTTGCCGACCTTGAAAGCGATCACGGCCCGGACGTTGAGAGAGATGCCCTGGTAGGTGACGCATGTTTCCGCGACCTCGGCCTCGCACATCGCCAGCGTCAGGAAGCGCACCTTGCGGAAGAACGGCAAAATGAAGCCACCGTGACCGGTGATCACTTTGAACGGCATCCCGCCGCGGTTCTTCCCACCTGAGACGAGCATTGCCTGGTCAGGTGCGGGGACTCGGTAACCAAACACGCCGCGAACCTTTCGTCAGAGATCGCCACCGAAGACGGCGGCGGGATCCAGCCACGGCACCACCTCGACGGTCCGGGGCCCGCGCGTCCCGATGACCAGCACGGATGCGCCCTTGGGCAGCGGAGTGTCGGACAGCGCGAGAAACGTTTCGATTCCGCCGCGGATCCGGACCACCACCTCGCCCGGCCCGGCGTCGCCCCGGGTGCCTACGATGAGCGCGCCGACGTGACCGATGACGGACGGATCGCCCACCATCCTCGAACCTCCTCCTCGCACGCGGCGGGCGCGGAAGGCCATGGCTGAACAGTCGTTGCAGGCTAGAAAAGACTACAAGTCGCCATCCCCGGAATCAGGGCCTTGTCCTGTCGACTTCTGTATTGACCGGGCACGATCCGTCTGTAGCCGGCCGGATCCCCTGCCGGCTGCCTCCTTCTCCGCTCATCCTCCGTCGCCTCGGCTGGTCGGATCTGGCGATGGTTGGACCGGTCCGAACCGGCGCTGGTAGGCGGTGGGTGTGAGGCCTGTGTGCCGGCGTAGCGCGACCCGCAGACTCGCGGCGGTCCCGAGGCCACTGGCGCGGGCAACGAGATCGAGGCGACGTTCCCCTCGTTCGAGCAGCCGGCAGGCTAGCTGGACCCGTTCGACGGTCAGCCACGCCAGTGGGGTAACGCCGAGTTCGATACGGAACCGGCGATGCAACGTGGCCGGGCTGACCGCGGCCTGGCTGGCAAGGTCGGCGATCGCCATCGGTTGGTCAAGCCGCTGGCGGGCCCAGTCCAGTAACGACGCGAGGGAGGTGTCGGGCACAACCGGTACGGGGCGTTCGACGAACTGCCGCTGCCCGCCGTCGCGGTGCGCCGCGAACACCAGCCGCCGGCTGACCGCGTTCGCGACCTCGGCCCCGTGGTCACGTCGGATGAGGTGCAGCCCGAGGTCGAGGGCGGCGGCGCTGCCCGCGGCCGTGCACACGTCGCCGTCGTCGACGAACAGCACGTCCGGTTCGAGCCGTACCTCGGGGTGGCGGCGAGCGAACAGGTCGGCCCACCGCCAGTGGGTCGTGGCCCGGCGGCCGTCGAGCACGCCCGCGGCGGCGAGGGTGAACGTTCCCGTGCAGAAGCTGACCAGACGAGCCCCGCGGTCGGCGGCCTCCCGGATCGCGGCCAGCACCGACGGTGGCGGTGCGACGAGCGGATCCGGACGGTTCGGCACGATGACCGTGTCGGCGGCGGACACCGCGTCGAGCCCGGTGACGCCGGACAAGGTGAACAACCCGCCGTGCATGCGGATCTGCGGCCTGGGTGCGCAGAGCGTGCAGTCGTACCAGGGCCGGTCGAGCTCGGGGCGGCGCAGCCCGAACAGCTCGGTGGCGACGCCCAGCTCGAACGGGTTCGACCCGTCATCCACGATCACCGCGATCCGGTGGGCCGGCGGGCGGTCCGACTGCGAGGATCCATGCGACATGCGCGATTCCTAGCACTCGTACGTTCCTGTGCCCGGCGGAAGTATTTACGTATGACCCCAGAGCAAGCCCCCGGGCCTGACCGTCGTCTCGCATCCGCCGATACCTCCACCGGCTCCGCGTCCACCGGCTCCGCGCACGCCGTCGCGGAGGCAGCGCCTGTCGAGCTTCCGCGAGTGCGGCGGGCTGAACCGATCGATCTTGCCGCCGCGCTCGACAGCTTCGAGGAACTGTGGAGTCCCCGCGTCGCCGCCAGGGTGAACGACTACGACATACGCATCGCCAAAGTCGCTGGCGAGCATGTCTGGCATGCGCACTCCGACACCGACGAGTTCTTTCTCGTGCTGGAGGGCACGCTGTACATCAGCCTGCGTGACGGGCTGGGCGGAGGGGAACGGGTCGTCATCCTGAACCGGGGGGAGATCTTCGTCGTGCCGCGCAATATGGAGCACCGTCCCGCATCACCGGCTGGTGCATCGATCCTTCTGGTCGAACCCACCGGCACCCTGTCCGTGGGGGACTGCCACGACCTGCTGCCCGACCACGTCGACGCGACGACGGGGCATGCCCTCGACTGAACCGCCGTCACGAGCCGCTCGATCCGGGCGGGAGCGAGCCGGTGCCGGGGAGCACGGCGCCGAATTCATACGCGGCGACGACGAGCTGTGCTCGATCGCGTGCTCCGAGCTTGGTCAGCAGTCGGCTGACGTGCGTCTTGACAGTCGTAACGCCGACGAACAGCTGCCGGGCGATCTCGGAGTTCGACAATCCCGCTGCAACCTGGAGGAGTACCTCTCGCTCCCGCTCCGTCAACCGGGTCAGTTCCTCGCCCCGGGCTGTGGGCGGCTGCGGCCGCTGGGCGAACTCGGCGATAAGCCGCCGGGTGATGCTCGGGGTCAGCAGCGCGTCGCCGGCAGCCACGATCCTGATCGCGGCCAAGAGGTCCTCCGGGCGGGTGTCCTTGAGGACGAACCCGCTGGCGCCGCCGTGCAGGGCCGCGAAGACGTGCTCGTCCTGATCGAAGGTCGTCACCACGAGGACGCGCGTCGCGGCGGTGTCCGGGTCCGCGACGATGATCCGCATCGCCTCCAAGCCATCCATGATCGGCATCCGGATGTCCATGAGCACGACGTCCGGACGCAGCTGCCTGGCCAACCGCACCGCCTGGGCGCCGGTATCGGCCTCCGCGATCACCGAAAGATCGGAAGCGGACTCGACCAGCACCCGGAAGCCTGCTCGCACCAATGCCTCGTCGTCGGCGATGAGAACCCGGACGGAAGCGTCGGTCGCCGGCATCATCGGCCTGCACCGTGCCCGACGGGGCTCGGCCGAACGGAGGCCGGGGGGAGCTCGGGAGACTGCTGGGCGAGCACGGTGACGGGTGAGATGGGAAAGCGGACCACGACCGCGAATCCACCTGCTGCACGCGGGCCCGCAGCGAGCTTGCCGGCGAACAGCTCTGCTCGCTCGCGCATCCCGATCAGGCCCAGCCCGGAGCCCGATCCCCTGTCTGGTTCGGGCCGTCGTAGGGCTGGGCCGCGTGGTTCACCGGCTGGGTCGGATCGCGACTGATCGCGGTGGCAATCCTCCGTTACCTCGTCGCCGCGGTGGTGCGCTGCGCCGCTCGGTGAGACACGGCCGTCGTCGACGATGCTCACGATCAGTTCCCGCGGCCCGTCGTGCACGGTGACCTGTGCCTCGGCGGCGTTGGCATGTCGGACCACGTTCGTCAGAGCTTCTTGGACGATGCGGTATACCGAGGTCTCCAGGACCGGCAGATAGCTGCGAGCGGCGCCTGTACGCCGGTATGACGTGTGGAACCCGCGCCGCCGGAGCCCGGCGACCAGATGGTCGAGGTCTGAGAGCTTCGGTTCGGTGATTCTGGCTGGTTCGTCGGCATCGGCGTGATCGCCCACGCACGCCGACCCGGCGGCCCCTGCCGGTCCGTCCGCCGCCACCGGTCGATCCGCCTGGCCTGGGACTTCGGCCGGCTCCGCCTGCGGCCGCGTCGTCTGCATCGCTTCCGATCGACCCGATGGCTCCCGGATCTCCTGACGAGTAGCGCGTAGGACCCGGCGTACCTCATCGAGCGCCGAGCGGCTTGTCGTCTCGATCACGCTCAGTGCCTCGTGCGCCTCGCGCGGGTCCTCGAGTAGCCGGGCAACGCCGGAGCGGACCGCGATCAGACTCAGCGTGTGCGACACGATGTCGTGGACGTCTCGAGCTATCCGCAGCCGTTCTTCGGCGCGGATACGGCGCTCCCGCTCCGTGGCCTCTCGGCGCGCCTCCAGCACCAGGCGGGACCGGTAGCGGCGGCGGGTGCGCAAGGCATCGCCTACCAGCCATGCCGCTGCGGCGACAAGCGCCTGGACCAGATCCTGATCCTGATCGGGATACAGCCGCATGGCGACGGCGGTGGCGACCGATATCGCTACGACGGCCATCGTGCCCGCGGCCACCGACGTCCGCCTGGGGTGGCGGTCGGCGACGGCGAGGACGGCGACGCCGAGCGCTGGTCCGGCGTTGCTGACGAGCGGGGTGAAACGGACTCCTGCGAGCGCGGCCGAGCAGAGGACCGCGGCGACGGTGGCGAGCACTGGCAGCGGCCAGCGCCGGGCCGCGATCAACGGAGCGGCGGCGAGCATCCCGAACAGCAGAACATGGGAGGTTGAGCCGTAGCCCTCGGCCCCCGGCGCGACCGTCGGGGTCAATGCGGCCGGCAAGGTGAACAGGGCAAAAGAAGCGAGAACGATCGCGATATCGACCACGCCGAGGGTGGCGCTTCGGTCGGCCCGATCGAAGGTGTCGGCGGCCGTGGATCCGACGGATGCGTCCGTGGGCGCGGGTGGTTGGATTGGGCCGGGCGGTGCCGGCGTGGCGAGCGCCATGGGACATGACGGTAGACGCCGATGTCGGCCCTCGGCGTCCATCCACAGGATGACGCAGGCTATCCGCCTCAGGTCGGATCGAGCCGCTCCGATCCACCCTCCGAAGGGGCCGGAGGGGGTGCTGCCGACGGACGACAGGCCGGTCCAGAAAAGCGACGGTGATGGGCATGAAGCCGCGTCTATCCACTCGCCGGCGGCGGGCGGCCGCAGGGCTCTCGCCCGTCCTGTCAGCGTTCGCTGTGACTGCTCTCAGTGCAGGCGTCGTCTCCGGCGGCGTCACCTACCACGACCGGTCGCCCGTCCGTGCGGGGCACAGCGTGGGCACCGCCGCCTGGGGCCCGCACCTGGTCGTACTGATTCTGGCTGGGGCGCTCGCCGCCGGGGCATGGCTACGCCGTCGCCGGCTTCCGTCCGAGCGGCGTCCCCGTGGCCTGTTGCCCGCGCCGCTCGGCCGGCCCGCAACGCGGCGGATCGGGCTGACAGTCCGCGCCGTCCGGCATAGCCCGGCGGGGCTCTGGCGGCTGGCCGTGCTCGCCCTCTTGGCCGTGCTGCTGCTCTACCTGTGTTGGCGGGCCGGGGTGCAGATGCTCGGCGGATTGGACCCGAATTTCACGGTGAACGCGTGGGGCGGCCCCAGCTATGCGGGTGCGATGGCCTGCCATTACCTCGATCTCGCTGTCGTCGGCACGGTCGCCGCGGGGCTGCTCGACCAGGCCCTGCTGCCGCTGCCGCTGGCCGAGTAGCCTCTGGTAAAGCGAGGTGGGTGGTACTGTGGCCGCCGTCATAGGTGATCGTCTTGAGGAGGTGGGACCCATTTCCGCAATATCAAAGTGGGCGTACCTCTCCCATGATCACATTAGGTGCAGTCGGGCCTGGTGATCGGGAGGGCGCCCTTCGGCGGTCCGAAAGGCTTCCCGTGTCGTCATCTCCGTCGTCCTCTTCGTCCTCTTCCCCGGCTGCCCTTGTCGTCCGCCGGCTGCGTGCCGCGGGTTGCGTCTTCGCCGAGGACGAAGCCCGGTTGCTTGTCGCCGCTGCCCGGACTGCCGCCGAGCTCACCGCCATGGTCGATTGCCGGGTCGCCGGCCAGCCTTTGGAGCACATCCTCGGTTGGGCGGAGTTCTGCGGCCTGCGGATCGCGATCGAGGCCGGCGTGTTCGTGCCCCGTCGCCGCACCGAGTTTCTCGTCCAGCAGGCCCTCGAGCAGGCCGCTGTCAGTCCCGTCAGGATCGTGGTCGACCTGTGTTGCGGATCGGGCGCGGTGGCCGCGGCCTTGCTCGCGGCCCTGCCCGGTGCCGAAGTACACGCCGCCGACATCGAGCCCGCTGCGGTGCGCTGCGCTCGGCGCAACCTGGCCGCCCTCGGCGGCCGGGTACACGAGGGGGACCTGTTCGCCGCGCTGCCCGGAGAGCTGCGCGGAAGCGTGGATCTCCTGGTGGTCAACGCGCCGTATGTGCCGACCGACGCGATCGGCCTGATGCCACCCGAGGCACGGGAGCACGAGCCCCGGCTGGCTCTCGACGGAGGGACTGACGGTCTCGACGTGCTACGCCGGGTGGTCGCCGGGGGGCCGCCGTGGCTGGCACCGGGCGGAAGCCTGTTGTTCGAGACCAGTGCGCGGCAGGCACCCTCGCTCGTGGACGCCCTAGCGGGCGCCGAGCTGTCAGCCCGGATTGAGGTGTCCGACGAGCTGGCAGCCACCGTCGTGATCGCGGCGTTCCCGGGCGGCGGGGCCGCGGCCGGCGGTGGACAGCCGGCTGCCGAGCCAGCCGGCGGCGGCGGCGGCCGGCCACAGGCGGGTGGCGGCGTTGCGGGCACGGATGCCGGCCCAGGTAGCGGGAATGAGTAGGTGGGAAGCCTGCTCGACGCCGCGCTGGCGTGGTTCGACCAGGCGGCGATGGCGGGCCTCATAACGGCGTAGTGCCGAACGGTGATCGTCGGAGGTTGCGGCCAGTTCCTCGGCGAGCGCGAACGCCCCGGCCATGGCCAGGGAGGAGCCGTCACCGAACAGGGACACGCAGGAGGCGGCGTCGCCGACGAGCGCGATCCGGCCGGCCGACCAGGCCGGCACGTCCACCCGGCTCACCGCGTCGAAGTAGAGGTCCTCGCTTGCCTGCGCCCGTGCCAACAGCTCCGGCGTCCGCCAGGATCCGGCCGCGTAGGCGCCGGTGAGCATGGTGCGGTGCTGGTCGATGTCGCGATGGTTGAACTCCGCGAGCTCCGGGCGGCGGAAGGCGAAGAACGCGATCGGCCCGGCGGCTGAGGGGTGCAGGGCGACGACTCGGCCCGGCGTGTTGTGCATGACCACCTCGCGCCGGTGTTCGATCGACCCGTTGAACGGCACCGTGGCGGCGTAGAGGCCCAGGTGACGTACAAAGTTCGTATCCGGCCCGAAGGCGAGTCGGCGCACGACCGAATGGAGGCCGTCGGCGCCGATGACCAGGTCGAACCGGCGGGGGCGGCCGTGATCGAAGGTCACGTCGACGCCGCGCTCGTCCTGCGTCAGACCGGCGATGGAGTCACCGAACACGAACTCGGCGTGCTCCGCGCTCGCCGCCTGCAGGATCGAGGCGAGCGCGCCACGGGGAAGTTCGACGTCGCCGCCGCCGGTCGAGCGTGCAAGCGCGCGCAGGTTGACGCGGCCGACACTGCGGCCCGCCATGTCCACGAACCGCATTCCCGTCACGTCGGTGGCGGCGGCCCGCAGCCGGGCTAGCACCCCCATCCGCTCCGCCACCCGGAGGGCCTGGCCGCGCACGTCCACGGGGCTGCCGCTGGTTCGCTGCCACAGCCCGCGCTCGACCACCGTCGGCCGGAAGCCGTGCCACGCCAGCCAGTACGCGAGCGTCGTACCGGCGATGCCGGCGCCGGAGACGAGCGCCGTCCGGTTGCCCATGCGTCCTCCGCGATGTGGGGTCGAGGCCGATCGACCGTCAGCGTATGACCAATTATGAAATCTGGTCAAAAGTTGAATGCGCGGTGTGATGAACGTTGACCAGCTCTCGAACATGGTCATACGGTCATCGCGTGAGCCTGACAGCCGGCCGGTCCCGGGACCCGTCGCGCGGGCAGGAGCGTGCCGCGCGCATCCTCGACGTCACCGAGGATCTGCTGCTGCGCCACGGGGCGCGGCGGGTGACCGTCGAGGACGTCGCCGTCGGCGCGAACATCGGCAAGGGCACCGTCTACCTGCACTGGGAGACGCGGGAGAAGCTGTTCGCCGCGGTTTTCGACCGGGCGGTGGCCCAGGCGATCGCCGAGCTGCTCGCCGCGATGCGGGTCCAGCCGAGCACCTGCCTGCCGCACCAGTTCGCCCACGACTACTTCCTCGCCGTCATGCACCGACCGCTGCTGCGCGGGCTGTTGGTCGCAGACCAGGAGCTACTCGGCCGGCTGGCCCGCCAGCACGATCCCGCCTGGGACGAACGGCATCATCTGGTTTCCGATCGGTACTTCTGGTTGCTTGCCGAACACGGCATGCTACGGACGGAGCTCGGGCCCGACGAGGTCGCCTACGCGTTCCAGGCGACGTTCGAGGGCTTCGTGCGGGCCGAGGGGGAGCTGGTCGACGGCGGGGGCGCGGCGGCGCGGGCCGCCGCCCAACCGGCGGTGGCGAACCTGGAACGGCGGGCGGACCTGCTCGCCCGGACCGTCGAGCTCGCCTTCGAGAGCAACCGCCCGGTCGCGGCCGACGAACTGCGCCTACTCGCCGCCGACGTCGTGGACCTGTTCACCGACCTCGTCGACCGCCGCGGCTTCGCCGACCTGGTCGACCGCGCCGAGCTCGGCACCCCAGCCGCGTCCTGATCACCGGTGGCGGCGCCGCACCGGCCCGCACCGGCCCGCACCGGCCCGCGTTGACCTCAGGGGCGGCCGGCGGGCGGGTCAGGGCAGGACGTCGTAGGTGTAGAGAGCGGAGCTGTCGAGCACGCTGCCCGGGGTATCCGGCTTGCTGGCCGGGGTGAACGGGGAGACAAGCGGGTCGTCGATCCGGTGGCCGAGCAGACTTGCCGGGGCCGTCATGTCCGGCTGGTAGCGGCGGCCGTTGCGCCGCATCCACCCTTCCCAGAGCCGGTCGACGTTGCAGTGGTGGACGAAGAACACCGGGTCGTTCGGGGATGATGCCGGGGCCATGTCCCCGCCGACCCACAAGTGGACCTGGTTGTGCAGGCCGGGCCCGGTGAAGCCCTCCAGCCGGTTGCGGAACCCCCGGGACGAGATGTCGAAGGGCGGCCGGTCGTAGTCGGCGAGGGTTGGATCCGCCCGGGTGTCATAGGCGGCGCGCACGTCGCCGGTGCGAGGCAGCCGCGGCGAACCGAACGGGGCGTTCTGGCCGAACCTGCGGGCGAGGCCACGCTCGGCGACCTGGCGCAGAGCGCCGTTCGAGTTCGTCGCGATCCGGACCCGGAAACTCGTCGGGTCGGCGCGGTCGAAGGCGAACGCTCCGCCGCGCACCGGGCTGCCCTGGCCGCCGAAGCCGTCCGGGGCGTCACGCCACAATGCCGAGGCCGCCGGGCTCGCCACCCCGCCCTGCGCGGGCGGCGTGCCGTCGAGCGCCCAGTCCCAGTAGGGCAGGCCGAAGTCCGGGTCGGCGAGCACGCGCTGCAGGTGCGTCTCAAGCCAGCGGAGCATGACCCGGTGCCAGGGCAGGAACACCGGTCCGCGATGCGCGGCGTTACGGGTTCCGGCGTCACCGCCCGGCGGCACCGCGGTGTTCATCGCGAGGACGTGCCAGATGACGAACAGGTCGTAGGTGTGGACGGGTCGGGCGTGGCCGGGGATGCCGAACCGGTCCGTGGTCAGCGTGGTGGGTTCGTGTTTGAGCAGCCTGATGCCGCGGATGTAGGCGGCACGTGCGGCGTCGTCGCGGAGGATGTCGCGGCGGACGGCGGCCATCTCATCTCCCTCCCGGCATCTCGTGGTCGTCGTGGGTGTGGCCGCCGTGCCCGCCTTCGTGGCCGCCTTCGTGGCCGGCGTGGCCGTCCGCGGGTGGTGTCTGCGGGGAGAACTCGTCCGGGAAGGTGCGGATGAGCACCCGGACCAGGTCCACGAGAGAGGGAAGCTGGTAGGCGGGCAGACCGTGGCAGTGTGCCGAGCCGTCCTTGGACAGGCCGATGTGTACGTCCAGTGGCCGTCCGTCCACGGAGATCTCGTAGGTGGTCGTGATGACGACGTGATGGCCGTCGAAGTCGTCCACGCGGATGCTGCGGGCCGGACCGACATGATCATGATTGGGCTGTGGGAGGCCCGCAAGGTAGGTCGCAAGAAACGCCGGTTGGGCGGGTTCGGTGGTGTCCGGTTGCATGAAAGTTCCCCCGAGTGTCGGTCAGTGCTTCGATGTGGTCGGAGTATCGACCGTGTGTGAGGTGTTCGCAACGAAGTGTCGTCTAGGCGTCGCGCTGAGGTGACCGAGCCCGGGTGCGGGAGGCTGATCAGACCTGCCGGCCGGCCGGCAGGCAGGGACCGGCGGCGCCGGCGCCGCCGCGGAGCAGGCTTGACGGTTCTCGGCAGGCGGCGGAGCCTCTATTCGCGCCGAATCACGCTCCGCCCGGTCTGGAGGAACCCTGATGTCGCGAACGGTCCTGCTGCCGAACGCCGACCATCCGATCACCATCGAACCGACCCGCGGGCGGGTGGTCGTCCAGATCGACGGGCGTGTCGTCGCCGACTCGCACGACTCCCGCACCCTGCGTGAGGCCAGCTACCCGCCGGTGCAGTACCTCCCAATCGCCGATGTGGACCAGAGCGTGCTGCGCCGCAGCGAGACCACCAGTTACTGCCCGTACAAGGGCGACGCGAGCTACTACAACATCGAGACGTCGGACGGCACGACGCTCGGCGACGTCATCTGGACTTACGAGACCCCCTATCCGGCCGTCGCCGACATCGCCGGCAGGGTCGCCTTCTACGCCGACCGCGTGGAGATCACCGTCCCCGCCTACGTCGGTGCGCCCGAGCTCCCGTCCTGACCTGCGGCGAACTGGTCAAGTGCGCCGCGCAGGTGGCGGCCCAGCGTGTCGCTGCCGGTATGGCCGGAGTCGGTGACCGGGACGAGTTGCGCGCCCGGCCAGGCGCGGGCCAGCTCCCAGGCGACGTCGAACGGGCCGCCCAGGTCGTGGCGGCCGTGGATCAGTACCCCCGGGATGCCGGCGAGCCGGCCGGCGTCCCGCAGCAGTACGCCCTCGTCGAGCCAGGCCCCGTGCGCGAAGTAGTGCGAGCAGATCCGCACCAGCGCGAGCCGTGCCCGCGGCGGGCGACCGCCGTACGCGCCCGGCTGCCCGTTCGACTCCAGGGAGATGACCGCGTCCTCCCAGGCGCACCACTGGTCGGCGGCTCGTTGACGCACCGTCGGGTCGGGGTCGGCGAGCAGGCGCGCGTAGCCGGCGACGAGGTCGCCGTCGCGATCGGCGGGCGGCAGTGCGTCGCGGAACCGCTCCCACTCGGCGGGGAAGAACCGGGCCACGCCCCGGTAGAGCCAGTCGATGTCGGACCGGCGGGTCATCGTCACCCCGGCGAGGACGATCCCCGACACCCGGGACGGGTGGCGCTCGGCGTAGGCCAGGGCGAGCGTCGAGCCCCACGACGCGCCGTAGAGCAGCCACCGGTCGATCCCGAGGTGCTCGCGCAGCAGCTCCATGTCCGCGAGCAGGTGGTCGGTGGTGTTGTGCCGCAGGTCGGTGGTGTGGTCGCCGGCGTGCGGGGTGCTGCGGCCGCAGCCACGCTGGTCGAACAGGACGACCCGGTAACGGTCCGGGTCGAACCACCGGCGGGCGCCCGGCGAGCAGCCCGAACCCGGCCCGCCGTGGACGACGAGCGCCGGCCTGCCGGCCGGGTTGCCGCAGACCTCCCAGTAGACGAGGTTGCCGTCGCCGACGTCGAGCATCCCAGCGTCGTACGGCTCGATCGGCGGATACTGCGATCCCATCCGCCGATCCTGACCTACCGGTCACGGCGAGTGTCGGTAGTCGTCGAATCCCCGACCTCGTCGCCGCTGTTCGTGACGCGGGTCACGGCAAAAGGGTGACGGTACGGTGTCGCCGCCCCGGATCACGATCGGACCATGACTGCTTCCGCGACCGCGATGCCGTCCGACGTCCATCCCGATCCCATCGCTACCGATCCGATCGCGACGACCGGGCTCGACTGCCTTGCCGAGACCGAGGCGTTCAACGCCGCCTTCGAGGCCAGGGCGGGCTCCGTGCCGGACCGCAGCCGGGGGGTGGACGCGGCGACGCTGGCGACGCTGCGCCGCAACCGGGTGGGCGGCGACGCGCCGCCGGTGCGCCTGGCCGAGGCGCACGACCGGCAGGTCGAGGTCGACGGGGGGCGGGTCGGTCTGCGGGTCTTCGTGCCGCCCGCCGTCGAGGGCGCCTACCTGCACATCCACGGCGGCGCGTGGATGTTCGGCTCGGCCGACGGGCAGGATGAGCAGCTGTGGGACCTTGCCCGCACCGCTCGGCTCGCCGTGCTCAGCGTCGAGTACCGTCTCGCGCCCGAACACCCGTACCCGGCGGCGCCGGACGACTGCGAGCGGGCCGCTCTGTGGCTGGTCCGCCATGCCGCGGCCGAGTTCGGCACCGACCGGCTGCTCATCGGTGGCGAGTCCGCCGGTGCGCACCTGTCGCTGACCAGTCTGCTGCGGCTGCGGGACCGGCACGCGATCACGGGGGCGTTCCGGGCGGCACACCTGACGTTCGGACCGTTCGACCTTTCCATGACGCCGAGCCAGCGGCTGTTCGGCTCCCGCCGCCTGGTGAGCAACACCGACTCGCTGCGGGAGACCTACGACGCCTTCCTTCCCGGCCGGACGCCGGAGCAGCGGCGCGACCCCGACGTGTCCCCGCTGTACGCGGACCTCGCGGGCCTGCCCGCGGCGCGTTTCGTGGTCGGCACCGACGATCCGCTGCGCGACGACTCGCTGTTCATGGCCGCGCGCTGGCGGGCCGCCGGGCTCCCGGTGGAGCTGGAGGTGGTGGCCGGGGCGATGCACGGTTTCACCCTGTTCCCCCTCACCATCACCGAACGGGAGTTGCGCCGCCAGACTGACTTCCTGGCGCGGGCCTGATCTTCCCGGCACAGGCATGACCTTCCCTGCGCGGGCACGAAGTAGCGTCCGGGCGTGACCCGAACCGACCGGCTGTACGCGCTGATGGAGGAGCTGCGGGCGGTGGCGCCGCGTCCCGTCACGGTGCCGGCGCTCGCGCGGCGCTTGGAGGTCAGCGAACGCACGGTACAGCGGGACCTGAAGGCGCTGGCGGAGACGGGCGCCCCCGTCTACAGCGCGACTGGGCGCGGCGGCGGCTGGTCCGTGGACCCGGCGATGACCCTGCCGCCGATCGGCTTCACGCCAGGCGAAGCCCTGGCGGTGGCGGCTGCGCTGGCCGCCGCGGAGGGTTCCGCGCCGTTCGCCGACGGCATCCGTGGCGCGATGCGGAAGATCGCCGCGTCGCTGTCCGGTCAGGCCCTCGTCGAGGCGCACGAGCTGGCCGCCCGGATCGTGGCCCTGCCGTCCCGGATCGACCCGGCGGTCCGCGGTGTGGTGGAGCTGGCCCTGAGCAGGCGGGAGGTGCTGTCACTGAGCTACCTGGACGCCGCCGGGCGGACCTCGCAACGGGAGGTGGAACCGGCCGGCCTGCTCACCGCCGAGGGCCGCTGGTACCTGGTGGCCTGGTGCCGCCTGCGGCGTGCCCCCCGCGGTTTCCGGCTCGACCGGATCCACGGCGCCACCCCGACCGGGCGGCCCGCCCCTCGGCGGGAGCTCGCGGATCTGCTCGGCTCGGCCGCCACGGGCGCGGTCACCCCGGCCGCTCTGGACAGCCTCGCTCCGTGATCCGGTAGCCCCCTGATGTCGTCCGGCCCGACCCCCGCCGACGAGGCCAGGGCAGGACCGGCCGGCGGTGGGCGCGATGGGCCAGCGGCGAGCTAGAGGTTCTGGCCGCCGGACAGCTCGATGCGGGTGCCGTTGGCCCAGCCGAAGCCGTCGGCGAGGATCAGCGGCACGGCCGCGCCGATGTCCTCGGCCTCGCCCGCGCGGCCCAGTGAGGTGGCGTTCGCGAGCGCCTCGTTGAGCTGGGGGTTGTCCCGGACCCGGCCGCCGTTGAAGTCGGTGGCGATCGCCCCGGGCGCGAGTACGTTGACCCGGATGTGCCGCTCGCCGAGCTCCTGCGCCTGGTACCTGGTCAGAACCTCGAGCGCGCCCTTCGCGGCGGCGTACACGGAGGCACCCGGGCGGGTGATGCGGGCCAGGACGGAGGAGATGTTGAGGATGCGCCCGCCGTCGGCCAGCAGCGGCAGCAGCGTCTGCGTCAGGAAGAACGGCGCCTTGATGTGGATCCGGAACAACTCGTCGAACTGCTCCTCGGTCGTCTCCGTGTACGGCGCGTCGAGGCCGACTCCCGCGTTGTTGACGAGGTAGTCGAGGCGCTCGGCGCCGAGGCCGGCGAGCGTCGTGCGGACGTCGGCCGCGAACCGGGCGAAGTCCGCGCTGTTGCCCACGTCGAGCTGCAGCGCCGCCGCGGGCACCCCCTGCCCCTCGAGCTCCACCACGAGCCGGTCGGCCTCGTCCTTGCGGTTGTTGTAGGTGCCGATGACGCCCACCCCGGCGCGGGCGAGATGCGTGGCCATGCTGCGCCCGAGACCGCGGCTCGCGCCGGTGATCAGGGCGATTCTGCTGTCGGACATGAGTTCTCGTTCCTCCCGTGACATGCCGGTGGTGCTCGCCTCCACCCTGGTACCTGCACCGGCCGACAGCGGCGCCTCGGTCATCCCCGGACCGCGAGTCCGGGGGTAGTCCGGCCGGCCGCGGTCATGATGGAGATGTCTGCTGGGCCGTGGGCGCACGGCCGGGTGGCAGCCGGTCGAGTGAACCGCGGAGGTACCGCCGTGCAGCGTCATGAGCTGGGTGCATTCCTTCGTCACCGGCGGGAGCTGCTGCGGCCCTCCGACGTCGGGCTGGTCGCCAGCGGTCGGCGACGGGCGCCCGGGCTGCGCCGCGACGAGGTCGCCGTGCTCGCCGACATGTCGACGGACTACTACGAGCGGATCGAGCAGGGCCGCGGGCCGCGGCCGTCGCCGTCGATGCTCGGCGCGATCGCGCGGGCGTTGCGCCTCACGCTCGACGAACGTGACCACATCTACCTGCTGGCCGGCCACGAGGCCCCGCCGCGGCACTGCTCGCTCGGCTACGCCGACGCCGGCCTGATGTGCGTGCTGGACTCGCTCGCGCCCGCCGTGCCGGCGCTCATTCTGGATGACCTCGACAACGTCGTGGCGCAGAACCCGCTGAACGTCGCGCTGCTCGGCCCGATAGCCCGCGCGCCAGGTCGGGCGCGCAACTTCCTGTGGCGCTGGTTCACCGGCGGCGAGCTGCGCGCGCGGTACCTCGCCGACCAGCACGACACGCTCGGCCGCGAGCACGTCGCGGACCTGCGCGTCACGCTCGGCCGGCGGCATGAGGACGAGGCGGTCCGATCCCTCGTCGCCGAGCTCTCGGCGGTCAGCGCCGAGTTCCGCGAGGTGTGGGCCCTACAGGAGGTGGCGGTGCGGCGGACCACCCGCAAGGTGCTCATCCATCCCCAGGTCGGCCGGCTCGACCTGGAGTGCGACGTGGTGATCAGTCCGCCGTCCGGCCAGCGGCTGGTCCTGTCCCGTCCGCAGCCCGGTTCGGGGGCGGGTGAGCGCCTGGAGATGCTCGCAGTCCTCGGCACCCAGACCTTCCTCGACCCCAGCTGTTCGCGCTGACGCCGACCGCCGGGTCAGGCTGGGACGAGGCCGTGCAGCGCCGCCCACCGGCCGACCTCCTCCCGGCGCAGAGCCGTGGCCAGCAGCTCGGGGAATCTGTCCGGGGTGCAGGCGAAGGCCGGCGCGCCGAGCTGCGCGCAGGTCGCCGCGAGCTGGTGGTCGTAGGCGGGAGCACCGTCGTCGGACAGCGCCAGCAGCACGATGACGGCGACCCCTGAATCGACCAGCCCACGCAGCCGGGCGATCAACGACGACTGGTCGCCGCCCTCGATGAGATCGCTGATGAGGATGAGGACGGTGTCGGCGGGCCGGCGCACGAGACTCGCGCCGTAGCCGACCGCGCGGTCGATGTCGGTGCCGCCGCCGAGCTGGACCCCGAAGAGCACGTCGACGGGGTCGTCGAGGGCGTCGGTCAGGTCCACCACAGACGTGTCGAAGACGACCAGCGAGGTGCGCAGGGACCTGATGCTCGCCAACGACGCGCCGAGCACCCCGGCGTAGACGACCGACGAGGCCATCGAGCCGCTCTGGTCGATGAGCAGGATGACGTCGCGCAACGCGGCCACCCGCCGGGCCCGCTGGTATCCGATCAGCCGGTCGACGATGACGGTGCGCTGCTCGGGCTGGTAGTTGCGCAGGTTGGCGAGGATCGTCCGGTTCCAGTCGACGTCGGGCAGCCGCGGGGTGCGGGCGCGTTCGCCGCGGTTCAGCGCGCCGAACACCGCCGAGCGCAGCGAGTGCGCCAACCGTCGCTCGATGTCCTCGACGACCTTGCGCACCACCATCCGCGCGGTTTCCCGGGTGCGTTCGGGCAGCGCCGAGCGCAGCGACATCAGCGTGCCCACCAGGTGCACATCGGGCTCGGCCGCCGCCAGCAGCTCGGGCTCCATCAGCAGCCGAGCGAGTCCCAGCCGCTGGACGGCGTCGTGCTGGAGGACCTGCACCACCGACGACGGGAAGTAGTCGCGGATGTCGCCGAGCCAGCGGGCCACCGCCGGCGCCGATCCGCCGAGCCCCGCCGAGCGCCGCCGCCCACGACCGCCGCCGGGCTCGCCGTCGGCGTCGTAGAGCGCGCCGAGCGCGGCGTCGATATCCGCGTCCCGGGTCGACAGCGCCCGCGCCGGGCCGAACGCGGGCGCCGCCGGCGCGCCGAGGATCAGCCGCCACCGCCGCAGCCGCTCCTCCTCCGCCGCCATCTCGCTGGCGGACCGCGTCGACCCCGGACCGTCGATGTCCCTGGTCGTGTGGTCAGGCATCGGAGTGTCCCTCCTCCGCGCCGGCAAGCGCGGTGCTGGCCGGTCTGGTGCTGGCCGGCCGTGTGCCGGCCGGTGTGGTGCCGGCGGCGGGTGCGGTGCCGGCAGGACCGAGCAGAGTGGTGAGCGCGGGCAACACGGCCGCGACCCGGCCGAGGTCCCAGGCCGGGCCATCGCCGGCAGGGACCGCGCCGGCCGGCGAGATGGCCGCCGGGGCCGGACTTCCTCCCGCACTCCCTCCCGGGCTCCCGGAGTCCGCCGGGTCTGTCGCGATGCCGCCCGGCGGGCCGGCGGTCGGCCGGGGCAGGCCGGAGCGGACCCGTTCGCCGATCAGGCGGCGTTCCGGGCCGGCGAAGTCGGCGAACGTTCGGCGCAGGGGCGCCAGCACGATCGTGAAGGCGTCCCCGTCGAGGCCGGCCAGCCAGGTGTCGACGAGCGAGAGCATCGCGGGGTCGCGGGCCAGCACCGCGCCGGACCGGCCGAGGAAGCCCGCGAGCCAGCGCGCGGCGTCTGCGGGGGCGCCGCCGGCCGCGGACAGCGCCCGCGCCAGCCTGGTCGCCACCTCTGTGGCCGCGAGCACGCCGGCGTCGGACAGGATGCGGGTGCTTCGCCCGGCGACCAGCGGGTTACCGCCGGCCATGGCGGCGGCGACGCCCACCGCCGCGTGCCACCGGGCGACGTGTTCGGGGTCGGCGACGAGCCCGAAGGCGGTGTCCGCGGTGTCGATGGCGGCGACCATGGCGTCCGCGGCGTCGTCGTCGAGGCTTGCGCAGGCCGGCGGCAGCCCCGCGCAGATGCGGGTCATCAGGCTCGTCGTCAGCCCGACGACCAGGCCGGTGTCGGTGCCGCGCACGTCGCCGTAGCGGTGGACCCGGGCCAGCGGGGCCAGCGCCAGCATCAGGTGGGCGACGTCGCCGGTCGTGGCCGCGCGCTGTTCCAGCCCCGCGCGCACCGCCTCCAACGCGGCGGCCAGGTTCGCGAGGACCACCTGCTCGAACAGCCCGGTGATGGCGGCGAGGTCGGGCGCTGCATGGATGCGCTCGGCGACGACGTCGCCCGCGGCGTCCTCGACGGTTGCGCCGTGCCTGGCGGCCGCGACGAGCGCCAGCACGAACGTCGGCTTCCAGGCGAGCGTCCAGCCCTCGGCGAACGTGCCGGTGCTGCTGGTCGTGGTGGGGATGCCCCAGTCGACGTCGAGCAGGCGCAGCCGGTGCAGCAGGGCGCTGCGCTCCCGGTCGAGCTCGCGGCGCAGGTCCAGGCGCAGCGGCTTCTCCACCGGGGTGGGCGCGAGCCGCAGCCTCTTCTGCGCACGGGCGACGTCGGCGGCCAGCGGCACGGTGGGCACGTCGGGGCCGACGGCGCCGACGACGTCACCGACGACGAGCTGTTCGCGGACGACGGCCAGCGGCACCGGGTCACCGGCGCAGAGCCCGGCCAGCACCGCGTCGGTCAGCTCGGTGAGTCCCGGGACGGCTCGCTCACGCACCGCGGCGAGGGCCTCGGCCAGCCGCACGGTCTCCACCACCGAGGCCGTCGAGGCGGGCAGGTCGGCGGCGCGCAGAAGCGCCGCGACACGGGCGACCCACCTGGCGCCGACCTGGTTGGGCGCGGTCCACAGGTGGTGGTACCAGCCCGGTGACGTGACGCCGGCGCCGTAGCCGGAGTCGGCGCTCAGCAGCGCGTGCGTCCACGGCACCCACGTCGTGGCGGTGCGCACCGGCCGGACGCCGCGCAGCAGCTCACGGTCTGCCGCGACGGTGATCCGGCCCGTCCGGCCGGTCAGCGCCGGGACGTGCCACGCACCGCAGAGCACGGCGATCCGTGCAGCGGCGTCGGCGCCGGTGCTGGCCGCACGGATCGCCAGGCGCATGTGCGCCTCGCGCAGGTCCTCCCGCCGAGCGTGCGCCCCCCGCGACGCGTCCGGTCCGGGCTGGTGGTCGGGATCGCGCAGCGCCGCCATGGACTCGGCCACGGCGGCGAACAGCTCCAGCACCGGGGAACGGCCGCCCGCGCCGGCCGTCGGGGTACTCGCGGGCCGGCGGTGTTCGACGAGGTCCTCCCAGAATCGTTCCGGGTCGTCGTGGCCGGCGGCGAACGCCAGCCAGCCGAGCGGGTCGGCCACCAGCTCCGGGACCGTCTCGTCGCCGGCTTCCGCCGTGTCCTCGCCGGCTTCCGCCGTGTCCTCGTCGGAGTCGGTCTCGGCGTCGCGCCGGCGCAACGCCAGGTCGTGACCGAAAGGCAGGTCGATGAACCGGGTGGGCACACCCGCCGCACGGCCGTGCAGCAGGGCCTGCCACTCGGGGGAGAACTCGGCGAAGGGCCAGAAGGCGGCGTCGCGCGGCTCGTCGAGGGCGTAGGCGGTCAGCGCCACGGGTGGGGTGAGCGCGCCGACGTGGGTGAGCGCGCTGTCCCCCTCGGGCGGCCCCTCGACGAGGACGAGGTCCGGATCGAGTTCGGCGAGCGCCGCCCGCACCGCCCGCGCCGACCCGGGGCCGTGGTGGCGCACTCCCAGAACGGTGACGGACATCAGGCGCCGCCGGGGACGCGTGCGTCGTCGTCCAGGTCACGGCAGGCCCGGTACAGGTCCGACCAGCCCTTCCGGTCTCGGACCACGCCTTCGAGGTACTCGCGCCAGGCCACGGGGTCCGCCGAGGGATCCTTGATCACCGCGCCGAGGAGCCCGGCGGCGACGTCCTCGGCCCGCAGCCGGCCGTCGCCGAAATGGGTGGCCAGCGTCATTCCCCCGGTGATCACACTGATCGCCTCGGCGGTGGACAGGGTGGCGGTCGGGGTCTTCAGCGTGGTGCGCCCGTCGCTGGTGACGCCGGCGCGCAGCTCGCGGAAGATCTGCACGACGCGGCGCACCTCGCTCGCGGCCGGCGGCTCGTCCGGCAGCGCCAGCGCCCGGCCGAGGTCGGCGACCCGCCTGGTGACGATCTCCACCTCGGCGTCCTCGCTGGCGGGCAGCGGCAGCACGACGGTGTTGAACCGGCGGCGCAGCGCCGAGGACATCTCGTTGACGCCGCGGTCACGGTCGTTGGCGGTGGCGATCACGGCGAACCCGGCGACGGCCTGCACCTCGCTGGCCAGCTCGGGGACGGGCAGGGTCTTCTCCGACAGCACGGTGATGAGCGCGTCCTGCACTTCGGCGCCCATCCGGGTGAGCTCCTCGACCCGGGCAATCGACCCGCGGGTCATCGCGCGCATCACCGGCGAGGGCACCAGTGCGTCGGGGGAGGGCCCCTCGGCGATCAGGCGGGCGTAGTTCCAGCCGTAGCGGACAGCGTCCTCGGAGGTGCCGGCGGTGCCCTGCACGACGAGGGTCGAGTCGCCGCTGACCGCCGCGGCGAGGTGTTCGGACAGCCAGGTCTTGGCGGTGCCGGGGCTGCCGAGCAGCAGCAGCGCCCGGTCGGTGGCGAGGGTGGCGACCGCGACCTCGACGAGGCGCCGGGATCCGATGTACTTCGGGGAGATGACCGTTCCGTCGTCGAGCACGCCGCCGAGCAGGTAGGTGACGACCGCCCACGGCGACAGCCGCCACGACGGCGGGCGCGGCCTGGTGTCGGCGGCGGCGAGCGCGGCGAGCTCGCCGGCGTACGCCTGCTCGGCGTGCGGACGCAGCAGCGGCGCACTGTCCGCGGTGGGACCGGCGTCGGGGGCGGCGGTGTTGGTGGACGGGGGCGCCAGGGTCATGAGGGGCCTTCCTGAGGCAGGTGCACCGGGCGTGCCGGCCCGGTGTCGACGGGGGGTGGGTCGGTCAGTGCGGTGCGTAGCCGCCGTCGGGTGCCGAGGATCGTGGTCAGCCGGGTGCGCCCGTCGAGATCGAGGTACCTCGGCCGATCCGGGTCGGGATCGCCGAGGTCGGTGTCGGGATGCAGCGCCCAGGCCATGGGTCCGATGAGCTCACGCAGGAGGTAGTCGTCGGAGTAGCGACGTGCGGACAGGGCGGTGAGCGCGGTCCACACCGCCCGGGAGAACGGCTCGGACCATGGGCCGGGCACCGCGGTCAGCAGCGTTGTGATCCGCTCGACCGGCGAATCCAGCCACCGCCCCTCCCGGTCCTGGGCCGCTGACCCCTCCGGGTGGTAGGAGTCGAGCCTCAGCAAGCGCAGCGCGTGCGTGAGAGCGTGCGTGCGGGCGGGCTCGGCCAGGCAGGCGATGAGCCGCCCCTGGTGCGTCCGCCCGACGTGGGGGAGGAGCGCCGCAACCCAGCCGGGATCGCCATGGCGCAGGACGGCGGGCAGCAGCCCGATGCTCAGCAGCTGGCTCCCCGGGTGGCGCGCCCCGGGCAGGTCGGCCACGGCACCGAGGAACTCCTCGGGGGTCAGCCCGGTGCGGCGCGTCCACACGGTCGGATCGACGCGGGCGAGTTCGGCCACGAACATGACCTCGCCCGCCGTTGCCCTGCTGAGGATCAAGCTGGCCGGAGTGTCGCTGATGCCGTCGCGGCGCATCTCGTCGCTGCACTCGGCCGGCAGGGTGATCTCGAGATGGTGGCGCCCGATCAGCCTGCCGCGCCGTGCCGCGATCATTCCTTCGGTGCGCGCCTCGGCGCGTGCCTGCAGGCCGGCACCGGGCAGGAGCAGAGCGATCTCGACCGCGGCCCGGCGGATGTCGTCGCGCCGGTCGTCGAGGGCATGGTCGAGCAGGTCGACGTCCCAGGGACCGAGACCGACCCGCAGCGCCTCGCAGAAGGCGAGGCGTTGCGCGGCACTGGCCGCGTCGAACGCGGCGAAGGCGGGACCGTCCGCCGGGCCGCGCAGGAGCGTCATCGCGGCGGCCGGGTCGCGCTGCCTCAGCTCCTGCACCAGCGTGCGCCGTTCGAGGGCGCTCGCGGTCGGCCAGTCGGCGAGGCGGGTGGGCGCCACCCACCGGCCGTCCGGGTGCAGGCCGGCGAGCCACCGCCCGCGCTCGCCCAGAACACCGGCGATCGGGGCGCGGATCGCGACATCCCGCAGGCCAAGCGACAGCAGCCCCGGCAGCAGCAGATTCGGGGCGCGCCACCCTCCCTCGGCCACCAGCTCCAGGCACTGGCGGGCCGCCTCGGGCTCGGATCCGCCGAGCGCGCCCTCGACGATGCGCGCCGTGTCCGGCGCCAACGCCGGTACCCGTTCGGGTGCGGCGAGGGCGGGGGCCGGCAGCGCACGGGCGTCGGCGGCGAACAGGCCGGCGCGGCGCGCGCAGGACGCGAGAGCCGCCGTCCGCAGCAGAGCGGCGGCGCGCGAGGGCCCGTCCCCGGCCGCACCGCCTCCGCCGCCTTCACCGCCTTCACCGGAGCCAGCAGCGTCACCGAGGTCGGGGAGGACGGGCACGGCGGCGCGCGCCGTGCCGATAACGGCCGCGTCGACCAGGCTCGACCATCCCGGCGCCGGTCGCGGACAGGCGGGCTGCTCAGGGGGCTCGCTTCCGGGGTCCGCAGAGCTCGTCGGTGCGGGCAGGTCGGCGCCGGGCTGCGGCCGGGACGGCATCGCCGCCAACGGCACCAGGTCAAATCCGTCCCACTCCACGGCCAGGTCGAGGGGGCGGCCGCCGCCAAGAGCCAGCAGGTGCCAACCCCACTGGGCGCCCGAGTCGGCCGCCAGCGGCAGGGCCTGGCCGGCCTGGTCGCGCAGCAACCAGCGCGCACCGACGCCCGACGAGCGCCCACCCGCCGGACCTTTCCTCGCCGCCGCACCCGTCGGCGCCCTGCGGGGGGCGTCGACGAGAGGCGGCAGCACGGTGAGCTGGCGCACGACGAACGCGACGGGGTCGGCCCACGGATCCGCGGCCAACGCCGGGGTGAGCGCCGTCAGCGCCTCCTGCCAGGTCCTCGCGGTATCACCGGTGTCGTCGCCGGCCAGGTCGGCGAGTGGTTCCGGGGCCGTGGTCGTCTCGGCGAGGGCCAACCTGGTCGGGCGACGCCCCGGATACGCGGCCACCTCCGCCTGGAAGCGGGTGAGGACGGGCAGGGTCGGCGGCGGGGTCTCTTTGGCGGGGCCGTAGGTGACCAGCAGCGCGAGCCGGTCGAGTCCGGCCACCCGCAGCCACTGCCGCCGACCCTGCAGCTTTCCGGTGCTGAACCGGCGCTCGCCGAGGACGTCGATCGGCCCGGCTAGCCGCTCGCCGGCGAGCACGTCCGACGCGTTCCGGGAGAAGCCGATCCGGTCGCGCACGACGTCGACCAGCGCGGGCCCCACCTCGCCCCGCCTCGACCAGCCCTCGCAGAGCAGGTACAGGCGGCCGAGCCGGTCGGTGAGCCGCGCCGGCCAGTCGGGACCGCCCGCCGCGGCGATCC
This sequence comes from Frankia gtarii, assembly GCF_025403375.1. Classification (GTDB taxonomy): domain Bacteria; phylum Actinomycetota; class Actinomycetes; order Frankiales; family Frankiaceae; genus Frankia; species Frankia gtarii. The sequence continues at coordinate 42,400 of NZ_JAMPTM010000005.1, forward strand.
GCGCCATGTCGCGGACGACCTCGGCGAGCCCCGGCGCCTGCGCATCGACCATCCGCGCCGCGGTCACCTCCCACCAGGAGGAAGGCCGGACCTGGGCGGCGCCGAGCCCGCCGTGGGCGAGGTCGACCAGCCAGCGGCTCAGCTCCGCGACCCCGGCGTCGACCCGGGCGTCGCGGCGGGCCTGCGTGCGAGCCGACGAGGCGGCGCGGGCCGTCCCGGACTTCCTACCGCCGCCGGCCTCACCCGTCACCGCGGCCTCACCCGTCACCGCGGCACTTCCCCGCGCCGTGTCGGAGGAGGCCGCCCGCGCGGCACGGGCGGCCCGCCGCGCGAGCCAGTCCGCGACCCACTCCGGCGGATCATCGCCGGTGGCGAACGCTGCCGGGGTGTCGTAGGCGAGGAACAGCAGGCCGAGGGCGTGCTTGCAGGGAAACTTCCGGCTCGGGCAGGTGCAGGAGGAGGCGAACTCGGCGCCGGCCAGCACCACCACCCGATACGGCGTGGCTCCGCTTCCGCGGCACGCCCCCCACAGCGCCTCGCCGGACATGCCGAGGCCCGACCAGCTCCCGGGGCTGCCGAGCCGTTCGCCCGCCCGGGCGGAAGCCTGATCGGGCGCCATGGCGAGGACGGCCTCGCGGCTCATGGCCGAGACAGGTGTCAGCGACATGCCAGGGAGTCTGGCCCCGGCCTCCGACACTTTTGCCCGGCGCAAGCACGCCGACGAAGGCCATCAAACTGACCTGCGACGCTGGTGGGCCAAGGTGACGTGCGACGCGCAGGCACGGCACCAAATGGTTCAACCGCAGCGGGTCTGAATTCTCACACTGCCCAGGACGCCCACACGCAGGGTGGCCGAGGTGCGGCGTGCGCTCATGCGTGAGTCGCTGGACCAGCTCAGGGCGCTCACCGCAGCCCTCTGGCCGACCACTGGCGCCGCCGTTACGACTGGCGTGCGGCGGAGGCCGAGCTGAACAGCCATCCGCAGTTCGTCACCGAGATCGACGGCCAGCGGATCCACTTCCTGCACCTGCGCTGCCCGCGGCCGGACGCGCTCCCGCTGGTGCTCACCCACGGCTGGCCGGGGTCGGTGGTGGAGTTCCTTGACGTGATCGGGCCGCTCTCGGCCGAGTTCCACCTGGTCGTCCCGTCGATCCCGGGCTGGGGCTTCTCCGGCCCGACGCGCGAGCGCGGTTGGGATGTCGACCGCGTGGCACGTGCCTGGGCGGAGCTGATGCGCGGCCTGGGCTACCGGCGGTACGGCGCCCACGGGGGAGACCGGGGGGCCTCGGTGTCCCGGGCGCTGTCGCAGCACGACGCCGAACACGTCGTCGGGATCCACCTCAACTACCTCCCGACCCCACCGCTGCCCGGCGACCCGGACCGCACCCGGCTGACCCCGGGGGACCAGGAGCGGCTCGCCCAGACCGAGGCCTACCTGCGCGACCAGCCGGCGGTTCGGCAGATCAACGGCACCCGGCCGCAGACCCCGGCGTACGCCCTCAACGACTCGCCGGTCGGGTTGCTCGCCTGGCTGCTCGACCCGATGACGATGTGGGCGGCCCCGGACTTCTCGATCAGTCCCGACCGGGTGCTCACGAACGTGACGCTGTTCTGGCTGACGGGCACCGCGGGCTCGGCACCGCGCCTGCACCGGGAGACCGGCGGCCCGCCATCGTGGCGGACCGTCCAACCGGTGGGCGTCCTCGTCCTGCCCGAGGACATCACCCGCCCGATCCGTCCGTACGCGGAGCGACGGCTACCGATCGCCCGGTGGACGGAGGCCGGCCGTGGCGGCCACTTCCCGGGGCTTGAGGTTCCCGACCTGCTCGCCGCCGACATCCGTGCCTTTTTCGGAGCCTGTGAGGCCGACAGCTCCGGCGTGCGATTGTCCGTGTGACGACTGCGAGGGCTGTCTCATGCTCGCTGGTCGGGTCTCCTGTTCAACCAGCGGAACAGCGACAGGCCGGTCAGGAACAGGACGAGGACGGCGGGGCCGACGTGCACGGTGATGAACCCGATGTAGTGAGGGCCGCCCCAAGCTCGTCGGTAGGTCTCGGGACGGCCGGGGTGCTCGGTGGCGATGATGTATCCGGCCCGTGCGACGAGGAAGGCGCCGGCCGCCAGGAGGAGGAGGCGAGCCGCCGCGCGCCGTAGTCGGGCGCCCCAGCCACCGGCTGGCGGTGGCGCGGACCGGCGTGCCACGATCAGACCCAGCGTGATCAGGACCGCCGCGACCAGCGCCGCTACGAGCAGGCCCGTCATGCCGGTTCGTGATCGCGGCGCCGGACGCGCCGCCTGGTCGCGGAGCCGATCACCAGCACTGTCGGTGCCAGAACCGCCACCAGCGCCAACGTCCGCAGCGGGGTGGTCGGAGCCCAGAGGATGTTGTCGGTCAGCCCTGCCCGCGAAGCCATGGCTTCGACGGCGGCCGTCGCGAGTACCGATCCCGCGACCTGGGCGACGCGTGGCCTGGCCTGGAGGCGGAGCCCGACGGCGTGGCGCAGAACGTCGACGATCGCGGCCAAGGTAAGTGGAGTCTCCTGGAGGAGCGCGGCGAACTCGTCGCCGTAGCGCGCCCGCCACCGTTTGGGATACATGGCGAGAAGGAGACACCTCATGCCTGCGCCAGCCGTGACTGTCCGGTCTGGACGACCCGGGACCAGGTCGCCAGCTGGGCGGCCAGCGCCGCTCTTCCCGCCGCCGTGATCTCGTAGGGGCGGCGGCGATCGTCGCTGGGCAGTGCGGCGATGAGGCCGCGCTCCACCAGCTTGGTCAGTGAGCCGTACAGGGTGCCGGGACCGAGCCGGACCCCGGTCTGCTCCAACACATCCGCGGTGATCGCGTAACCGTGTTTGGCGCCGTCGCTCAGTGACAGCAGGACCAGAACTCCCGGCTCGCCGAAGCGGGCCAAGCCCTCATCCCGCTGGAATCTCGCCATACGATGTATCGTATGGCGTAGTAGGAGGGAGCGGCAAGACACGAAGCGGCCCGGAACTCTCGGACTCGCGGCGACCGCGATGTCACTGCTCGGACGCCGGCGATCGCGAGACGAGGGGCGACGACGCGGACGAGCTGCTGACGAATGACCCGCTGGCCACCGACCATCGGTGGCCGAGCCGCCGGCGCCGGACCGGCGTCTGCCTCCTTTCCGCCCCTTCTCCTCGGCGCGATCTGAGGACTGGTCGGCGGGCGCGACAGTCCTCACCGCGATCAGGCTCGCCCACGGCGATGGCAGAGCCGCCGATTACCCACCGCTGCCCCTGACCACTCCTGCCCGGCAGACACCGTGGACGAGCCACATCGAGATGACATACCGCGGTAGTTGCTACCCCGGTATTCTGGAGCGGTGAAGGTTGACAAGATGAGCGTCTCGTTCGACGGCGAGCTGGGCGACGCGGTTCGGGACGCCGCCCGGCGCGCTGGCGTCGGGCTGTCGGCCTGGCTCGCGGGCGCCGCTGCCGCGAAGCTTCGAGCCGATGCCCTCGCCGAGTTCCTCGACTCGTGGGAGACGGCAAACCCGGCGTTGACGCCGGAGGAACTGGCGCGGGCTGAGCGCGAGCTGGGCCTGGGCACGGATCAGTCGGCGGCGTGAGCGCGATCGTTCTCGACGCGGGTGCGCTCCTGGCTGTCGAGCGCGGCGATCGGGAGATGGTCGCCCGACTCCGGGTTGCGCAGCAGCGGGACATCGGGCTACGGAGCAACGCCGTCGTCGTTGCCCAGGTCTGGCGGGATCACGCCGGGCGGCAGGCCGCACTGGCCCGCCTGCTACGCGCGGTGGAGGTGTGCACCGTTGACGAGCGGACCGGCCGCGATGCCGGTGTGCTACTTGGTCGCGCCGGTACATCCGATGTGGTCGACGCGACGGTCGCCCTGCTCGTCCGTCCGGGCGACCGCATCCTGACCAGCGACCCCAAGGACATCACCCGGCTCGTTCAGGCGGGTGGCGTACCAGCCGTGGTGGTGCGCTGCTGACAACCCCACCAGCCGGCTTCCCACGGCGGACGATCCGCTGACGAACGATCCGCCGGCGCTGTTGATCGGGATGGTGCTGGATCAGCGGATTCGGTGGTGGTTCCGCTGCCGCCGGTCCCGGTCAGGGTGTGCCGAATCCTTGTTGCAGCGGGGCCAGGGCGTCGTCGATCGCAACGACCGGGTCCCGACGGTGCACCTCCCCGCGTATTGATCACAGGTAAATGATTGGCGAGGGTTCCGGTCCTGCGTGATGATTCCGCCGTCCGCGTCCGCGTCCGCGATCGAGTGCGCGATCGAGTGCGTGGTGTGTCCGCGTAGGAGGAACGATGACGACTGCCGTTGCCGGACCGGCGTCTGCTGGGTCCCGGCCCGAGGTCCGCGTGGCGGGCGGGGCACTGCGCGGCAGCCTGGAGTCGGGCGTGGCGGTCTTCCACGGCATCCCCTACGCCGAGCCGCCGGTCGGCGGGCTCCGCTTCGCCGCGCCGCGGCCGGCCGCAAGCTGGGACGGTGTGCGGCCGGCCCTGTCCTACGGCCCCCCGCCGCCGCAGTCCGATGGGCTTGGCCGGGACCCGTCGTCCCAGGACACGACGGGCGACGACTGGTTGACGGTCAACGTCTGGTCGCCCGAGCCCGACCCGGCCGCGAAGCTTCCGGTGATGGTCTGGATCTACGGCGGTGCCTACACGATCGGCGCATCCAGCCGGCCCGAGTACGACGGCGCTCACCTGGCCCGGGACGGCGGTGTGGTCGTGGTGACCTTCGACTACCGCCTCGGGATGGAGGGCTTCGCCCAGATCGCGGGAGCACCCCCCAACCGCGGCCTGCTCGACCAGGTCGCCGCCCTGGAATGGGTACGCGACAACATCGCCGCCTTCGGTGGCGACCCGAACGAGACCACGGTGTTCGGCGAGTCCGCCGGCGCCGGATCGGTCGCCGCCCTGCTGGCCATGCCCCGGGCGGCCGGGTTGTTCCGCAGAGCCATCGCGCAGAGCGTGCCGGGCACCTTCTTCTCCCCGCAGCTCGCCGCCGACATCGCCACCACCTGCGCCGACGAGCTGGGACTGCGTCCCACCGTCACGGACCTGTCCACCGTGGACCCGGCTCTGCTGGCCCTCGCCGGTGACACCGTCGCCGCCACGATGACCGCCCGGGCCCAGCGCTGGGGCCAGGCCGCGCACCGGTCGATCCTTTTCGCGCCCGTCGTCGACGGCGAGGTGCTGCCGGCCACGCCGTGGCAGGCCATGGCCGCCGGCTCCAGCCGGGAGGTCGACCTTCTCGCCGGCCACACCCGCGACGAACAGCGGCTGTTCACCGCCCTCACCGGCCTGCTCGGGCAGGTGACACCCGATCAGGCGGCGACCGCGCTGCAGGTCTTCGCCCCCGGCCCGGACGGCGCCCGCCGCTACCGTGACGCCTACCCGGACGCGGGCCCCGACCAGTTGTACGAACTGGTGCACTCGGACTGGCTGTTCCGGATGCCCACCCTGCACCTCGCGCAGGCGCAGGTCGCGGGCGGCGGGCGGGTGCACCTCTACGAGTTGGCCTGGTCGGCCCCGGGCCTGGGCGGCGCACTCGGCGCCTGCCACGGCCTCGACGTACCGCTCGTGTTCGGCAACCTCACCAACGGCCAACCAGCCATGCTCATCGGCGAGCGCCCCACCTCCGAGGCGACGGCCCTGTCGGCGCGGATGCGGACCGCCTGGACCACGTTCGCCACCCGGAGCGACCCTGGCTGGCCGGCCTACGATTCCGCCCGACGCCTCACCCAGGTCTTCGACACCACATCGCTCGTCACCGCCTACCCGGAGGAGCGATCCCGGCTGATCTGGCAGGACCACTCCTTCCCGCCCCTCCTGCCAGGACTCGACGTGCGCTGAGTTTCTCGCCGCCCGACCTTCGTGTTGCTTCCCGGCGGGCTCGACCCTCCGCGCTCCCCCTCCGCACTTCGCCTCCGCGCTCCGCCCGCGTTCAGGCGGACACTGGCGGAGGAACTGGGCGGGGCAGGGCGTCAGGCGTGGGTGCGCAGTGCCTGGGCATATCACTCGCGTAGCAGCTCGGCGATCTCAACCCAGGCCGCGACCTGCTCCGGGGTCGAATCCTCGGGTAGCTCGGGTGCACCCATGGCCAGCTTGTCAGCGACAGCGCTCGGACTGTCGCCGAAGACGGCGGGCCTCCACCCACTGGAGAGTCAACGGCCCCGACCTGCCCACTCCCCGCGTCGCGCGGTGGGACGGTCCGCGGGCGTCACCACTGTCGATCATCACGGTTCAAGGCTGATCGACGACCGGTGGCGTCGTCGCGGGTGGCTTCGATCCGGATGCTGGGCAGAGCCGTCCGATGCCGATTTTGATGCCGACGCGTACCGGGGCTAGTCGCTCAGCGCGATGAAGCGCTTGAGCTTGCCTGTCGAGGCGTGCCGGGGGAGCTGTTCGACGACGCTGACACTGATGTCAGGATTCGTAAGTCCGTACGGCCGTAGCGAAGAGGCGAGTGCCGCGGCTACCGCGGTGGCGTCGGGTGACCCGACCACGAGCACCTCCGCCCCGCCCGCGGTCTGACGCACCTGATATTCCGAGATGAGCGGGTCGGTACCCAGCACGTGCCGGAACGCGCTCGCCGGGACCGTTCGCCGCCCGTAGCGGAAGTCGTCGTCACACCGACCGACGATGTCGGCGACGCGCGGCATCGAACTGCCACATGCGCAGCGGCCGGGCAGCAGCGTGATCTCGTCACCGAGGTCATAGCGAACAAACGGGAACGTGCGCCCGGCGAGCCCGGTCGCGAGCGTGCGCGCCGCCGGCTCATCGGGGGCGACTGGCCGCCCGGCCGCATCGACCCGCTCGAGGATCACCTCGTCCGCGCAGATGTGAAGACCGTCGCCGTGGCCGCAGCCGACCGCCTGGACGCCGATCTCGGTCGAGCCCCACAGGTTGTGGACGGGAGCGCCCCAGGCGGTGTCGATCGCGTGGCGGTCCTGTGCGCTGAGCGGCTCGGAGTTGGTGCTCACCCGAACCGGCCGGATGTCGAGCTCTCCCACGATCGCGGCCCGGGCGAGGCGGCCGATCATCGAGGCGTAACCCACGAGATGGGTCGGCCGCGCGCCCGCCACCGCGCGCAGCACCTGATCGAACGGCGCCGCCGCCGGGATCACGACGGTCTGCATCGACGGCCCGGTCGCGACGTCGAACAACGGCGTGCTCGCGTGTGGCGGCTCGCCGGCCTCTATCACCGCCAGTCGCATCGGGTGGCCGGCCGAGCCGGAAGCGCGCTCGTCACGCGTCTGCCATCGCCAGGCGAGACAGGCGAGCGTGACGAACTGCTCCCAGTCCCAAACGTAGACGCCGCGCACACCGCTTGAACCGCCCGAGCTGAATACCTGGAGTCCCGCGGGCGTGTAGGAGAACCAGCCCTGCTGGGCCAGCACCCGCTCGGCGCCCGCACGGTCGATATCGGGCGTGGTGACGATCCTGTCCCATTCGTTCTGGATATCCTGCTTGTTCATGGCTGGCAGCCGTGCGAGGTCCTCGACCGTCGCTGTGGCCGGGTCGATGTGGGCCATCCGGGCCGCGTGGAACGGCGAGCGCTCGCGCGCGAAACCCAGCAACGACCGGAGTCGTTCGGTGCGGTAGCGCTCGACTCGCTGGCGCGGCCACGCCAGCCGCGCCACATGATCCTCGAGCGTGGCCTGCACAGCGCTCAGGTGTGCTGCGCGCAGACGCTGGTACGCCGCCTTGGCGTCCTCCCGGGACACGCACCCAGTGTCGGCCACGGCGCAGCGGTCACGCCAGCCGCGAGGCGGCAGCAGTCGCTGACGAACCGCTCGCCCCAAGATCGAGCCGTGCGGGGCGGTGAGACCGCGTGCGCCACCGTTGGCCAGGCGGAGGCTGAACGACCCGCTGGCGCTGCTGATCGGTAGGGTGCTGGCCCAGTAAATCGGACAAACAAGGAACGGCGGGTAGACAGATCAGCGTTGATGCTCGCCACGGGTCGCGGAGCTGTGGTGGGTACGGCTTTGGTTGCGGTAGCGCCCTGGAGGAATCGCCCGGTGGCGTGAGAAGGCGCGGGAGAACGCGTACTCGGAGGTGTAACCGACGGCGCGGGCGATGACGTCGATCTGGTCGTCCGTGTCACGCAGTCGCCGGGCGGCCAGGTCCATGCGCCATCGGGTGAGGTAGGCGGCCGGGGTTTCACCGACGAGGGTGGGAAAGCGGCGCGCGAGGGTGGCGCGGGAGACGGCGACGTGGTCGGCGAGGGCGTTCAGCGTCCAAGCGCGACCGGGGTCGGCGTGCAGCGCGGTGAGGGCCGCGCTGACCGTGGGATCGTTCAACGCCCGCAGCCAGGAGCCTGCCGGCGCCGTGGGCTCGGTCCGCAGCCAGACCCGGAGAACCTGGATGAGCAGCACGTCAACGAGTCGGTCGAGCAGTGTGGTGGTGGCCGGACCGGGTTCGGCGAGCTCGCCCGAGAGCAGCCGGACGGTATCGGCGAGCGGACCAGCCCCGGCCGCCCCGGCGGGGACGTGAACCAACTCGGGCAGCACGGTGAAAAGCGGGGTGCTGACCGCGGGATCGTGCCGGTAGGAGGCGCACAGGATGCTGGTCCGCGCTGGCCGGGGCCCGACGTCGAGCCGGCCGTCTGTGGCGAGCGCCCGTTTCGACGCGGCGTGATCGAACGGTTCCAGCGGGCCGTCCGGATCTCCGGCCAGTCCGTGCTCGGACCCGGTGGGCAGGAGGACGACGTCGCCGGGCATGAGTCGCACCGGGGGCTGGCCGGGCAGGCGTAGCCAGGCGGTGCCGGCGGTCACGGCGTGGAAGGCCGCCGCGGAGATCCGGAACAGCTGTAGCCCCCACGGATCGCCGGCGTGGACCGTCGCCGCTACGGTTCCGCGCACGCCGGCGACGCTCAGCACGTCGGCAAGCAGATCCATGGCCGCAGCTTACCGATGAACATACAACGGGCCGGTAGCTGAGACGAACAGACAAGATTCTGAGATTATTTGGCATCGATTTCCGCACATGTGTGTCATACGGTTGATCTACTGAACGCGTCAACCGGAAGGCGAACCATGAATGTCAACGGCAGCATCGCTCTGGTGACCGGTGGGAATCGTGGCCTTGGCGCCCGCCTCGTGGACAATCTCCTCGACGCCGGTGCCGGCAAGGTCTACGTCACGGCCCGGGATCCCCATGGCGTCGCCTCGACCGTGAGCGCCGACCCGCGGGTGAGTGTCCTCGAACTGGATGTCACCGACCAGGCGAGCGTGGACGCCGCGGCCAAGGCAGCGAACGATGTCACCCTGCTGGTCAACAATGCCGGTGTGCTCGGGTTCGGCAGTGCCCTCGAAGGTGATCTGGACCTGTTCCAGCGCGACATGCTGACGAACCAGATCGGCCTGCTGCGGGTGAGCCGGGCCTTCGTCCCGGTCCTGACGGCGAACGCCCCGGGCGCGATCGTCAACGTACTCACCCTGATCGCGTTGGCGCCGGTGGTGGGAATGGCGGGGTACTGCGCATCAAAGGCCGCAGCGCATTCGGTCACTCAGTCCTTGCGGGCGGAGTTGCGTGACAAGGGCATCGAGGTCCTTGGTGCCTATCCCGGCGGTATCGACACCGACATGCTTGCCGGGGTCGACGCAGACAAGGCCGCCCCGGAGGTCGTCGCCGAGCGGATCATCGCCGGCGTCGCCGCCGGACAGGCGGTCATCTGGCCAGACGACGCCTCCGCCGGTGCGAGTTCGGTGTACCTCGCCGACCCGGTGGGCCTCGAGCGCATGCTCGCGGGCTGAGCGATGGCCGCCACCGGCCCGGTGACCACGGCCTCTACCGGCGGCGGCGAGCTGATCCACCGCCTGCTCGCGGCCGCGGGGAGTGGGAAGTGGGAAGAGCTCCCCGACATCCTGCACCCGGACTTCACCATCATCGAACCCCGCTCGCTGCCTTGGGGCGGGACGCACGTTGGCATCGACTCCTACGTCACGCTGATGACCACCATCGCAGCGACATTCGCACTCGACTTCCGGACCGAATGGGTTGTCCGGGACGGCGATCACCTCGTGCTGAGGGCTACCGTCACCTTCACCGATCGGGCAACGGGAAATGGAGTGGTGATGCCGACCGTGGAGCTGTTCACGGTCGCGGACGGTCGTCTACGCACTAGCGAGGTGTATTTCGCGGACCCGATGGCACTGCTCGCTGCCCTGCCGGCGGCGTGCTGACGGCGTGCTGACGGCGGGTCCATGTGCCCGGCGGGTCTCTCCGGACCCGCCGGGCACGCGTCAATCCTGCTGTTCGGCGGCGGCTGCGTCCGGCGCGATGAGCGACGGGGAACGCGGGTCGGCGGGGAGACCAGCGGCGGGGCGTCCGCCGCTCCAGGCCGGATACGGCGTTCGCGTGGGACTGCACTTGAGTCAGATCGACGAGGCGGACGAGCTGCTGACGAACGATCCGCTGGCGCTGCTGATCGGGATGGTTCTGGACCAGAGAACTTCGGAAAGAACGAGCGACGGTTGGCCGCTGAGGCGGCCGGATAGGGGGCCGTGAGCTCGGGGTCAGCGCGTGGCCGTCTCCACTGGCCACGCCGCCATCGCCACATCGACGACGGCGAGCAGGTCTGCCGCGTGAGCGCCGTCGCGTGCCTGTTGTGACATGCCCTGGAGTACTGCGCCCACGTACCGGGCGAGTGCCTCGGCGCGGGTCGCGGCGGGCAGCACCCCGGCGGCGATGTCGGTCACGATCCGCTCGCGCAATGCCGCCGTGTTTGCCTCCCGACGTTCCCGTAGCAGCGCCTCGACGTCGGCCGACGCGGTGCCGCAGTTCACCGCGGCGCTCAGGACGAGGCATCCGGGCGGGCGATCGGGCCGGGTGTACTCGACCGCCGCGGTTCGCAGCGCGCGGTGGACTCCGCGGCCCACCGTCTCCTCCGCCGCCAGCGCCCGGTCGAAGAAGGCGCCGTAGGAGCCGGTGTACGTGTCGACCACCTCGCGGAACAGGGAGCGTTTGTCCCCGAAGGCCGCGTACAGGCTCGGCGCGGCGATGCCCATCCGCGCGGTCAGCTCCGCCATGGAGACGGCGTCGTACCCGCGCCGCCAGAACTCGAACATCGCCACCTCGAGCGCCCGTGCTCGGTCGAACGTGCGGCGTCTGCCCGGGCGGGGGAAGTCCGTCGTCGCCATTGACTCATTCTATAGCGATCGCTAAAGTTCTCCCCGAGATCTTTATCGATCGCTAAAGATCTGACCCGGGACAGACGAGGGGAACGTGATGGCACGTCTCGACGGCAGGACCGCGCTGGTCACAGGGGCCAGTCGGGGCATCGGGCGGTCGATCGCGCAACGCCTGGCGGACGACGGCGCCCTGGTCGCCGTGCACTACGGCCGGGACGAGGCCGCGGCGGAGGAGACGGTCCGGCGCATCACCGAGGCAGGCGGCCGGGCCTTCACCGTCCGGGCCGACCTCGAGGTCCCCGACGCCGCCGGCACCCTCTGGGCGGCTTTCGATGCCGGGCTGGCCGAGACCCACGTGGCGCCCGGGGTGGACATACTGGTCAACAACGCCGGTATTTCGTCCTCCAGCGACCTGCCCGGCACCGCCGTCACGGAGTTCGACCGGGTCTTCGCGGTCAACATCCGGGCGCCCTTCTTCGTCATCCAGGAATCGCTGCCGCGGCTGCGTGACGGCGGGCGGATTATCAACATCTCCTCGGGAGTCACCCGGATCGCCGCCCCGGAGATGGTGACGTACGCGATGAGCAAGGGGGCCCTGAACACGCTGAGCCACAGTCTGGCGAAGGGGCTCGGCGCGCGCGGGATCACGGTCAACGCGGTTTCGCCCGGCATCGTCGACGTGGACAGCAATGCGATGTGGCTGCGCGATGATCCCGACCAGCTTGCCCACTGGAGCTCCTTCTCCGCCTTCAACCGGGTCGGGCGGCCCGTCGACGTCGCCGACGTGGTGGCATTCATCGCCTCCGACGAAGCCCGCTGGATCACCGGCCAGATCATTGATGCCACCGGCGGGGCGCACCTGTGACGCCCTCGCCGTCGTCGTCCCGGGTGGTTGTCTCCGCGTCGCTCTCGGGAACGCGACGCGGTCGGAATCCCGGACGATGACGTCAACTGGTCTGTCCGGTCGGCATGATGGTGACCTGCTGCAGGTTGACGCGAGGCGGGAGCGCCGCGAGGAACAGGATGGTCTGCGCGACATCACCGGGCTGGAGCCATTCGATGGACTCCCGCGAACCGGCCAGCCAGTCGCGGGCCCCCTGGTCGGTGACGTGGTTTTGCAGCTCGGTGCCCACGATTCCGGGCAGGATCGCGCAGACGCGGACGTTTTTCGGGCCCAGCTCCGCGCGCAGGTGACGGGACAGGTGGCTGACGTAGGCCTTGGTCCCCGAGTAGACGGCGAATCCCGGGAAGAGGTTCTCCGCCGCGATCGAGCTGGTGTTGATGAGATCGGCAACGCCGCGACTGCCGGCCGCCTGGACCAACTGTGGGGTGAAGGCGCCGATGACGTTCATCAACCCGGTGACGTTCAGGTCTATCTGATGTTGCCACTGGCCGGCATGCCTCTGTTCGATCGGTGCGGGCAGCATGACGCCGGCGTTGTTGAAGACCAGGTCGGCGTCGCCCAGTTCGGCGCCGACGCGGTCCGCGGCGGCCTGTGCCGCGGCCGCGTCGGTGATGTCGGCCGCGACGGCGAGCGCGGTACCGCCGGTCTTCTCGATCCGGACGACCAGATCGTCGAGCCGGTCAGCGCGACGCGCCACCACGGCGACCCTGGCGCCCGACGAAGCGAGTAGCTCGGCGGTCGCTTCGCCGATGCCACTGGACGCGCCGATGATCACTGCGACGCGGCCGTCAAGAGGCTTGGCTGATATTTCGGCTGTTCCGGCTGTTCCGGGAGACATGAATGGCACCTTCCGTTCGAAGTCGGACGCGGCGGATGGGAATCGGCACCGCCGAGGGCTCGGGTAGCGGTGCCGCGACCGCCACATCCATCTGACCTCCGCGCCGGTCCCCGCGGAGCAGCGCGGCTGGCCCTGCCGAGGCAGGTACTGGCAGGGCTATCCGACTTCCGGCGAGCCGCCTGAGACCAGTCCAGACTTGGACACATGGACCGCGGCGCCGAGATCGCCAACCTGCTGCGCAGCCGCCGGGCCCGGCTGAGCCCTGACCAGGTCGGACTACCCGGCGACGGTCGGGTCCGTCGGGTCTCCGGCCTGCGTCGTGACGAGGTCGCGCGGTTGGCCGGGATCAGTACCGAGTACTACACCCGCCTCGAACAGGGCCGAGCGATCAACCCGTCACAAGAGGTGATCGAGGCGCTTGCGTGTGCGCTGTGCCTGGACTCCAGCGAGCGCGAACACCTGGCCGACCTGTTCGCCCGGCCGGCCATCACCCGGCGTGCCCCGAACGGTGTCCAACGTGTCCGCCCGGGTCTGTACCTGTTGCTTCAGACGCTGGAACACGTCCCCGCGTTCGTCGTGGGCCGGCGTACCGACATTCTCGCCTCGAATCGCCTGGCCCGGGGGATACTCACCGACTTCGAGGCGCTGCCGGCGGCGCGCCGCAACCTCGCCCGCTACTACCTGCTGGACCCGGAGGCCCGGCGACGCACCGGCGACTGGCAGCGGGTGGCGGCCGAGACCGTCGCCATGCTCCGACTTGAGGCTGGGCGCTACCCCGGCGACCGTCGACTCGCCGATCTCATCGGCGAACTCACCGTGGGCTCGCCCGAGTTTCCGGGCTGGTGGAACGACCACCGCGTGCTGCGCCGTACGCATGGCGCCAAGCACTACTGTCATCCGCTCGTGGGGGACCTGCACTTCTCCTACGAGTCGCTGCGGCTTCCGGATGATCCGGACCAGACCCTGTGCGTGTACGCCGTCGAGCCGGGCTCGCCGACCCAGCGCGCGCTCCAGCTCCTCGCGAGCTGGACCACTTCGCGGCTGGAGGCGGCGCCGCCTCGGCCGGCCGCCGCCCGTCCGTCTACATCCACGGATTGAGACGCCCTACGTGCGGGTTTTTCACCGCCGCGGGTTTCTCCGCAAAACCGGGCACCGGCCCATGGGAGTACCTGCGCCGCCATGCGCCCGGCGCCTTCCCGGTGGCGCGCCTGAAATAGGCGGTGAAGTTGGCCGGGTCGTCGAATCCCAGCCGTTGCGCGCAGCGCGCCACGCTCAGGTCGGAGTGCGCGAGCAGGCGTTTCGCCTCCAGCACCAGGCGCTGATCGATGTACGCCTTCGACGAGATCCCGGCGGCGCGGTGGGTCGCCCGAGACAGGGTACGAGCGTCGTACCCCAGCAGGTGCGCATAGTGACGCACCGAGCGGTGGCGTGGGAAATCCGCCTCGACCGCGTCGCGAAACGCACGGAAGACCGGGTCGCCGTCGCCCTGCCCAGGACCGCGGTGCAGGCCTGACTCGCCGGCGCACCGCAGCAACAGAACGGCAAGCAGGGCCTGAGGGATGGGAGGGGTGTGCGCAGCCGCCCCGTGCAGCCCCGCCGTCGCCTCGAGCGCGGTGGATTCGGCGCACTCGGCTGCGGCGGATGCCAGTTCGGCGCGCAGATGATCCGCCGCCCACCACACCAGGGACCGGCGGGCCGGGGACACCAACCAGGCCGGCGGGCCGAACGGATCAGCGGCGATCCGGGCCGCTGCCGGCTCCCGGACCGCGGTGGCTGTGAACAGCACGAGGTCGCCGGTCACGCGATCGACGTCGGGCCACTGGTGTACCTGGCCGGGACGGACCCAGACCACACTGCCGGGCTCGAGGCCACCCTCGACGAAGTCGACGCAGTAGCGGCCGGTTCCGGCGCGGACGACCGCCACCACATGGAAGTCGGGGCGCACCGGGGCCGCCCGCATCTGGCGGTCGGCCATCCGCCGCAGGTTGGCGAACTCCATCAGCTCGATGGACCAGCGAGAGCCGCCAGGATGCGCAAACTCCACTTGTCGGATCGGAACCATTGTCCGATTTCTACCAACGCCTGACCGCTGCTGGCAATGCCGAGCGGGGAGGTCCGGTCGTAGTTTCTCCTGAGCCACCAGCGTTTCGTGCAATGGCGCGCCCAACACCGAAGGAATGATCGTGTCAATCCTCACCATCGGCACCGTGCCCGTGGCCGGCGGCTCCCTGGTCGTCCACCGGCGTCGCGCAGCCGGCCCGGCACTGCTGTTCCTGCACTACTGGGGCGGCTCCGCCCGTACCTGGGACCGGGTGATCGGCCAGCTCGGCGCCCTGGACACCGCGGCCTACGACCAGCGAGGCTGGGGCACGGCGTCCTCGCTCGCCGGGCCGTACTCGCTTGATCAGCTTGCGTCGGACGTCGATACCGTCGTCGCCCGGGAAGGTCTGGATCGCGTCGTTCTGGTCGGGCATTCGATGGGTGGCAAGATCGCGCAGATCGTCGCCGGGCGCCGGCCCGCATACCTGGCCGGCCTGGTCCTCGTCGCACCCGCTCCGCCGCGCCCGCCGGCTCACGTGACCGATGAGTACCAGCGGCGGTTGGCACATGCGTACGACTCGGCGGAATCTGTCGAGTTCTCGATCGAGAACGTCCTCACCCACTCGCGGCTGTCCGAAGAACTTCGCCGGCAGGTGCTCCACGACAGTCTGGACAGCACCCCGGCGGCGCGGGCAGCCTGGCCGCTCGAGGGCATCGTGGCCGATGTCTCGACCTCGACCAAGGCGATCACGGTGCCCACCGTCGTCATCGCCGGGGAGTACGACCAGGTCGAGCCGCCGGTCGTCCTGGAGGATCTGCTGACGCCGGCCCTCGCGAGGGTTCGGCTGACGGTCATCCCGGGGGTGGGGCATCTGCTGCCGCTGGAGGCACCGGCCGCTGTCGTCGAGGAGATCCGCCGCTTCATCGAGAATGAGCTCCCTGGCCAGCCGACGTTGCCGGCATAAACAGGCTCCGTCGCCCGAGCCTGAGCATTCATGGTGCCACGTTCCACTTAAGTGACCACATGAACCGGGCTTGCGTGTGGCTGCCGGAATGGAGACCCACCGCGAGCGATCGCGCCGGCGTTTGACGAGCCGGAGCCCGCTGCTGCCGTTTCCGGTCAGAGTGTGCCGAATCCTTGTTGCAGGCGGGCTAGGGCGTCGTCGATCGCAACGACCGGGTCCCGATGCGGCGAGGACGGCGTGGGTCGCCGGGACGCGGCGAGTTGGCTGATCATCAGGATGCCGATGATGGCGCTGCTGACCGCGATGACGTCTGGGTCGTCCGCCTCGCGTCTGGAACGTTCTGCCACGGCCACGGTGAACTCGTGCGTGGCGGAGGTGAGGTGATCCAGGTGCGCCGCGCGGACCTCGGGTATCGCGGTGATGAGATCGGTGCGGTGCTGCTCCAGGGCACGCTGGTCGGGGCTCAGGGTGGCGTAGCCGGCGCGTAGCGCCTCGCGGAAGGCCGTGATGACGCCCTCGCCCGCCGGCCGGGCGCGGAAGTGGACCAGCAGGTCGTAGTCGGCGGCGTCCCACAGGACCATGTCGGGCTTGGTCGGGAAGTGGCGAAAGCAGGTCCGCGCCGCGACCCCGACCTCTTCGGCGATCATGCTGACTGTGGTCTCGGCATATCCTCGTTCGGCGAACAGTCGCAGCGCGGTCGCCTGGATCGTCTGCTTGAGCGCGATGGTCTGCTTCTGGTTCCACGACGGCCGCTCCTGCGACAATTACTCGCTCCCTTCGACAACGGTGTCAGCGCGTGCTGTGTCGATCATTGCCTCGCCACCCGCCCGGCTGACCGGCTGCGACGCGCCGGCGGCAATGCTGGCGGTTTCGACAGCGTCGCCTTCAGTGCCGGGGCCGGCGGCTTCCGCCCCGGCGATGGTTGCCCGACGTGGGAACAGCGCCAGCGCCAGAAGCGCCCCGGTGAACGCTATCCCGCCGCAGACGAGCAAGGCGGTGTCGATGCCGTCGACGAACGCCGAGCGGACGTCGGCAAGCAGGGCTGGCGAGTGGAGCTGGTGGGCCAGCGCGGTGCCGTCGAAGACCCCGCCGCGCACGACACCGGTCTGGATCGGGGTGAGTCCGGTCATCGCCGGGGTGATATCGAGGTTGGCACGGTAGCTGGCGAGTGCGGTGATGCCGAGTATCGCGGCACCGAACGGGCTACCGGCATCCTGCAACGCCTGGATGAGGGCCGAGGCCACACCGGCCCGGGCGACGGGGATGCGCCCGAGCGCGGCGGCGGTGGCCGTGGCGAGGACCGCACCGATCCCGGCGCCGGTGATCGAGGTCCAGGCGGACACGAACCCGAAACCGCTGCCGGTGCTCGTCTCGGACCCGAGTATCAGGCCGGCACCCAGCACGGCGAAGCCGCCGACGAGTACCACCTTCGCGCCCATCGCCTTCGTGAGTGGCTCGGCACCGATCGCGCCGACGGCGAGCCCGCCGAGCAGCGGGAGTAGGCGTAGGCCGGAGCCGATGGTGTCCACGCCGAGCACGGCCTGGAAATACTGCGGCAGGGTGAACACCACCCCGATCATCACCAGCGAGCACAGGAAGGCCAGGACCGTGCCCCAGACGTAGTCGGGGATGCGGAACAGGCCGACGTCGACGAGCGGCTCCCGCGCCCGATTCGACATCGGCGCCGCGGGCGGGCCGGGGGTGAGGCGACGCTGCCAGAGCGCGAAAACGATCAGCAGTAGGGCGCCGGCCAGCAGCGCGGAGATCACGAACATCGAACCCCAACCACGGGTGCCCGCCTCGGCGAACCCGTAGACCAGCCCGGCCAGTCCGGCACCGAACAGAGTCATCCCCACGAGATCGAGCCGGCCCCGGTGTGACCCCCGGGACTCTGGCACCAGCGCCACCACCACGACCAGCGCGATGACCACGACCGGCACGTTGATGAGGAAGACCCAGCCCCACCAGAACCGGTCGAGCAGCCAGCCGCCAAGGATCGGTCCGGTCGGCAGGGCCAGGAAGTTCACGGCCGCCCACACGCCAACCGCCCGGGAACGCTCGTCCTCGGCGAACATCACCGTGACTGCCGACATGGCCATCACCACGATGCCGGCCCCGGCGATTCCGCCCACTGCGCGTGCGGCGATGAACATGGCCGCCGAACCTGACCAGGCGGCCCAGGCCGAGGCGGCCCCGAAGGCGGCGAGGGAGGCGATCATCACCCGGCGCCGCCCGTACCGGTCGCCCAGCGACCCCAGTGGCAGCATCGCCGCGGCCCAGGTCAGCAGGTACGCCGACGAGAACCACACCAGATCCGTGGCCGAGGCATGCAGCTTCACCGCAAGCGTCGGTAGCGCCACCGCCAGCACCGTCCCGTCCACGCCGACGGCGAAGACGGCCACCGCGACGCCGGCCAGTGCCAACCACTTCCGATCCATCCCGCCCCCTCTTGTCATTCAATGCGTGTGTGTCAGTGAGTGACATTAACACAGCAGATGACAATTAGGCAGAAAGTGACAAATGATCGCGATCACCATGATCACGGCAGTCTGACCGGCGGCTTGCCGGCCGCCGCGGCGCGGTCGGCTACGGTGATGTCGTGGGACTGCACCTGAGTCAGATCGATGCGGCGGACGAGCTGCTGACCAACGATCCCTTGGCGCTGCTGATCGGGATGGTGCTCGATCAGCAGATCCCGCTGGAGCGGGCGTTCGCGGCGCCGCTGGAGCTGACGCGGCGGCTTGGGCGTGGGTTGGACGCAGCGGATCTTGCGGCGATGGACCCGGAGGAACTGGCGGCGGTGTTCTCCGTCCAGCCGGCGCTGCACCGGTTCCCCGCCGCGATGGCGCAGCGGACGCAGAAGCTCTCCCGGATCGTCATCGACAGCTACGGCGGTGACGCTGCCGGGGTGTGGACAACTGCAACTGACGGCCGGCAGCTGTTCAAGCAGGTCGCGGCGCTGCCCGGGTTCGGCGAGCAGAAGGCCAGGATCTTCGTGGCCCTGCTTGGCAAGCAGCTCGGCGTGACCCCGCCGGGCTGGCGCGAGGCGTGCGCCCCGTTCGGTGAGGATGGCAGCTACCGCTCGGTTGCCGACATCACCAGCCCCGAGTCCCGCAGCAAGGTCCGCGACTACAAGAAGGCGATGAAGGCCGCCGCCAAGGCGTAGGCGCCCTGATCGTCGGTATCGCGCTATCCCGAGTCGCTGGTCTTCGACGTCACGCCCGGAGGGGCAGCCTTTTTCTAGATCGCCACAATCGTGATGAGATCTTCGAGGCCGGCAAGGTCGGCGGCGTTGCGGGTGTAGATGCTGGCCCCGTGGGCGTGCGCCGTCGCCGCGATCAGCAGGTCCATCGTCCGTGCCCGTGGCTGGCGGCCGATTTCGACGACTCGGGCGGCCAGTCGTCCATAGCTGTCGGCGCGCCGTCTCGGTGTCGGCGCGGTCAATATCCGAAACGACGCAGGTAGGGCATGCGATCTTATCCAGGAAAACCGCGGCTTCACGAAAGAAAGCCGGCTGCTGGCAGCAGGCGAACAGCCGCCTGCTCAGGGTTTCCCCGGCGGCCGCCGATCTGAAGGATCGGATCATTTCCTGAAGGGACCGGCATTCCAGGGCCCGCTGGGTGATCACCGCAGGTCGCGGACCCATGTGCGGAAGGCGGGACTAGCGGCTGATTTCGACCGGCCGAGAGGCCACACCCGCGCGATCGGTCCTGCGATCGGTTACAGGCTCCACATCCAGATGGTGCCGTCCCAATGACCGGAGACGACGACGGTGTGGCCTTGTACGCCGGTGACGCAGATGGCCTCAGCGCCCTTTTCGGGGCCGGTGAGTCCGTCTCCGTAGGGGCTGGCGGTGGCGAGGTCCCAGATCCGGATGGCGCCGTCGTCGCTGCCAGCGATGATGCTGGGGCGGCCCTTGATCGGCCCGATGGCGACGGTCTTGACCGCATTGTTGATCGGATCGCCGAGTGAGCGGCCGACGGGCGCGGCCAAGGAGAGGTCCCAAGCTCGGACATCACCGTCCTCCCCGCCCGTGACGGCGATGACTCGGCCGCCAGCGGCGCCCATCGCCGCGGTGCCGACGGCCGCCTCGTGCGATCCGAGCAGGCGGCCCTGCGTAGACGCGGTGAGGTCCCACAGCCGGACCGTGCCGTCCCCGCTGCCCGTCACCGCCGTGGGCTGGCCGTTGACAAGGCCGACGGCGACGCTTTTCACCTCGGCTTGCAGGTCCCCGCCGAGGACGACGCCGGTAGACCCGGTGGCGGCGACATCCCAACGCCGCACGGTGCCATCATCAGCGGCGGACACCGCCATCGTCCGGCTCTCGATGGCCAGCAGCGCCACACTGTTGATGCCGCGGGTGAGTGGTCCGCCCAGCCGGACGCTCGACGGTGGCCGGGCTGTCAACTGCCACCGCCGCAGGGTCCCATCGACGCTGGCGGAGACCGCGAGGGATCCGCGCATCGCGACCGAGTAGACCGGCGCGCTGTGCCCGGCGAGCGGCACACCGCGAGCGTGCCCAGTCAGGGGACTCCACAGCTGCACAGTGCCGTCGCCTCGGCCGACCATCGCGACCAGCTCTCCCCGCAGCATCCCGGCCGCGACTGACCAGACCGGATTGTTCTTGCCGATCGCCGGGCTCAGCCTCGTCCCGACCGGACTGTAGGAATCGCTGCGTGCCGTTGTGCTCCCAGGCCCTCCCACGACTGCCGCGGTGGTGCTACTGCCGCCGGCCGACGAACTCTCAGCCGACGAGGCAGCGGACGAGCCATGCAGCCAGGCCGGCAGGATGGTTCCGGCGGCGACGACGGCCACCGCAGCCGAGGACCCGAGAACAACACGCCGAGTGGTAATTCGATCACGAAGCAGCCGGGGTGCCGTGGTCTGTTGCGGCACCATATCGACCGATTCTGCGGCGGCGGCGATCGATGCCTGCGGCACGTTGCTGTCCGCTGGTCCTGGTGCGCCGGCACCTGATGCGCCGGTACCTGGCTCGCCGGTACCTGGCTCGCCGGCCGTGGGGGGACGAATGGTCCGGCGCTGCAGATCGAGGTAGGCGGCGTCCCAACCGTCCCGATCGCCGAGGTCCGCGGGCAGCGTGATGTTCCGTTCATCGGCCACCCGCAGACAGGTGTCGACGAAGGCTGCAAAGCTTGCCGGCTCCGGCCGCACCGGACTCCGGTCGCTGGTCATCGCGGAAATCGTGCTCCGGCTGATGAGCGGTGGCGGCTTTTGGCCCGGCCCGACGGCAGGCTGCTTACCGGCACCGCGCCTGACCGTCAACCTGCTGGCCTCTTCCATGCCCCGAACGGAAAGACCCACCGCCTCCCGAAGGGACCGCAGGCGAAGCGCGAAAATCAGCCGGTAGTCAGATTCCTCTGCCATACGAAACGCCCCCCGCGCCACCGCAGACCGGATGTCCGGGGTGTCCGCCGAGGTGGCCCGGACACCCGAAACGGCTCCAAGTCTAGCCGGATGACCTGCGGCTCGGCGGGAAAACCGTCCGGACCTGTCCGGACCGAGGCTGGACAGGTCCGGACGCCGGGGCCGAGTCCCACCATGGGCGAGGCCGTAGTCGATCTGCGGTTGATTCGCACCAGGCAGGAAGGATCCCATGTCCAAGACGACTGGCGCCGAACTGATGCGCCCGCCATTGCCGGCCACCGTTGTGCGCGGCAGGATTATGGCCGCCATAACCCCACGAAGCGATTCGACGGAAGGACGGCGCACGCGTCGTTCCCGATTCCTGTATCTCGCGGCCGTACTCGTCGCCGTGCTGATGGCCGGGGTGCTGGGCATGGCCTCACCAGCCTCGGCGTCAAGCCAGATCACACCGGTCAACCGCAGCATCACCTTCAAAGGCGGAACGCCGGTCGGCGGCTGGATGCGACTGACGCTCAACAGCGACGGTACTTATCGCTACTCAGGGCATCTACACGTGTCCGGAGCGCCCAGCTACAACGACGAAGTGGTGGTCGCAGTCTCCGCCGCGAACGGCACCACGTTCACCTTCTCCCACACCGGTCGTCTGCACGGCACCTTCGAGTCCGGGTCGCGCGACGACGACTGGAATCGCAGCGGCTATAGGCACGCGATCCGCGACGCGTGGCCCGCGCTCTCCCGCAGTTGGCACTCCCAGTCGAGGGCGACTGTCAACTGGGATGCCGCCGCCGCCGTCAACAGTGTCGTCAGCGCACTGCGAACCGCCGGCGCCGTCGTTGGCACCGTAATAGCCATCGTCTGACCGCCTGGCGCCATCGTCACCGCCCGGCGAGGCCCGTCACGCCTCGCCGGGCTTTCGCCGATATCCGCGCCGAGCGCGGCCCCGGCCTGCCGAACTCGATGTGGGAGACGGTGGCGACCCTGATGCCACGGGTCTCGTCGTGGCTGTGGCCATGGCCACGGGTGGTGGCGCCGGTCGGGATGTCGGCGCGGTCGATATTCGACCCGGCGTTCCCCCTGCGTAGCAACACCGCCGCGGGCTCGCCGGTGCCGTCGGCGCCGTGGTCGACGAACCCGAACAGCGGGTGGAACCCGAAAGCCCTTCTTGAACGTCGGCTTCGCCTGTTCCTTCTCCGAATGGGCCGTGACGAGGGTGGCGTCCAGGTCCACCGCGAAGGTGCTCCTTGGAACGGGATCGATCAGGCTCTCAGCAAGCCCAATCCTCCCAGCTCGGGAGCGCTTTCCTATTCCCGGCGCCCCAACAGACGATCACCCCGGTGAAAGCCCCGGGCTAACCGTCTCCGGCGAAGGTGTAAGCGCCGTTGCGAATACGGTCCAGTAGTGTGCCGGTGAAGGTGCGCTCGCCGTCGAGGCGGGCGGTCGCGAGCCGCACGAACTCCACGGAGTGCGGCGGTCGTTTGGCCGTGTCGAGCACGGTCTGTTTCTCGTCGAAGCTCAGCTGGCGCTGGAGGCTGTCCAGCCGAGTGATCCGCTCCTCGATGGCCGCGAGGACCTCGTCCCGGGTCAGGTCCACAAGGAAGCAGAGGGCGGCGAGGAAGGGCGTCCCCTGGTACGGGTCGACCTCCCACAGCGCGCGGCGGAGCAGGTCGGTGAATGCCGAGCTGCCCTCGTCAGTGAGTCGGTAACGCTTGCTGTTCCGGCGGGATCGGCCGCCCGCGGCCGGTGGTTCGGAGTCCTCGACCAGGAGGCCCTCCTTCGCCAGGGCACGCAGGGCGCCGTAGATCGATCCGGGGTTCACGCTCGCCCAGTCCTCGACGCCCCAACTGATCAGCTCTCGCATGATCGCATAACCCGTCGCTGAACCCTCCTGGCGGGTGGCGCCCAGGACAAGCAGGCGGGTCGCGTCAGCACTCATGAGGGCACATGGTCGCACGTCCAGCTCGGCCTGGAGCAGTCCGGCTGCGCTTGACAAGGTCATATTCAAGGGTGAATGTTCAACCTTGAATATGGAGGGAACCCTAATGTCGATCACACCCGCCTCCGAGGCCCAGAACCACCCACGAGCCTGGCTGGTCCTCGCACTGGTGCTGTGCGCAGAGGTCATGGACCTGCTCGACAGCACGATCGTCAACGTCGCGGCACCGAGCATCGCCGGCGACCTGCACGCACCCCCGCCCGCACTGCAGTGGATCACTGGCGGCTACTCGCTCACCTTCGCGGTGTTCCTGATTGCCGGGGCCCGACTCGGCGATCGTTTCGGGCGTCGGCGACTGTTCCTGATCGGTGCGTGGGGGTTCATCGGGTGCTCAGCGCTGTGCGCCTGCGCACCGGACACGTCCACGCTCATCGCGGGGAGGCTGTTGCAGGGCGCCGCCGCAGCGCTACTGATCCCGCAGGGATTCGGTATTCTGTTCGCCTCGTTCCGGCCGGCCGATCTCGGTAAGGCATTCTCGATCTTCGGTCCGGTGGTAGGTCTAGCCGCAGTTGCGGGACCCGTACTCGGCGGCGTCCTCGTCAACGCGGATGTGTTCGGGACGGGCTGGCGTCTTGTCTTCCTGATCAACCTGCCGATCGGGATCGTCGCCGCCGTCGGTGCCGCGCGGGTCCTGCCGCCGGCCCGGCTGGCCTCGGCGCCGCGTCTCGACCTCGTGGGAACGCTGCTGGTCGGCGGCGCGGCGGCGCTGATCACTTACCCCCTGATTCAGGGCCGGGAGGCAGGCTGGCCTGCCTGGACCTACGCCATGCTCGCCAGCGGACTCGTGTTCCTCGGGGTCCTCGCGCTCTGGATCCGGATGCGTGTGCGGATGCGCCGGGAACCGCTGCTGGATCCGTCGATATTCCGGCACCAGTCCTTCTCCGCCGGGGTGGTGGTGACGCTCGTCTTCTTCGGCGGGACCTTCGGCGTGGGCCTCGCCCTTACCCTGTTTCTGCAGCTCGGACTTGGTTTCTCCGCGGTTCATGCCGGACTCACCGCACTGCCCTATGCGCTCGGTTCGTCGGTCGGTGCCCTCGTCGGCGGTGCCCGCCTTACTCCAGTGCTCGGGCGGGGCGTCCTCGGCCTCGGCGCCGCGCTGCAGGCCGTCGGGCTCGTCCTGATCTTGGCCGTGCTCGCCGTGACCCAGACGCAGGTCACCACCTGGCAGCTCGCCGGCCCGCTGCTGCTGTGGGGTGTCGGGATGGGCTTGGTCGTCGCCCCTCTCTTCGACTTCGTCCTCGCCGATCTGGACGGCGAGTCAGTGGGATCCGGCTCCGGTGTCCTCAACGCCCTTCAGCAGTTGGGGACCGCCATCGGCGTCGCGGTCCTTGGCACGGTCTTCTTCGCAACCCGTGACCGCCATACCGGGGCCGCACGTGACGACGGCTACGTCATTGCTCTGGAGCGCTGCCTCCAGGTCGGGCTCGGCATCGCGGTCGCCGTGTTCCTCCTGACGTTCCTGCTACCCCGCCGGGCCAGGGACGACGCCGACGCCGTGGCCTCCGAAGCCTTCTGACGTCGGCCATGTTTTCTGGGCCGTGCACGGATACGCGCCACGGTGCCCTACCAGGGAGGGGCCGACCTCTCGGCCGCGGCGCGCCTGGGCCGCTCGCCGGCTGGCCTGACCGGCGCCGCGAGGGTCGAGGAGCCGATCCGGCTACCGTGATAGCCGTGGGACTGCACTTGAGTCAGATCGACGAGGCGGACGAGCTGCTGACGAACGACCCGTTGGCGCTGCTGATCGGGATGGTGCTGGATCAGCAGATCCCGTTGGAGCGGGCGTTCGCGGCGCCGTCCGAGTTGGTGGAGCGGTTGGGGTGGCCGCTGGATCCGGGGGAGCTGGCGGTGTTCGATCCGGACGAGCTGGGTGCGATCTTCTCCCGGCAGCCGGTGTTGCATCGTTTCCCGGGCTCGATGGCGAAGCGGGTACAGTCGCTGTGCCGGTCGCTGACATCACCAGCCCCGAGTCCCGCAGCAAGGTCCGGGACTACAAGAAGGCGATGAAGGCCGCGGCGAAGGCGGGAAGCGCCTGATCGACGGGCGTCCGCGGCGTTTATGTAACGTGCTGTAGACGGTAAAGAACTTCTCCGTCGCCCTTGTTGTCCAGGAGGCGGAGTTGATCATTGTCGAACCAGAATTTCAGTGATCTCTGTTCGCCGGGAGCGCTGATCTGCATAAGATATTGTGCTCGACTGTCTTGACCGGCTTCCTCGTATCTGCTTAGAACCTGATATTCGCCTGCAATCTCCGAGTGATCATCGTAGTCGAGGACGAAGGTGCCTCGTGTGGAGAAGCTGACCCTGACCAAGCATGGTCCTCCTACTCCCTTCCCGGGTTCTTCCTGGTAATTGCAGTCCCAGTTTCCATAGAGTCTCTGCGTGATTCCGAAAATCTCGGAAGGGGTACTGGACGGAGTGCTTGGGGGAGTACTGGTGGCACCTCCCGCGGGTGTGGGAGTCGCGGACTCTCTCGATTTTCCGTCTGGTTTGCCGACCGGTTTCTCGTCCCTTTTGTCGGGTGGAATCGGCGTTGGTGTGCCGGAAGCCGCTGCCGTCGGCCTGGTGGAAACCGGCGCGGTCGGCAGGTCGGGAAGCGCAGTCGACGGTCCTGATGGCGACCTGGGTGACTGCATGACCAGCGCGACCACGGTGACCGAAGTGATCACGGCGCCGATGACCAGAGGCATGCGACGCGACCGGCGAGAACCTCTGCCCGATCTCCTCTCGCCCCGGTGGGACGGTCCGTGTGACGGGCGGTCGGCTACGAGATCGACATGCCGACCACCACCGGCGGCCGATTCGGGTGAGACGATCTGTAGGCCGGAGGGTGCGCTGGATCGCAATGGCGACGGGCTGGGGGGCTGGGGAGTCCGACCGTGGTTCGGCGCCGCGCGGCTGGCCGTGCCCGCGGCGGCGGGTGTCGCAGGGGCCCACGGAGACTCTGGCGGTTCCGCGGAGGGCTGCATCATGGGCGGGAACATGCCGTCAGAGGGTGCGGAGGCGCCGCCGGCGGCATTACCGGAAATCCGCGAGTCGAGCGATCTGTCGGTGGGGAACGCGGGCTGGGTCAGTGGCTTGGCGCGACCGCCCACCACAGCCGTGATCTGCGTCCGCAGGCGATCGCTGGCCTCCTCCCGTGAGCATCCGAACAAGTCGAACGACACGATCCCGCCCAGCACGTCGGGACGGCCGCAGTCCTCGATCCGGACTGGCACCAGGCGGCGCCTGAAACCCTGCGGGTCGGCCCGGTACACGGACTGCCATTCCGTCGTGCCGTATACAGACGAGAGATATTGCCCGGAAAGTATGGCGAGCATCCGAGTGGATCTTTCGATTCCGTCGCGCATCTGATTCGTCCAGTGCGAGCCAGGGACGAAATCCCACTCCGGGAACAGTACGCTGTAGCCGGCGTTTTCCAGCTCCCAGGCGATCCACGCCGCCCAGACCCTGTCGGCGGCCGCATACGAAATAGAGAAATCCCACTGCTGCTCGGCCACCTCGGGACCCCTTCAGGACGGTGATACCCAAGTATCACAGGTGTCGCCTTTCGGTCATCAAGCGGGTCCAGGCCGGGACAGGGCGGATCAACGGTCCGAGTGTGTACGTGGGAAGGGTCCTTCCGCCGTGCCGTGGATCGCCCGTCCGTGCGGTCGAGCAGGGGGCGGTGGCATCCTCGCCCTCGAGATCCGGCCGTTCGCGGCAGGCGTGTGCTCGGTACCGGCGCCGGATTCCACTCAAGTGGTTTCGATAGTTCGGGGTGACGTGGTTAGCGTGGGTGGCATGATCCCGATCGGGCTCGCCCTCGCACCGCCCGGACCCGAGGCGTCGAACGCCATCGACGTGCTGGTAGGCCAGGTCAGAGACGCCGCGGCGGCCGGCGTCGGCTCGGTCTGGATGGGCCAGCAGTACGACCTGGACGCGCTCACCGCCCTCGCCGCGCTGGCCGTCCATGTGCCCGGGATCGGGCTCGGCACCGCCGTCACCGTCACCCACAGCCGGCATCCGATCACCATGTCCAGCCAGGCGCAGACCGTCCAAGCGGCCAGCGGCGGTCGGCTCACCCTCGGCCTCGGCGTGCTGCACCGGCGGCCGGTCGCGCGGCGCTTCGGGATCGATCTCGACGGCCCCGCAACCTACATGCGTGAGTACCTACGCGCCCTGCAGCCGCTGCTGCGCGACGGCACGGTCGTCTTCGAGGGTGACATGATCACTGCCGACACCAGCGGCTTCTCCGGTCACGTCGCCGGGAGCACCCCGCCCGTCGTCCTTGTCGCCGCGCTCGGCACGGCGATGCTGCGCGTCGCCGGCGAACTTGCCGACGGAACGGTGACCTGGATGGCCGGCCTCCGGACAGTCGGCAGCCACATCGTGCCCGCCATCACCGCCGCCGCAGCCGGCGGCGGTGCCGCGGCGCCGCAGGTCGTGGTGAGCCTGCCGGTCTGTGTCACCGACCATCCCGAGCAGGCCCGCCGCCGCGCCGCCGCCCATCTCGCCTGCTACGCCGACCTCCCCTCCTACCAGGCGATGTTCGATCAGGAGGGCGTCGTCAACCCCGCCGAGGTTGCGATCATCGGCGACGAGCGTCACCTCGAAGCGCAGCTTCGCCGCCTCGCCGACGCCGGTGCCACCCGCTTCATCGCCAACCCCACCGGGATCACGACTCCTGCCGAGCGTGATCGCACCCTCCAGGCCCTCGGCGGCCTGGCCGGATGAGCCCGGCCGTCGTCCGTGGGTCGATTCCGCCCCAGCGACGCGGCCATACCGCAGTGGACGGAGCCCTGCTGCGGTCTACTGCCGACGGCCAGATGAGGCTGCGCAGGCTCAGGGCCGGAGGTCCGGCCGAGGTTCGACGCCGCCGCGCAGGACGCGCATCAGCCGGACGGCGTCGGCGGGGTCGGTGCTGGCCAGGGCGGTGGCATTGGTGAGGGCCAGCAGGTCGGCGGCGGTGAGGTCCGGGCGCACCGCGCCGGCTTCCTGCGCCGGGGCCAGCAGGGTTGCCATCGTCGAGCGCATCGACGCGTGCCAGCCTTCCGCCAGATCCCCGCGCTGCCCGTCGGGCCCCTGCGAGATCGCGGCCAGGGCGAGCGCGCGCCTGGTCGCGGCGTGCACGACGAACAGGTCCAGCCAGGCGAACAGGGCCTCACCGGCGGGGGACGTCTCGAGCAGGGCGGCGCCGTGTCCGCACAGGGCGTCGACCTCCTCGGAGTAGACGGCGACGAGCAGGTCGCCCCTGGTCGGGAAGTTGCGGTACAGGGTGGCGTTGCCGACGCCGGCGCGGCGGGCGATCTCGTCGAGGGGTACCTCGGTGCCGCGCTCGTCGAACAACGCCCGCGCCGCCGTCACCAGCAACTCGACGTTGCGCGCCGCGTCCGACCGCAGCCGTCGCCCGGCCGTGCGCGTTCCCGAGACGCGCGGCGGCAGGTCTTGCGTCACAACGACTCCTTGCGGTCCAGGCCTCGCGGTTCAGGGCCTGCGGTTCGGGGCTCGCGGTTCAGGGCTTGTGGTTCAGGGTTTGGGCACCGGGGCTTGCGGACCGGGGGAGGCTCCCATTATCGTTAGCGGTCAAGTGGGGAACTCCCCAGTTGCGTGGTGGACGCGAAGACGCGGAGGACCAGCCGATGACGTTGACCGTGGACGACCGGACTGCCGTCACCGACCTCATTCACGAGTACGGTCATCTCATCGACGCCGGGAAACTCGACCGGCTGGCGGAGCTGTTCACTGCCGACGCGACCTACGATCTCGTCGACTTCGGGCAGGGGACGCTGACCGGGGTGGCGGCCATCCGAGCCGCGGCACTCGCCCTGGGCGAGGCGAACCCCGTCGGTCACCACATCACCAACGTCGTACTCACCGAACAGGCCGACGGCCGGGTCCGGGCCCGGTCGAAGGGCATCGGGATCATGGCCGATGGCACTGCCGGCAGCGTGCTCTACGACGACCTGATCGTCCGTGACGGCAGTACCTGGCGCATCAGTCATCGCACGATCGTCGCCCGCCGCGCCCCGCTCGGCGGCGTGCCCCGCTGATGTGGCAGGTACGACTGGACGTCGCGGTCCTCCAAGCCTTTCCGGGACCCCACTGACGCCCCCGGCAGCAGGCCGATCGGGAGGCCGTCGTGGCTGCGGGCCAGGCGGATTCCCATCGACGTTGCGAAGCGCACGGAAGCTCAGAGACGTCGTATGAGCCGGATGCTGTACGGCTCGTAACCGAGTGCCCCGAAGAACCTCTGTGCGTCAATGTTGAAACTTCCCGTGCTGAGCAGCAGAGTATCCAAAGCTCGGCTGGCTGCGTGCTGTTCCGCCGTGGTCATCAGGGCGCGGCCGATGCCGGATCTCCGCCTATCGGGGTGAGTGCAGAGGTGGTGGACGTGAAGGACGTTGGCCGACTGCCGGAAGGCGTCTGCCTCCAGGCGTTGCTCCTCGGCGTACAGGTAGCCGAGCGGCTGGCCATCCGCCTCGGCAAGGAGCACCAACACGGTCACCGCAGTCAGCCGATCCCGGAAGTAGGAAGCTGCGGCGGCTGCGTCAGGCGCGTGGAAATCGGTTGGCCGCACGCGGGCGTGCAATTCCTGAACGCTGGTGTTCAACTCGCCGAGAGCCACCGCATCCGCCACCGTCGCAGGCCGCACTGTGAAGGTCCGAGTCACCAGGCCATTGTCGAACTCGCGTCCGCGTACGTGAATCGATTTATCGACGCCGACCCGCCTCCGGTGACGGTGACGGCGGGGCCGGGGTCGGGACCTGGGGGATGGCGGAGCTGGGATCGACGCCCGCGAAGGCCAGGCCGATGACGAATCCCGCGGCCTCCTCGAGCTGACGGGCGCGGGCCAACGGGCCCAGCACGGCCGGCGTCCCACCGACGTCGCGGACGAGCTCGCCGGTGATCCGCAGCGCGCCGGCGTCGTCGCCACAGATCACCACCGTCGCCGGTGCCGTGCCGGCAGTGTCGCCCGTCGGCGGCGCCGTCCACTGTTCCGCGGGGAACAGGTGGAACGCCTTCACCACATGAGCGCCGGGAGCCCACGCGGCGATCTGGCTCGCGGCGGACGTCCCGGCCCCGGTGAGCAGCGCGCCGACGCCGTGCTCCACGGCGTTGGTCGGATCGATCAGGGTGGTGCCGGCCAGGGCGCCGGCGGCGGCGTCCACGTCGCGTAGCACGTCCGCAATGCCGCTCCACAGCACCGCGAGCAGCACCGCGTCCCGCCCGGCGACCACCTCGCGCGGGTCGGCCGTCCGCGCGCCGGCGCCCAGACGGCCGGCGAGTGCCTGCGCCTTCGCGCGCGACCGACCGCCGACCACCACCTCGTGCCCGGCTCGGGCCCAACCCGTGCCCAGCGCCTCGGCCAGGGCTCCGGTGCCCAGGATCCCGATCCGCATTGATTCCTCCTCATGACGCCGACAGCTCCACAGCCACGGTAGAGATCGCGTTACGTACCGATCGGTACGTGGAGAACCTGCGACGATGGCGAGGATGAGCGAGCTCACTGATTCCTGCGTGGAGCTGGTAGCGGACTGCCGCCTGCGGGCGGCGACCGACCTGTTCGCCCACACCTGGGATCCGGTCGTCCTGATGGCACTTCGTCCCGGCCCTCGGCGGCGCCGCGAGCTGCGGGCAGCAATCGGCGGCCTGAGCGACAAGGTCCTCACCGAGGCCCTGCGTCGACTGTGCGCCCACGGGCTGGTGGAGCGCCACTCCTTCGCGCAAGCCCCTCCCCGGGTCGAGTACGCGCTGACCCGGCTGGGGCACAGCCTGGTCGACGGCCCGATGAAGGCGCTCGGCGACTGGACGCGTAAGCATGGCGACGAGCTCCTCGACGCGCAGGAACACGCGGCCCGGACGCTGCCGGCGCCGCCGCGTCCTCGATGACGGCGGCCCGTTCGCTGTGCCGTGTCGCGCGGGTGCTCAGGACCGACGTTCGGCCTTCTCCCCGGCGAGCTCGGCCCGTAGCAGCGCAGCGCCCACCAGGATCGTCAGCGCGCATGACAACCTTCTGGTACGACGCAGCCGACCGTCAACCGCCAGGAGCGTCGCGTCGAACTCCTCCGCGTATCGTTCCCGCTGCCCGTCGGCCGCCGCGACCGCGGCCGCCAGCCCGACCAGGCCGTGCGCGAACGTCCCCGGCCGCAGCAGGCGCAGCAGGCCGACCACCTGCCGCGCCGGCAACGACGAGCGGAGCGCGGTGCTCCCCGCTGACGGGGTGTACGACGGTCCCAGTCCGCCGGCGGCCACGACCGCTCCGGCCGTTGCACTGAGGACGAGCAGGACAGCCGGGGAGATGCCGAACAGAATCGCCGGGACCGACACCCCCGCGAAGATTCCCGCGAGCACCCCCAGCGCGCGCCGCCCCTGGCGCGGCCATTGCGTGGTAACGAGACCCGCCAGCAGGCCGAACACGGCACCGGCGACCATGGCGATGCAGACGTAGACGGCCATGGCATGCGGTGTGTGCCAGTTCTCCACAAGGAAGCGGCCGGCGTAGTCAGAGCCGACGGCAGAACCCGCGAGGTTACCGAGAGCCAGCCCCAGCAGAGGGCTCGCGAGGCGGTTTTGGCGGTTGGCGAGCGCTCCGAGTACCAGCCCCACCGCGGCACCGGCCAGTAAACCCACAACCCTCGCCCAGCGACTGTCGGACGGGTGGTTGTAGGTGTAGTCGACGGCGAACAGGTACGTGTCCGCCGCCACGCCGGCCGCCGTTTGGCCGACGAGGGCACCGAACACCAGGCCCAGCGCCGGTCTGACGAACCGGGGACACCAACTGGCGAACACGCCGGCGCCCAGCCCGACGACGACCGCGCAGGCCAGGATAAGGACAGCAATCCTGGTTCCAGGAACGTCGCCTGGATATGAGGGCGCGCTGCCAAGCATGACGAAGTTGTAGTAGCCGGTGCTGATCGTGGACACGGTCGAGATGCCCAGCGCCAGCCCCGCCAGGGGCCTGAGGAGCCGAATGCGACGCTCGGCGAGCAGGCTGGCGACGCCGCCGAGCACAGCGCCCAGCGCAACGCCGACCAGCATGGCGACGAACTGGCCGTTGCCGTGGCTGAACACGAGCGACGTGGCGGTGCCGACGGGCTCGTTCCCTCCCGACAAGGTGAGCGAGTCGGGCCAGTCGAAGGGGGTGCTGTACATGCGCCGCAACCAGGCACCGGCGACATGACCGATCACCCCACCGGCCGCTGCTCCCAGCACCGGTGTCGCAAGCCGGTGCCAGCGCGTGGCGAGCAGGCCGTGCAGCAGGCCAAGCGTCGCGCCACCCGCGACGACGGCCAGCCCGTGGTGGAGGTCATCGAGATAGCCCACGCCGGCGAACCTCCCGACGGAGTCGGGGTATCCCGCGCTGTCGTAGCTGATCGGGCCGGGAAACACGGCGTACATGCTCCGGCCCGCGGCGACGCCGAGGCCGCCGAGGAGCGTACCCAGCCCCAGCCCCAGCGCCGGGCGCGCGAGCCCATGGTGACGCTCGGCCACCAGGCCGAGGAGCAACCCCAGCACCGCGCCACCCGTCACGAACACGGCCGAGGCGTAGCCGTGAGCAAACCCGTAACCGGAGACGAGTACGTCGCCGTGCCCGGCACCGTCGAGCAGGTCGAAACCCGGCCTGGCGCTGTCGGCGACGAAGCGACCGTCCCCAGTCTTCGCGGCAAGGCTGGCGAACTGTCCGGCCAGAGCGCCCAGCGCCAGGCCCGATACGGGTTTCGCGAACCGGGGACGGCGCTCGGCGAGGTGGCCGAGGGCCGACCCGAGCACGGCGGCGCAGACCAGGGTCACGACCGGCAGGTGGCCGAAGCCGAAGCCGACGGTCTCCGAGTCGAGGTAGACGGTGCGGGCGACCGCGACGGGGACAACGGGATTGGCGACCAGGCTCGCGACCGCGCCGGCCGCCAGGCCCAGCAACGCCGGCGCGAGTGCGCGGCGACGGAGCGCCAGCAGACCAAGCAGCAGGCCGAGCAGCGAGCCGGCGGCGACCACCAGGTAGTCAGGGCTGCCGGGGAAGAACGCGGACAGGGCGTCGCCGAGATACGTCCCGATGACGACGCCGAGGCCGACGCGGGCAGCGGCCCGTCGCGGCGAGGCGGTGACGCGAGCACCGCCGGCGACTGCCGCACCTGCCGTCGGCATCGTCGGCACGTTCACCACGCGCCCTCGGGCGCGGTGAACGTGCCGTGGCCCTGCCCGTAACCGCGGCGCGGCCTGCGCTCGGCGAGCAGTGCGCGGGCGCCGGCCATCCCCTCGGGGGTGAACCGGTACAGCCGGCGGCGGGGGCCCGGACGGTCGGACTCCTCCCAGGAGGAGCTCGCCCATTCGATGCGTTCCAGGCGGGCCAGGATCGGGAACACGCTGCCGGTCGCCAGCCCGGCCTTCTTGGCGATCGCCAGGCCGTACGGCTCGACCTCGTCCTCGAGAAGCACCTCGAGGACGTCGAGCGTCGCCGGCGTCACGCGGGACAAACCTGCCATGCGCCTTAAATTACATATGTAGAGATAGAACGTCAACGGCGATCATCCTGGCTGAGAAACCAGACGCGGGTGCCGCGGCCGTTGCCCGCGGCCGTCGGGGCAACCGCCCGTCACCGGTCGCGGGTCAGCGTGCCGCTCGGATTGCCGGTGCCGGGGCCGTTCGAGGTGAAGCGAACCGTGCCGTCGGGCTGTAGGAGCAGAGACACCTGGCCGCCGTGGGAGCACGCGGACATGCCCAGAATCTTCGGATCGTTGCCCGTGCCGGGGATGTCCTGCAGCGTCAGGCCGCCTGAGACGCTGACCAGCCGTAGGTCGCCGGTGCAGCTGATGGCCAGCCCGTCGACGGTGACGTCGGAATGTGCCACGGCCTGCCCGGTCGACCCTGCCTGCACCGTGATGACGGCGTTCTGCGTCAGGTTCGAGGGGGTGGTGATCTGACCGCGCCAGGTGCCGACATAGCCCGCAGGTACAGCCGTGCCGGCGGGTGTGCCGGCGGGTGTGCCGGCGGGTGTGGTCGGGCTCGACGACGGGTCCGTCCCGGTGTGCTGGGCGCCGCCGACAGCTGCCGCCCCCGATACCGACGCGGAGCCGGCGGTTGCGCCGAACGGGGTGCCCGGACGGGCTCCGGCGCCCGTGCCGGTATCGCCGTCGGAGCCGCTGTGGACGATCAGCATCACGACCAGAGCGACCAGGACCAGGCCGATGGCGGCCGCGCCTGCGAGGACGGCGAGGGCAGCGGTGGGTCGACGCGGCGGTGCGGCCTCCCCGGGCGCGGCCGGCGGCCACTGCGGATCCTGCTCCGGCCGGGGCAGCGGGCCTGCGCCGGGCAGCGGGCCTGCGCCGAGTATCGGGCCTGCGCCGGGGGGTGGG
>NZ_JAMPTM010000600.1 GCF_025403375.1 Frankia gtarii
CCCCAGCCGGAACCGGCCCCGCGCCCCGTCCTTCGACCGTGTCCCCTCCGGGAAGATCACCAGGTTCCAGCCGTCGCGCAACAGGTCCATCGGCGTCGACGACGGCGCCCCGCCGCTGCGGTCGATCGGCACCGTCGCGAACGCCAACGCGCTGCCCGCGCCGCGCCACACACTGTCGAAGAAGTAGTCCGCCGCCGCCGTCACCGCCGTACGCGAACGCACCCGCCCCGGCAGCGAACACAGCAGCAGCGGCGCGTCGAGATGGCTGGTGTGATTCGACACGATGATCACCGGGGTGTCGCGGACGGTGTCGAACACCTCACCGCCGTGCGCGTGCGCGGTCAGCGAGGCGTGCAGCAGCGGGCTCATCACCCCACCGAGGAACGCCGAGCGGGTCGTGCGCGCCGCGCCGCTACGCGCCCATCCGGTGGGGAACTCCCGCGCCGCCGGCCGCCCCGCCCGACCCCCGTCGCCGGCGGGCACCACCGGCGGGCCACCACGACGCGCACCCCGCGCGGCCTCGCGCAGCCCCACACCCCGTCGCGGCCTACCCATCCCGATCACCCATCCGTCCCGAACACCGTCGTCCCGAACACCGTCGTCCTACCGGTCCCATCCACCGCACCCG
>NZ_JAMPTM010000601.1 GCF_025403375.1 Frankia gtarii
GGGTCGGGGCGGCCGGACTGGTTGCGAGCCGGGGACTGGCTGCGCACCGGTGGGGTGGCGGCGGAGAACCGCGATGCGTGAGCTGTTCGAGTACGCGACGATCCGGATCGTTCCCCGGGTGGAACGGGGCGAGTTCGTCAACGTCGGCGTGATGCTGTACTGCCAGCGATCCCGGTATCTGGACCTGCGCTGCCGGCTTGACGAGGGGCGCTTGGGCATTCTCGACCCCTACCTCGACCCGGCCGTCGTGGTCGCCCACCTGGCGGCGTTTCGTGCGGTCTGCTGCGGCGGCGAGCAGGCCGGCCCGGCCGGGCGGCTCACCGCCGGAGAGCGGTTCCGCTGGCTGACCGCGCCGCGTAGCACCGTCGTGCAGACCTCACCCGTCCACACCGGCCTGACCGGTGATCCGGAGGCCGAGCTGGACCGCCTCGCCGTCCTTCTGGTCGACCGGCCGGGACCGCCGGTCCCCGATTTCACCCCTCGGTGACTCGCCGCCGCCCGTATGACCGGAGCCGCCCACACCCCCTTGGCTCTCATCCCGGCTTTTCCGCAGGGCAGAACGGATGCGAGGAGCCGTGCAAGGCAAGGAAACGAGCCCTCGGGGTGGCGAGGGCGGGGTGGCGAGGCG
>NZ_JAMPTM010000602.1 GCF_025403375.1 Frankia gtarii
GTGCGGGACGTTTCGTGGTGGGGTGGGGACGCTGTGCGTTCATGATTGTGTTACGGGTCCTTCCTCGGCGGGAACGTCTCAGCTGGCCAGAACGTTGTCGAGGGGTAGTTGCACACGTCTCGACGCTCGGAGGAGTTATATGGGCGAGCGCATCCTGCGGGGAAGCCGTCTCGGTGCAGTGTCCTACGAGACCGACCGCAGCACCGAGCTTGCCCCACGGCAGTCGGCGTCGTACGACTGCCCCAACGGCCACCAGTTCACGATGCCCTTCGCGGCGGAGGCGGAGGTGCCGTCGGTGTGGGAGTGCAAGGTCTGTGGTGGGGCGTCGGTGATCGTCGATGGTGAGCGGCCTGAGCCGAAGAAGTCGAAGCCGCCGCGGACGCACTGGGACATGTTGATGGAGCGCCGGACCACCGATGATCTGGAGGAGGTCCTGGCGGAGCGGTTGGCGGTGTTGCGCGGCACCGGTGAAGGGCGGCGTACCGCCTAGAGGGCTGTGCGTCCGCGGCTTTTCAGGTAGTCCGCGGTTTCAGGGTCGGGCACGGGTTTGTGCGTGCCCGACCCTTTGGCGTGCCTGGGGTGGGTCTGGTGGCTGCGGTGGGTGGCGG
>NZ_JAMPTM010000603.1 GCF_025403375.1 Frankia gtarii
CGGCGGGGCTGGGGGCGCGGCCCGTCGCCGTCCCGTCGGGCCGGCCGGCGGGTCCACCGGACACGGCGAGCTGGCCGGACGCCGTGGCGGTGGCCCCGGCGGACCCACCGTGGGTGTGCACGAGCAGGCCGATCACCATCAGCGTGGCCGCGATCACGGCACCCACCGCGACCACGGCGGCGAGCAGCCGCACCCGCCGCTGCCGGCCTGCCTGCCCGGGATCGCCTGCGGGGCCGGGCGCACCGGCCAGCATCAGGACCAGCGAGCCGGTCCCCGACTCGGGCCCCGGGCCGGTCTCCAGGTCGGTGGCCAGGTCGGTGGCCCGGTCGGTGGCCAGGTCGGTGGCCAGATCGGTGGCCGGCTCGCGGGCCGGGCCGGTCCCCGGCTTGGGCGCACGCTCCGACGTCCGGTCGGACGCACGCTCGGACGCCCGGCTGGGCGCCACGGCGACCGGCAAGAGCTCCGGCATCGTCGCCGTGAGATCCCGCGCGGCTGCGACGGGGGTGGCCGGTCGCCGGCCGGGCGCCCCGCCGGCTTCCCCGCCGGGCAGCGGCGCGGGCGGCGCCACCGCCACCCCCGTCGCAAAACCCGGCCGCATCCCCGCCC
>NZ_JAMPTM010000604.1 GCF_025403375.1 Frankia gtarii
CCCATCAACCCACCCGGCAGAACATGCATCGTGTGCCCCGCCAACATCCACACCAGCGGATCCACCGAACCATCAAACGCAAACGACAACACATTCAACACCCGCAACCGCCGGCCACCCGCCCGGGCCACCGCCGGCTCCACCACCGCCACCCGATGCGCCACCGCCAGATTCGCCAGACTCCGATGCGACACCACCACACCCTTCGGCCGACCCGTCGACCCCGACGTGAACACCACATACGCCGCCGCGTCCAGGCCCACCGGACCCGCCGACACCGAACCCGCCGCAGCCGACCCGCCAGGAACAGCCGCATCCCAGGAATCCGGCTCATCCACCAGCACCACCGAACCCGCGAAACCCTCCAACAAACCAGCAGAACCAGCAGAACCAGTCAGCCGATCCCGCACCACCGACGACGTCACCAGCACCACCGGCGCCGCCTCCCGAAGAACCAACCCCACCCGCTCCACCGGATGCGCCGGATCCACCAGCACCACCACACCCCCCGCCTTCCACACCGCCACCATCACCACCACCACCTCCACCGACCGCTCCAACACCACCCCCACCCGCACCTCAGCACCAACC
>NZ_JAMPTM010000605.1 GCF_025403375.1 Frankia gtarii
CCCCCGTCGCCCACGCCCTGGTCGTCGCCGGCCCGTGCATGGTCGCCGCCTGGGCGCTGGGGGGGTTCTACTTCTCCCTCGGCCCGAGCCTGGCCCGCCTCGTCGCCGGCTCGCACTGGATCGTCCTGGGCGGGCTGGCCCTGCTCTGCCTGGCCGCGACCGCATCACTGACGATCATCGCCGTGCGGGCCGCCGCGCCGCGTTCGGTGATGTTCCTGGGCACCGTCGGCCTGCTCGTCGGCGTCGGCGTCACCCTGCTCGCCGTCGCCACCCACTCGACAGCGGCGTTCTTCGTCGGCACCACCACCGCCGGGATCGGTCTGGGCGCCGGGTTCCAGGGCGGGCTGCGCACCCTGCTGCCGCTGGCCGAGGCCCACGAGCGCGCCGGCGTGCTGTCCACCGTCTACGTGCTGTGCTACCTCGCCCTCGGCGTCCCCGCGGTGATCGCCGGCGCCGGTGATCGCCGGCGCCCTGGTCACCACCGGCGGTCTGGCGCGCACGTCGGCGGAGTTCGGCGCGGTCATCATGGCCCTGGCCGCCTTCGCCCTCGCCGGCCTGCTCACCCTCACCCGCCACCGCACCCCCGCCCC
>NZ_JAMPTM010000606.1 GCF_025403375.1 Frankia gtarii
GTCAACCGGCGCTGGTCGCAGGTGCGGATCCCCAAAGTGGGCTGGGTCAGGTTCCGCCGTAGCCGCACCGTTCCGGATGCCAGGTCCTACCGGGTGACGCGGGATCGTGCGGGTCGCTGGCATGTCGGGTTCGCCGCTGTCCCCGACCCGATTGGCGCCCCGGGCACCGGTGGGATCGTCGGGGTGGACCGGGGTGTGGCGGTGTCGGCCGCGTTGAGCACCGGGGAGTTGCTGCACTGCCCCGGGCTGCGCCCCGGCGAGGCGACCCGGCTGGTCCGGTTGCAACGCCGCCTCGCCCGAGCCAGGCGGGGGTCGCAGCGGCGGGCCCGGCTGGTCGGGCAGATCGCCCGGGTGAAAGCCAGAGAAGCCGCCCGGCGTAAGGACTGGGTCGAGAAGACCAGCACCGCGCTGGCCCGCCGGTACGACCTGATCCGCGTGGAGGCGTTGCCGGTCGGGGCGATGACCCGCTCGGCGAAAGGTACCGTCGCCGAGCCGGGGCGCAACGTGCGGCAGAAAGCCGGGCTGAATCGGAGCATTCTCGCCCACGGCTGGGGGCTGCTCGTCGCCCGGCTGGAACAGAGGGCTC
>NZ_JAMPTM010000607.1 GCF_025403375.1 Frankia gtarii
GTACCAGGTAGACCAGCCGGGTGGGGGCGGGCAGGTAGGCGACGAGCAGGCTGGAGCCCAGCGCGCCGAGCGCCATGCCGGCGAAGGGGCCGGCGCCGTTGGCCAGCGTGCCGCGGGTGCGGTGCAGGTCGAGCAGGCCGGCGCCGAGAGCTCCGGTGGCCGCGCCGGTGGCCAGTCCCTGGGTGATGCGGGCCGCCATGAGCGCCTCGACGCCACCGGCGGTGGCGAACACGACCATGGCGGCGGCCTGCAGGGCGGCGGCGACGAGCAGCACCGGGCGGCGCCCGATGTGGTCGGACAGCGCCCCGACGACGAGCAGCGAGGACAGGACCGCCACCGCGTACACACCGAAGATCACCGTGATGGTGACCGGGGCGAAGCCCCAGGCCTGCTGGTAGACGGCGTAGAGCGGGGTCGGGGCGGCGGAGGCGGCGAGGAACGACACGATCATCGAGGTCTGTAGCGCGAACCCGGCGCGTGGTCCGAGTCGCCCGGCCAGCCCGCGCCGGCGACGGCTGGTGGGGGCCGGTGCCGCGGCGTCGGGGTCGAGGG
>NZ_JAMPTM010000608.1 GCF_025403375.1 Frankia gtarii
TCGGGATCGGTGTCCATACGCTGGATCCGCACGGCCAACTCGTCCCCGAGGCGCCACATCTGGTTACCCCAGCCGCCCTCCACCTCACGCAGGGGCAGCCCGGCCAGGTCCGGATGCTGGTCCCGCAACAGGTCGCGGATAAGACCCGCGGTGATCACGATCTCGATCTCGATCTCGATCATGCGGAGCAACCATACCGGGTTCGACCACGACAACACTGTCCGACCGTTCCGACGTGCAATCGACGCGCAAACTCCGGAGCATCACACCATCGCTGCCGCCCCCGTGGCCGCCGCGGCCGAGGTGAGGTGCCCTTTTTCTTCCGGCCAGTGGCCCCTACTAGGGAGTTTCTCGTGGATGTTGGTGGTTCGGTAGCGTCCACTGTCCGTGGTCGGACGAGGTGAAGTCACGGACCGGGCGTGGGCGCGCATTGAGCCGCTGCTGCCCAGGACGGGTGGTCGTGGTGGCCGGTGGGCGGACCACCGTCAGACGATCAACGGGATTCTGTCGCGGGAACGGACCGGGGCGCCCTGACCGGACATGCCCTCCCGC
>NZ_JAMPTM010000609.1 GCF_025403375.1 Frankia gtarii
GTCGAGGAGCCCGCCGTGGACCCGGCCGGTCTGTACGCGGCGGTGCCGACGGATTCGCGCACGCCGTATGACGTGCGGGAGGTGATTGCGCGGATCGTGGATGGGAGTCGGTTCGCGGAGTTCAAGCGGGAGTACGGGGCGACGTTGGTGACCGGGACGGCGCGGTTGCATGGTCATCCGGTGGGGATCGTGGCGAACAACGGGGTGTTGTTCGCCGAGTCGGCGTTGAAGGGGGCGCATTTCATCGAGCTGTGTGATCAGCGGGGGATTCCGTTGGTGTTTTTGCAGAACGTCTCGGGGTTCATGGTGGGGCGGGAGTACGAGGCGGGGGGGATCGCCAAGCACGGGGCGAAGATGGTGACGGCGGTGGCGTGTGCGCGGGTGCCGAAGTTCACGGTGGTGATCGGTGGGTCGTTCGGTGCGGGGAACTACTCGATGTGTGGGCGGGCGTATTCGCCGCGGTTTCTGTGGATGTGGCCGAACGCGCGGATCTCGGTGATGGGTGGGGAGCAGGCCGCGGCGGTGCTCGCCACCGTCCGCCGCGA
>NZ_JAMPTM010000060.1 GCF_025403375.1 Frankia gtarii
GAGGAGGGCTGGGCCGGCTGGAGTGGATGGTCCGGCTGGAGTGGATGGTCCGGCGCGGATGCGGGAGATGCTCTCGAGAACATCGATGCCGACTTCCCTTCTGTTCCACCGTGGGCGGGACGCGGCGGTGGATGGCGACCGCGGGCGAGCTCGCCGACGCCGCCCAGGAATCCGATGGTGGATCTGAGGGGGTTTCTTGTCGGCTCGACGCGGAGTTCAGCGGCGAGACATCGGCGCCGCGGTGGTGGCTGTGGTTGTGGCTGACGCATCGGCTGGACGGGATGCCCGACCGGAGGGCACCGGGAGGTGCCGCGTGAGTTCGGCGATGACCGGCCCTGGCTCGGCAAGGAGGTAGAAGTGGCTGCCGGGGAAGACGGCGTGATCGAAGCCCGTCGTCGTCGTGCCGGCCCAGGCCAGCACATCCTCGACCCGCACCGTCCGGTCGTCGGTGGCGGCGAAGGCGACGACGTCGACCGGGAGCGTCGGGTCCGCCGGCGGCTGGTAGGTCTCGATCAGCCGGTAGTCGTTGCGGACGGCGGGGATGACGAGGTCCATGAGCTCGTCGTGCTCGAAGAGCGCCTCATCGGTGCCGCCATGGGCCCGGAGGACGTCGATGAACTGGTCGCGGGGCAGCGTGTGCACCCGAGTGGGGCGGCCGACCCCGGGAGCGGACCGTGCGGAGACGACCAGCCGCGCGACGCTTCCCGGTACTCGGGTGCGTAGCCGCCGGGCGGTCTCGTACGCCACCGACGCCCCCATGCTGTGGCCGAGGAGGATCAGCGGTGGGAGGTTCGGCGGGGCGGTCGCCAGGGGGAGCAGGGCGTCGGTGATGGCGTCCGTCAACTCGTCCATGGTGTCGATCAACGGTTCGCCCAGGCGGCTTTCCCGGCCTGGGTAACACACGACCCATGTTTCACCGTCGGCGGGCAGGCCCTCCGCCCAGGTGCAGTACGGATTGGCGGAGCCGCCGGCGTGCGGGAAGACCACTAGTCGGTACCGTGGCGCGGGGTGCCGCCGGCGACAACGCAGCCATGCGGTGGTGGGTGTGGCCGTCATCCGACGTTGCCGTGGCGTACGTCGAGGTGCGTCCTGGAATTGCCGAGGGCGGATGATGCCGGGGATCTCATATCCACCTCCTGGTGAACGATGCGCGCGATGATGTGTGGGGCCGCCCATAGTTGATGGCCGGAGATCGCCGGGTCATCGTGGGCGCACTCCGTGACGGGTCGAGTCTTCGCCGTGGGTGACTAAGGTAATCCATACCTTAATCGACGAGGGTGTGTGAAGTAGCCCCGAGGCACCTGCTCGGGCGTTTTCCTGGGATCGCGCTGGCCGTCCGCCATCGAGCAGGTCGGTCTCGGCGCGGGACCGCGGGGCATCGCCGGGACGTCGCCGGGCACCCGACGAGGCCCCGGTCGAGCAGGAACTATGCGGAGACCGATTCGCGTGGCTGGCTGGTGGCGGCCGATGCCCGGGCGGCCTCGGCGGCCATGGCCATTTTCCGGCGCAGGCGCCGCGGTCGCATGTCGGTCCAGGTCAGCGCGACGCTGTCCAGGCATTCCTGCCGCGTGCCCACCACAGATGTGTCGAACCAGCCCAGCGCGTTGCGCCGGTCCTGCGGCCAGACCGAGTACTGATCCTCGTGATTGAC
Source organism: Frankia gtarii (assembly GCF_025403375.1). Taxonomy (GTDB): domain Bacteria; phylum Actinomycetota; class Actinomycetes; order Frankiales; family Frankiaceae; genus Frankia; species Frankia gtarii. The sequence goes on from NZ_JAMPTM010000060.1 coordinate 1,652, forward strand.
GACGACCTTGAACAGCTTCTCGGTCGGGGTCGGGATAGCGGTCGACCCGGACAGCCGGTTTCCCGCTGGTACTCGGTCCGCGTTGCCGAGAAACGGACAAAGGTCCCCCACGGAGGCGTCGTCCCGCAGGAAGTACTGCTTCCACTCCCGGTTCTCCGGGTCGCCATAGGAGCCGAGCAACGGAGTCGAGTCCACCGCGTCGAAACGGGCCAGTCGGTCCCGGATGATCCGCCGCGATGACGCGCCGCGGGGGGTGGTCGCGCCGAGACCTTCAAAGACCCAGCGAGGCTGGAAGGTGACGGTGAAGGTGGGGTTGTTCCTGCTGCGCAGGCGACGATGGGCGGGTGTGTTGCAGACCACGAAGATCGGCGTCCCGCGGAAGCTGAACTCCCAGCCGGGATCGTCGGTGTCCGTCGGGATGTCGGACGGCCAGGGGGACGTGTCGTTGTCATGGAGATACTGCAGGAGTGACCAGAACCGATCCTCGTACGTGTCGACTCCGACGGCCGGCGCCGTGGATGCGTTCGGGTGCTCGGAGCCGGCCGGGCCCATGGCGTCGGACCTCTCGTCTGGCGATCCGAAGAAGACAACGAGTGACGTCTCCCGAGATATCTGCCGGTACCCGGCGAGATAGGTGGCGAGGATGTCCGGCAGGGCCGTCCAGGTTCGCTCGTCGTGAACGTCGTCGACGAAGCCGAACCGCAGTCCGCCGCGATGAGCGGCGGCCACGGCGAATACACAGGGGAAAAGCTCGGTGTCCGACTTCAGCGTCGCCATCATGTCCTCGACGCAGGCCATTCCCCAATCGGGTACCGGCCCGATGGCGATATCCAACATCTTTTCGCGGTTGGCAGCGGTACTGCTGTCCGACATTCTCATCCCTTGACAAGGCGGCCGAGGCCGACGGGTGACACGCGGGCTGACTGGCGAGATCGCGCCAGGGCGACCACTGCGGGGTCCGCGAGGGCACCGAACGGATCGGAGCCCCGCCGCGCGGCCGACAACGGGTCCGGAGTGCGATGATCGATACCGGACTTGACATCAGGTTAGGTGTACCTTACGAAAAGCGTCGATCGGGACGTTACGCAGGAGGTCCTGTTGGCTCAACAGCGAAATCGTCTATGTGAGACACCTCACATTTCTGGTCACGAGGATGCCGCCACCTGCCATCGCCCGCGGTCACCGCTCACGGTGAGTGGGCCGGCGACTGCCCCGGCGAAGGCTCTCGCCGTTGTGCCTCAGGCGGAGCTGCGGGTGGGGGCCGACGGCGTCGCCGAGGATCGGCGGCTCTTCCTCGTCACCGACAGTGGGAGCCTCGTCGCGCCGCGAACCTTCCCGGCGTTGGCCTCGGTCCGACCCGATCTGGACCCGGCGGCCGGCAGACTCATGCTCACTTTCCCGGACGGTCAGCGGCTCGACGGGCCGATCCCCCCGACTGGACCCATCATCACCTCAGGGTCACGATCACCTCAGGGTCACGCCCGACCTGATTCGAGGCCCGGTTCATGCTTTCCCACGACGGCCGTTTCTTTCGAGCGGATGATGTGATCGAGGCTGGCAACGTGGATGGTCAGTGCGGATTCGCGGAGCTCGTAGTGCCGGCCGCCGGGCACAGCAGTCGACCCGCCGGGCGGACCGGCGTCGTGATCCATCAGCTACGGGCACCCATCGCCGCCCCGGCTGGCACCTGGTCTCGGTCGGACGTAAGACATGGCGGGTTGGGAGGAGACGTTGCCGGCGGTGCAAGGCGTGGGCGTAGCGCCAAATCCCCCCGCTGCTTCGATGCCGAAAGCATCCGCGCCGAGAGCATCCGCGGGGACTTCAGGATCCGGCGAGTCGTTGACGCACCGACGCGGTGGCCGAGCCCGCGCCGTCACCCGGTCTTGTTCGCGGACGCGGGAGCATCGATGGCCTGATCCCGCGTGCCGATCAGGCCCTGGCGTGTGTACGCCATGACCGTGCGGACGACGGCGTCGAGGATCAGCGCCACGCCCCAGGCCGCGGTGACCACGCGCATGCCGTGCCGGAAGGGGGCCGAGGTGCGGTAGCGCGCGGTCCAGGTGATCTCCAAGCTGTTCGCCCGCCAGCGCGTCGGCCAGCCGCTGGAGGCGCTCACTCCGCGGGAGCGCGAGGTTCTCGAGATGATGGCGGCCGGTTGGTCCGACGGGGCCATCGCGCAGCGGCTTTATGCCAGCGAGGGCACGATCGGCAAGCACATCTCGAATATCTTCGCGAAGCTGGACCTGCCGGTGTCCACCGACGACAACCGGCGGGTGCTGGCCGTGCTCGCCTACCTCAACCGCGACCGGGCCGCCTGACACCCAGCGGGAGTTGTCCCGCAAGCAGAAGGGTTCGAGGAACCGGGCGAAGGCCCGGACGAGGGTCGCCCGGATCCATGGTCGGATCGCCGATCGGCGCCGGGACTTTCTGTACACGCTGTCCACGAGGCTGATCCGTGAGAACCAGACGGTGGCCATCGAGGACCTGCCCGTCCGGAACCTGTGTCCTGTCCAAGTGAGGGTGGCGACGTCCAGAGTTAGTTGGCGAGCGACGCGGCGAAGTCCGGGGCGACCTGGCGAAGGAGCGGCGTGCCTCCTCCGACACGGCGTGCGGCGCAGATTTCCGCGGGATTGAACGCCAGCGCCCGTGCCATGCCCGCCGGCAGCCGAACCCCGCGCGGCAGGACGGGCCCAGTCGCGCGGGACATCGCGGGCAAGAAACGCGGTTCTATCGATCACTGTCGGTATGGCCCGGACTCATCACGGAGCCGGCGATGCCAGACCACTGGTAGGTCCGGCGGCCGGCCTGTGACAGGCACACCCGCGCCGGTGGCGCGGCGCTGCTGGACGCACGGGCCACAGCCTCGGGACACGCTCTGATCAGGTAGCGCCGGCCGCCTCACCGCCCGGACTGGCTGCGCCGGCGGCTCGCGCGAGGGCCGCGACGGCCGGCGACGTGCTGTGGGCGGGCCAGGCGAGCAGCAGGGTGACGGGCTGGGCGTCCGTCACCGGCACACTGGCGAGATCGTGGCGCAGTGGCGTGGTCACGAACCGCGGGACCACGGCAACCGTCTGGCCCAGCGCGACGAGCTGCAGCAGTTCGGTGAGGCTGCCCGCCTCGGGACCGGTGGACGGCCCGCGCCGCCCGTGCACGTTCTCGTCGCGGAGATCGGCCGTGCGCAGGCTCGCTCGGGCGGCGAGTGGGTGCGAGGCGGGCAGCACGGCCATCAGGGGTTCGGTCAGCAGCGGCTCGGTGTCGAGCCCGCTGAGGTCCTCGGCCGGGCTGTACAGCAGGGCGGCGTCGGCGCGTCCGTCGCGCAGCAGCCGGACCCGGTCCGTATGGAAGATCACCCGCACCGGCAGTGAGCTCGGCTCGCGGTCGCAGGCGGCGAGGATCGCCGGAAGCAGGCCCGCGTCCCCGCCTGCCTTCATCGCCAGGATCAGGTGCGGGTCACTGGCGTCCGCCCGCCGGGTACGCCGGGCCGCGGCGTCCACCGCGTCCAGGGCGTGGCGTGCCTCGCGGGCCAGCACCTGCCCGGCCGGGGTCAGCGTCACCGTGCGGCTGTTCCGCTCGAATAGGGCGGCGCCCAGGCGGCGTTCCAGCTTCTGGATCGTCTTCGATAGCGCCGGCTGGGCGATGCCGAGCCGGGCGGCGGCCCGGCTGAAGTGCAGTTCGTCGGCCACCGCCAGGAAGTGCACCAGTTCCCGGGTTTCCAGCGGTCGATCCATGCCGTCAGGTTATCGATCGCGCCTCGGCGGGTCTTGGACGCGGCCCGGCCGATGGTGGTGACGTGAAGGCCGTTGAACGTTCTTCCCGGCAGCAGCGAGAAAGGTGCGCATCCGACATGGAACCGATCGAGCCGACGGCGGGCCCGCGTGAAGTCCTCGAGCTTTATCGCCGGGCGGCGATCAGGCAGGCCGCCGACGACATGAGGGACCTCTACGCGGCCGACGCGATCCATGAATTTCCGTTCACCCCGCCCGGCGTGCCCTCCCGGCTCACCGGCCGGGACGAGATCGTGGGCTGGATAGCCGCGGGCTGGCGGACCCTCCCCCTGCGCTACGAGCGGTACCGCACCATCGCCAGCCACGACACCGCCGACCCGCGGACGATCATCGTCGAGCAGGAGGCCATCGGGAGGAACACGTCCAGCGGTCGGGAGTTCACCCTCCCCAACATCGTCGTACTCACCGTCCACGACGGCCAGATTGCCCACCTGCGCGACTACGTCAACATCCTGGCGGCGGCGGACGCCGCCGGGCACGCCGCCAGCGCCCTCGTCTGATCGCGGTCCGCCGCGGGCCCGGGGGGCCGGCGGCACTCACCCGCCCGGGCGTCGGGGCCAGCGTTGGTCCGGGCGTTCCGACCGGACGGTCGCCGACGCGGTGCCGTTCCTCAAAGACCCACCGGCATTTCAAGATCAATACTTAGTGTTCAACCCTGCGGAAATCTGCGCCTCACGCCGACACGCCTCCGCTCGGAACCTCTGCTCGGGACGCGGGTCGGGCTGGCCTGCCGAATCCGCCAGATAGGCCCGGAGAACTCACGGCCCGCCTGTCCAGACCTACCTGGCGAACTGCTGCTCAGCGCCGCACAGTTCGCCACCTTCGCCCGGATTGGACAACCTGCTCCGCAACCACACCCTCGCACGGGCGATCTCCGACGCGTCCTGGTCGGAGCTGCGGCGGATGGTGGAGTACAAGGCCGGCTGGTACGGCCGGACGATGATCGCGGTCGACCGGTTCTCCCTGTCGTCGAAAACATGTTCGTCGTGTGGGGTGGTCGTCGCGGAGCTGCCGTTGAAAATTCGGGAGTGGGCGTGTGTCTGCGGGGCGGTCCATGGTCGGGATGTGAACGCGGCGAAGAACGTTCTGGCCGCAGGGCTTGCGGTGGCTGCCCGTGGAGAGGGAGTGGGACCGCCTCGCTGTTGAAGCGGGGAGGCGTCCGTCGGTGAAGCAGGAACCCGCACCGCGAGATGCGGGAATCGCCTTCCGTCAGGGAGGTGAGGATGCCAACGGGTGATGCGGGAGACTTGGGTGGTGCCGGCCATGACCGAGGGCGATCCGCGGCCCGATGAGATCAGCATCGACAGTGCCTCCCTGTCCGACGTGGCGGACCTGCTCGCGTTGTGGGAGGCCGCGGCGGAGAACGAGTCACGCCCGGCGGACACGGCGGATGCCGTGCGTACACTGCTCATCCGCGATCCCGACGCCTGCCTGGTTGCGCGGCAGGGCGGCCGGATCGTCGGCTCGCTGATAGCGGGCTGGGACGGCTGGCGGGCGCACCTCTACCGGTTGGCCGTCCCAGCCCGGCATGCGACGTCAAGGAACTGAACCACTACGAGATCGCGGAGGAGATGACGCAGGCGCTGGGCAGGCCGGTCTCCTATCGGCCCATCGGCCTCGACGAGTTCACCAAGGAGTTGCGGAACCGCGGTCTCGGTGAATACACCGTCCAGCACCTGCGCGCGGTCGCGAGTGACTACGTCAACGGGGTGTTCGCGGGCACCAACGACGTGGTGAAGACAGTGGGCGGAGAAGAGCCGCAGACCGTTCAGGAGTTCGTGACGCGCAACAGGAAGTACTACGACGACAGGTCCACCATCGACTTCTGGTCATCAGCTGCCGACCGCCCTCGTTCGACGCGGGTGTGAAAGAAAGCTGACTACTGCTTCGGGTTCAGGAATATCCCGACTGCCTGAGCGGCCGCGCGGCCGACGTCGGAGTCCGACGTCGGAGTCCGACAGCAGCTGACCGGCGCAGCGGACTGTCTCCGCCGTGGATGCACGAGCAGGTCACGGCGGAGCAGGACGAGTCCTGATCCGCCGGGCAGTGCGCGGGCGTATGAGGCCGAGTCCCCCTGAGCCGGCGCCGGCCGAATAGACTTGCACCGAAGGGTGGGTACGGCACTTCCAGGAGGCGTGGTGGACGTCGAACTCGCCGTGGACGGCGATCCGAGCGGCGACGAAGCACGCAGTCTGCGACGCTGGCTGCTGGAAACACCGGAATTCCGGGGTCGGGTGTCGTTGCGGGAATCGCCGCCGGACCCGGCGGAGTTGGGCCGGCGGATCGACGCGGTCGTGCTCGCGCTCGGTGGCGCGGCGGAAAACTCTGCCGAATCGTTGCTGGAGGTGTTACAGGGCTGGCTTTCCTCCCGGCGGCGGACGCCCGCCGCCGTCCCCTTCAGCCTCCAGCTGCGCCTGGCTCCCGGTGAGATCACGGCATCGGTATCAGCAGAGTTGGCGAACGGACAACTCGACGAGTCGCTCCGGGCCTTCATCGACGAACTGACGGCGCGGCTGCGAAGCAACGCCGAGGTGGCTTGCCCGGCCGACGTGACTCGCCCCCCAGGTGAAATCACAGACGGCCCGGCAGGTTTCGCCGCGCATGAGGTGCGTGAGCTGGCGCGGGTTTTCAACAGCGCTCCGCGGGTCGATCTGCTGCTGCGGGCCGCGGGGCTGGGCCCGGAACTGTTCCTGGCGTTTGAGAGCGCTCCGAACGTTCTGGCATACTGGACCGACGTCGGCCACCAACTGGCTCTCGGGCGTTCGCCTCGCGGACGGTCACGCATTCTGGCCATGGCGGCCGACGAGTTTCCCGCCAACCCTGTCTTTCGCGGAGCGCGGGAAGTCCCTCCAGGCCCGACCGGCTGACGGACAGCATCGGTAGTATCCGTCTCGGGCGGTCCCGGCTGGCGGCGCGGGGCGAGCATTGTGAAGACGCGTAGCGCGTGTTCGATGGGGTCGGGGGACCAAGGACATGGGGGATCTGTCCGGCGCGGGTACCAGAGCGCTTCTGGTCGGTTGCGGCCGGCACACAGCCGGCTCCACCCTCCCGGACCTGCCGAGCGTCGACAGCACCATCATCGACCTGGCCGCCATGTTCCTCGAGCGGTCCGGCCTGTCCGCGGATCGGCTGCGGACGCTGTTGGACCCGAGCGGTCCGGTGGACCTGGCCGAAGCGATCGCGGAGACGGCGGGCGAGACGACCGACACGCTCCTGCTGTACTTCGTGGGCCACGGCCTGGTCGATCCCGACGGCCGCCTCTATCTCGCGACCAGCGCCTCCGGAGACGCCACCAGCCGCCGGCCCTGGCTGCGCGCCCTGCCTTTCGCCGAGATAGTGGCGATTCTGCGGGAGCACTGTTCGGCGGCGGGGATCATCATCGTGCTCGACTGCTGTTTCGCCAGCCGCGCCGCTCTGCCGGTCGTCAGCGCCGTCCACGCCGAGCTCGGCCGGATCAGCGAGGGCACCTACCTCCTGGCCTCCTCCGCGCGGGACGAGCGGGCGCTGGCACCGCCGGGTGCACGGCACACAGCCTTCACCGGCCGGCTGATCGACCTGCTCGACCGGGGCGACGCCGATCTTCCGCCGAGTATCACCGTGGAACGCCTGTTTGATCACCTGGACGCTGACCTGCGGCGGTCGGGCATGCCGCGACCTCGACGCTGGGCGGCCGGCCGGGCCGGCGACACCGAGCTTTCGCCGAACCCGTCCTACCGCCGACCGCTCGTCCCGCGCCCGACGGTCCCCGACACCCAGGCCGTGCCGCGGCCCGATGCCGCTTCGCCCGATGCCGCTTCGCCCGATGCCGCTTCGCCCGATGCCGCTTCGCCCGGCGCCGCTTCGCCCGGCGGTCCAACCGCCGCCGGCTCCCCGCGCGACGACTCTCCCGACTCTCCCGACAGCATTGACCCGTACAGCCGGTGTCCCTATCCCGGCCTCCGCCCGTTCGAAGATCCACGCTTCTTTCACGGACGGGACCGGCTGGTCACCGACGCGGTCGACCTGCTGAACGACGGCTCCCGGCGACCCGGACCTGTGTTCGTCCTCGGCCCGTCCGGCTCGGGTAAGTCATCGCTGCTACGAGCCGGGATCCTCCCCGCGCTCGCCCGCGGAGAGGTCGAAGCAGGAGCGTCGGCCGGTTGGCCCGCGCTGCTGGTGTCGATCGACGACGACCCACTCGGAGATCTCGCGGCATCGTTCGAACGCGTGCTCGATCTGCCCGCGGGCCGGGTGCGGGAGCGGCTCGCCCGCGAGCCGGGCAGCGTCCGCGCGTTTGTCGGCGACGTGTTCGCCGCGCTGCCCTCCGCCGGCCGTCGCCGCGCCGTCGTCGCAGTGGACCAGTTCGAAAACCTCTTCGCGCGCTGCGAGGACGAGCTCGCCCGGCGCGCCTTCCTCGACGTCCTGCGCGAGCTGGTGTCCCCGCCGGCTGACGGGGGCGCCCCGCCCGGGCTTGTCCTGCTGGCCATGCGTTCCGACTTCTACGACGACTGCCTGCCGCACACCGAGCTCGTCACGGCGCTGACCGAACCGCACCTGGCGGTCGGGCCGATGCGCGAGGCCGAGCTACGCGAGGCGATCGAAACACCGGCCGCCCTGGCCGGACTTGCCGTGGAGCCGGGTCTGGTGGAGTTGGTGCTGCGCGAGATGCGTGCCGACAGGGCCGAGGGCCACGACGCCGGGATGCTTCCGCTGCTCTCGCACGCCCTGCTCGCAACGTGGGCCCAGCGCGAGGGACGGGTTCTGACCGTCGCCGGTTACCACGCCACCGGTGGTCTGCGCGGGGCGCTGACCCGGACTGCGGACTCCATCGTGGAGAATCTCGGCGAGCCCGTGCGGCCCATCCTGCGCCGGATCATGATCGACCTGGTCCGGGTCGGCCGCGACGCGTCGGCCCAGGACACCCGGCGGCGGCTCGACGCGGCGGCACTGACCACCGAGGCCGGGCCCGGCGCCGCCGCCGTCCTCGATCAGCTCGCTCAGGCCCGGATCGTGACCGTTCACCAGGACGGCGTCGAGATCACCCACGACGCGCTGCTCGAAGCGTGGTCGACGCTGCGCGGATGGCTGGACGAGGACCGGGCCGACGAGCGGCTGCGGCAACAGGCCACCGGCGACGCCGACGCCTGGCGGGCCGCCGGGGACCGCCGTGACCTGCTCTACCGAGGCGAGACGCTCCACAACGCCCGGGCCGCCTTCGGCCAGCAGCCGCCCCGGCGGCCCGTCACCGCACAGTTCCTCGCCGCCGCGACCCGCCAGCAATCGCGCGCCGCGCGAATCCGTAGGTTCGTCGCCGCCGCTCTCGTGGCTCTTCTCCTCGGCGCGCTCTTCGCCGCCGCAGTGGCCGTCAACGGCCAACAGCAGGCGCGGCGGGGTCAGCTCGAGGCGGCGGCCCGAGCCCTGGTGGCGAAAGCGGACGCCGTTCGTGACGCCGATCCGGAGACCGCGCTCCTTCTCGGCATCGCCGCCGACGACCTCGACCCGGCCTCGGATGCTCGAGCGAGTCTCCGCCAGAACATCATCGACAGCCCGTTCGCCGGCACGTTCACCGGCGGGGTACCGGATGCGATGGGTTTTGCGGACGGCGGCCGTACCCTGGTCGCGACCACGACAGATCGCGCCCTCATCAGCTGGGACACCCAGCCTGGGGAAAGCCCGGTCGGGGCCAAGCGGTCCTTCGTGACGGCTCCGGGTACCAGAGCCGCCTCTCCCGTCACGGTGCGCCCCGAAACCGGTCTGGCGCTGGCGACCGACGCCACGGACAGATCACGACTGCGTCTGTGGGATGTCTCCACGCCGGCCGGCCCCCGGCCGTTCGCGGCCTCGTGGACCCCGGCCGACCTCGGCCTTCCCGGCGCGTTGCTGGGGGCGGCCGACATCTCGGCCGACGGCCGCCGGGTAGCGATCAGCGCGTCGGCGCCGGGGCCGGGGCCGCTGTCGTGGACGGCGCGGATCGGCGTCTGGGACATCACTGACCCTGCGCGTCCGCGGCGGATAGGCCAGCCCGTGCCCGCCCGGTGGAAGGCGACGTGGCTCACGTTCGGTGGGCGGGACGGCGAGCGGCTCGCGACGGCGACGGCGATGGCGGGACCCGGCTTCGCTGGCACCTCCCGGGGCGGTCTCGAGGTGTTCGACGTCGCCCCCGCGCAGGTGAAGCCGCGTACCGCGAGCATCGCCGATCGCCTCGTCTCGGGCCTGGCGCTGTCTGCGGACGGAACGACCATCGCGCTGGCCACCAGCACTCTCGGCGGGCACGTCACCCTGTTCGACATCACGAAGGCCGGGATGAGCGCGCGGGAGCCGCTCGAGGACCCGTTTCCCTACCAGGCGTTGGCCTTCTCGCCCGACGGGTCGAAGCTCGCCGCCGGCGGCGGCGACGTCGACGGCACGACCACGGTGTGGGACCTGAGCATGCCGTCCGCGCCCCGGCGGTCGGCGTCGCTGCCATCACCGTCTCCGGTGACGCTGGCGGTGTTCTCGCCGGACGGGCTGAACCTCGTCACCGCTGACCGGACCGGCACGCGCCGGTGGGATCTCTCCCCGCGCGCGCGGGTTGTTCCGCTCGGCCGGACGCCGGCAGTCTCCGCCTCTGCGCCGGCCGTCCCGGCGCGATCCGCCGTCACCACCGCGCCCGCGGCGAGCACCAGTTCCATGACGCCTGAGCCGGCGGCGCCCGGCGCGAGCGCGTCGGCCGGGCTTTCGGACGACGTCCGGGGAAGGATCTCCGCGTCGATCGCCGACGCCTTCGGGCTGCTGGACGAGCTGCCCAGGTCACAGCCGGCGACGATGCACGCGTCCGCCCTCTCCCCGCGCGGGGATGTGCTGGCCGCCGGCGGGGGAACCGGCGGTGGCGCGTCCGGTGAGATGACCATCCGCCGGCGGTCGGGGACCGCGCCCGCCCGCCGGATCGTGACGCCGGCGACCGTGTGGTCCGTTTCGTTCTCGCCCGATGGCCGCCTCGTCGCGGCGGCGATGAACCGCGATGGCCTTCCGAGCAGCCAACGCACGGTCGCCGGGGCCGGGGTCGGTGGCGGTCTGATCCAGCTCTACGACGTCAGCGACCCGAGCCGACTCGAGCCGCTGGGCGCCCCCCTCACGACCACCTACCCGGCGTGGTCGCTGACGTTCAGCCTCGACGGCTCCACCCTTGTTGCCGGGACCGGGCAGGATGTGGACGCGGGGGGCGCCACGACCAACCCCGGTGAGGTGATTCGCTGGGACCTCTCCGCTCCGGCCCGGCCGCGGCGCATCGAACCGACGACCCGCAGCGACGAGCCGGTGTACAGCGTCGCGGCCGCCCCCGACGGGACCATCGCGTGGGCGGCCGGACTGGCCGGCCAGAGCATCGTCAGCTTGGCCAGCCCGTCGGGCACCGGCCGGCTGACAATCCGCTCGACCCTCACTCCGCGCCGGTTCGCCTGGTCAGTGGCCTTCACACCGGACGGGCGGACGCTCGCGGTCGGTACCGACAGCGGCGTTGAGGTCGACGCGGCCAAACTTGCCGTGCTGGATCGGCTCGGCTCGGCCTCGGGGACCGCCGCGCCCGAGCCGCCGGTTCCCGGGGCGGTTGAGCTGTGGGATGTCTCGTCCCGCGACAACCAACCGCGACCGCTCGGCGCGCCGATCACGACCGACGGCGCGGTGCGCTCGGTCGTGATCGACCAGGACGGCTCCACGTTGGCGGCGGGTCTGCTGAACGCCGAGGGCAACTCCGACCAGGAGTCCGAGGGAAGCGTCGCGCTCTGGGACATCTCCGAACCCGTCAACCCGCGTCCGCTGGGCGGATCACTGCCAGCCCCAGGCGGTGTCCTGTCCACGGGGCTGTCCCGCGACGGGCGCCTGCTCACCGGCGCCGGCCTGACGAGCGACGTCGCTGTGTGGGACGTGCGGCCGTTGGTGGAGTTGCGGGCGGACGCCGCCACCGTCGCCTGTGGACTCACCCGCCGCGGCCTCACCGCGGCGGAATGGGCTTCCTACGTACCCGACCTGCCCTACCGCCGGACGTGCGGGCGCCGCTAGATGGAGCAGGTCGTCGCGGGTCTGCTGCCCGCCCGCCAACGAGTGACCGCGGCAGTGGCGGCGGCGATGGAGGAACTACTCTGTCGGTGCTGCCGGCGACCGAACCGGCAGAACTGATGATCGACGTCGCCGAGTACGGCCACGATCTCATCGAGGGCGAGTACTGACGGTGATGGGCGATCGCTTGTGGTGGTAATTGGAAACCCGGGGCGCCGGGATGATGGCCCCACTGGATCATCATCCCGGCGTCCGTCCCAGACGCGCCTACGCGCCTACGCGTCGTTGCCGGGCGCGGTCTCCCAGTCCGCCAGGACGGCGGCCGGCTCCGAGAAGGCAGAGAAGTCGGTGGTCGCGCGGAAGGCGGGGAGCTGGTAAAGGGCGCGGGCGTAGGACCACAGGTGCGGGTAGTCCGACAGCGGCGGCAGGCTCGCCAGGTCGTGGCGGCGGCTGCGGTAGCGGACCAGGGAGACCCACAGGCGCACGTCGGCCTCCGTCAGCTGACCGCCCACCAGATACGGGGCGTCGGCGAGCCGGGCGTCGAGTTTCGCGAACGCGTCGAGCAGCGCCGCCCGCAGCGCCTCGTCGTGCGCCGCCCGGTACTCCCCGTGGTTCACCGCCGGGCCGATCCAGGAGTCGAGCTCGGCGATCTCGGCGCGCAGGTGCTCGGGGTAGGTGTCGGCGCCGTTCGACCAGCGGCCGAACTGGGTGGCCAGGTCGATGCCCAGGCTGGTGAAGTCGTTGGACACGACCTGACCGGTCTGGCGGTCCCACAGCGTGGGAACGGAGACGTGGCCGTCGAAGCCCGGCTCGGTGCGCTCGTAGGCGTCGCGCAGCAGGGTGAAGCCGTTGACCGGGTCCGGGCCGTGGCTCTCGCGGAACCCCCAGCCGCGGGCGTCGCGGGTGCCGTCGACGTAGGAGACGCTGATGACGTCCTCGAGCCCGTGGAGCGCGCGCTCGAGGGTGACGCGGTGTGCCCACGGGCAGAACCAGCCGGCGTAGATGTGGTAGCGGCCCGGCTCGGCCGGGAATCCGCTCGACCCGTCCGCGGTGATCCGTCCGGCGAACCGGTACAGCGGCCGGGTGTCGGCGGGATCCCGTCTGATCGTGTACTCGCCGTAGGTCGCCACATCGGTCGGGCTGGCATACACCGGCCTCGCGGTCTCGGAGACGGCGGTGGGCTGGGAGACGGCGGTGGGCTGGGAGACGGCGGCAGCCTGGGACATGCGCGTTCTCCTCGGGTTGCTGCTGGAGGGCCACGCCGGTCGCGGGCCCTTCCTGTCCAAGGCCGGCGAACTTTCGGCTATTCCGATCGACTGGGTAGAGATGCCGCCGGCCGTCTCGGCCGCTGATCGTCAGGTCAGGCGAGAGTTGTCGGCCTGGTCGTAGGTCCGGATCTCTGACAGGCGGCGGTCGCGCAGCTTGGTGGTCCAGGCGGGTTCGGAGAGCAGGACGCGGCCGAGGCCGACCAGGTCGAACTCGCCGCGGTCGAACAGCTCCACCAGCGGGGCGAGGCTCAGCGTCGCTGCCACGCCCTCCTCGCCGCCGCCGAAGGCCGTCGGCACGCCGACCGAGCCGATCGCGATGGTGGGCAGGCCGGTGAGATTCCTGGCCCAGCCGGCCAGGGTGCGCGGGGAACCGTCGAACGCGGGCAGCCAGTAACGGCGGGTGGACACGTGCAGCGCGGTGGCGCCGGCGTCCACGAGCGGGGTGAGCAGTACCTCGAGCTCATCGGGGGTCTCGGCGATACGGGCGTCGTAGTCGCCGCCCTTCCACTGGGAGAACCGGTAGATCACCGGGAAGTCCGGTCCCACCTCGCCGCGGACCGCGGCGACGACCTCGGCCCCGATCCGAGCCCGGTTGGCCAGGCTTGCGCCGTAGCCGTCGGCGCGGCGGTTGGTCCGCGACCAGAAGAACTGGTCCAGCAGGTAGCCGTGCGCGCCGTGCAGCTCGACGCCATCGAACCCGGCTCGGCGCGCGTCGGCCGCGGCGCGGGCGAAGGAGGCGACCACCTCGTCGATCTGCGCGATGCTCGGCTCGTCGCCGACCATCGTCCCGTCGTGCTGCAGGCCCGACGGGGAGAACACCGCCGCCTCCGGGTGCGGCGGAGCACCCGCCGCGCGGCCGGCGCCGAGATGCCACAGCTGGGGGACGATTCGCCCGCCTACCGCGTGCACGGCGTCGACGACCCGGCGCCAGCCTTCGAGGGGCTGTTCGCCGTAGAACCGCGGAACCCGGTCGCTGGACCCGGCCGACGGATGATCCACATAGGTGCCCTCGGTCACGATCAGGCCGACGTGCGCCGCCCGCCGCGCGTAGTAGCCGGCCACGTCCTCGCCCGGCACGCCGTCGGGGGAGAACTGGCGGGTCATCGGTGCCATCACGAAGCGGTTGGCAAGCTCGACGCCGGACAGTGAGAACGGGGTGAACAGCGGTGCTGCGTCCGCCCCATCCAGCAGGCGCTCGTTGCTCGACGGGGACTTGGCCGCGGCAACACTCGAGGACACAGTCATATCTCGTTCAATCCGGGCGGCGCCGTGGATGTTCCGCCGGGTCACCTGAAGGAGGTGCGTCATGACTGCGGGGATGATCGCTCCCGCGTGGATGCGTCAGTGGATCACGGCGGAGCAGTATGAGTCCTGGTCCGAGGAGCGGTGCGCGGGCGTCGAGCGCTCCCTGGATCATGCGGTGGCTCCGGGGGGATCACGCTAGGCTTCTGGCCGGCGCGGGGGGCCGGAGCCGAGGCGGCTCTTCGCGGACTTCTTCCGCCCGACTCCGTGGGAGGCCACGCAGGTGAGCCATGCCGTCGAACCACAGACCGCCACCTTCCCCGAGTACTACGACCGGACCTTCACCTCGCATTCCCTGGGGACCGAGGAGGAGCTGAGGGGGGCGGGGGTGGTGGTGAGCTCGGAGGAGTTCTGGGCGATCGTCGGCGAGGATTCCGGTGACAGGTCGGCCCCGCGCCCCGCTCGGATCCTGCCGAAGGTGTTCGCCCTGGTGCGGGACGACGGGACCGGCGAGGTCCTCGTCGAGATAACCCGGGATCTACCGCTGCAGAGCGCACCGAACACCTTCAAGATCGAGCTTCGGACGACGCCGGCCGAGATGAACAGCGCCACCCGGTGGGCCCGGCGCCGCGCGGCGATGGGATTCGCGATCGGATGCGTCGAGAGCGCCCGGGGCAAGGCCCTGCAGGCGCGGTCCTCCGACGGCTTCCGGGTGGAGGTCGTTGACTTTCCGCACACCATCGCGCTGACGGTTCAGGCGATCGCCGACACGGACGTGCAGGCGACCGTCGGCGTGCCCGCCGACGAGATCGGTGTGGGTATGGCAGCGTCCGAGCTGGCGGCCGGGAAGCTGCACGAGCATCTTACCGTCACGTGGTTTACGGACATCTTCATGCACGACGACGCCGTCAACGGCTACTCGCCCATCGACAGGGTGCGGTACGCGGTGGTCATGTCGGCGATTCTGCGGGCCGGCCGGATCCTGAAGAACAACAACAACAAGTTCTCGACGGCGACCGCCAAGAACGCCTGGGGGGTCCGGCCGCGCCAGGCTCTGCGCGAGCTGTTCTGGTTGGCACCGGACCACGACAGAACCATCGACCTGCTCTTCAAGGTCGTTCAGTCGACGTTTCCCAGCTGGGCGAACGAGCAGGGAGAGACCGTCACGGCTGACCACTGGCAGCTGGGGACGGCGCTTGTCGTGGGGCTGCCGTTCGTGGAACGCCCGCCGGCCGACGTGTCCGTGGCCGGCAGGACGGCGCTGCTGTTCGAGTACCGCTCACCCGCACGGACGGACTATCCCGACGCCTTCTGGCGGCCTGCCGACTGACGGTCAGCCGGACCTGGTGTTACCTGCCGCGGGCGTACATCATCTGCTCACCGAACCCGTGGAGGGTCAGGCCGGCCTCGCGGATCCGTTCGGCCAGGCGGGTGAAGTCGCTGTCGGAGAACACCTGCACCGGTCGGATGGAGTGGTCGAGCAGGGTCTGATCCTACACCGGAGCCTCCACAAAAAGGTGAGTTGATGTGACCTCGGCGAAGAAATCGAATTTCACTTCGCCGGCATCGGCGTGCCGGACGCGGATGACGGACTACTTGGCGACGGTGTGAGCGCCGTCATACTGGATGCGGACAGCTCGATGCGGCGGCCATGCGCCGCCAGGACACCCACAGCGCGGGGGAGGCGTGGGGGCGTGCGACGATCATTCGACAATCCGGCAGGCCTGGCGGCCGGCGCGCTCGTTCAGCGCGCTCGTTCAGCGGTGTGACAAAAAGCAGACCAGATGGAAGCGTCCGGCGACGAACCAGAACAGAGGACTCCGGGTAGACGATGTGATGGACATGCAACCCTGCCTTGCCACCCTTTTGGAGAGCATCGTTCAGCGCAGGAAAGCGGCCGGGCTGAGCCAGGCCCAGCTCGCCAACCGGGTCCGCTACCAGCCCAGTTACCTGTCCAAGGCCGAGCGTGGTCTCCTCGGTGTGCCGTCCCAGTCGCTCGTCGGCGCGATTGACGCCGAGCTGAACGCCGGCGGTCGGCTGGTCGAGCTGCGAAGGCACGCCTGGCTGGAGGACAAGGGGAGCCGGGCAGGTATCACCTGGCCACGCACACTGGAGGAGGTGGTTCCCACGGATCGTCGACAGCTCATCGTTGGGGGAAGTGCCGCCACTGTCGGTCCCGCCGTAGGCCCGGAGCCGCCCGCGCCTGCGCCCGCGCCGTCGCCCATCGGCGCGGGCAGTCGGGCCGGTGGCGCCGTCGACCTGTCCGGGCGCTGGTGGACGGCCTGGCAGACGTTCCGGGACGGCGAGGAGATCCATTCCTCGCAGGAGGCGAGTCTGGAGCAGACCGGGGCGAAGATCCATATTGAGGCGATCACTCGCGGCCTGTCCAGCGAGGAGGGCGGATACCTCTGGTGGGGTGAACTACAGATCTTCGATGAAGAGATCATCATGGGTTGGTATGTCAGTTCCGACAGTCCGGTTCGCTCGAAAGGGTCGCTGTTTCTCTCGCTGAATCCGCACGGCGACCGACTCACCGGGCGGTGGGTCGGGCTGAGCTATGACGGAATGTTCATCGAGGGCTGGGGTGCAGTGGCCCGCGACGAGCAGACCTCGCTCGCACTCATCGAGCGGCTCAAAAAGCAGTACCCGAAGGCCGCCTGAGTCCTGGCGCCTGTATGCGTGCTCCCGGTGCGACCGGCCGGTCGGCGTCTCGGCTCTCCGCGTCGTCGACCGGTCCGGTGCGCGCCGTGGGCGCGGGTCAGCTCCGGGGTTCGGTGGTTTCCGGCTGTTTCAGCTGAAGTCCCTGGTTCTGCAGGGCCAGCACCGACTCCGCGCGCGCCGACCCGGTGAAGAAACTCTGGTGGTGCCGCGCTTCGGCGTCGACGAATTCCGCCAGGCCGCTACGTTCCGCCAACAGGATGTTGGCCTTCATCCCGCGTACGGCTCTGCGCGGGCGCGATCCCAGCTCGGTGACCATCGCATCCACCTCCGCCTCGAACCGGTCGTCGGGAAAGACCCGTGCCACCAGCCCGATCCGCCGGGCATCGTCCGCGGTCAGTTTTGCCGGCAGGAAGCAGAGGTCACGGGCAGCGGCCCCACCGAGCGCGCGGGACAACGTCCACGGCAGACCGAGTTCGCTGGTGAGACCGAGCTGGGGGAAGGCGACGGAGAAACGGGCGCGGGCGGTGGCGATCCGCAGATCGCATGCCGCCGCCCAGGCGAACCCGGCGCCGGCGCAGCCCCCGTTGACCGCGGCGATGGTGAGCTGCGGCATCTCGTGCAGCAGGGTCGCGGACTGGTAGACCGCCACTGGCGGGAGATCGGGATTGTGGTCCGTGAGTGCCGCCGTCAGGTCCGCGCCCGGGCAGAACGTCCGGCCGGCGCCGGTGAGAACGACGACGGACAGCGTGTCGTCCCGGGCGAGCTCGGTGAGCGCGGCGTGGATCTCGATCATCATTGCCGGGATGACGCTGTTGTGCGCGGCTGGGCGGTTGAACCGAACCCAGGCGACCGGCGCGTCGACGCGGACGTCCAGGGTGGTCCAGGGGCCCTGAGCGGGGTGCCGCGACGGTTCGGCGGTCAAAACTCGGCCAGGCTGGCGCGGTCGGTCATCGGCAGGCTCCTCGGGGGTCGGGCCGTGCTCCGGCAGGGATTTCCCCATCGTTGTCCGGGCGCGTGATCCGCGCATCAAGACCGGCGATGCCGCGATGGGCGGCTGGTCGCCCATCGCGATGACGGCGGTAGCGTGACGGGGCACCATCCGCGCCGTGGACCCAGGGAGCGTGCCATGCCTGTCGGGGACCGCCGGATCGTCGACCTGTCCCATCCCATCGTCGATGGCATGGTGACGTATCCGGGTCTGCCCGGTCCGCGGATCACCACCTGGACCAGCCGGGCGGCCTCGGGGGAGCGGCTCGCGCCGGGGGTGTCGTTCCACATTGCAGCCGTCGACCTTGTCGCGAACACCGGGACCTACCTCGACGCACCGTTCCACTTTCACGCTGACGGTCCGGACGTCGCGGCCCTCGACCTGGCTCGGCTGGTGGACGTGCCGGCTGTGGTGGTCCGGGCGGCCGGCGTCGAGGCTGTGGGGGCCGAGCTGCTGCCGGTCACCGCCGATCTTGCCGGGCGGGCCGTGCTCGTCCACACGGGCCATGCCCGGCACTGGGGGAGCGAGGCGTACTTCGGCCCGGCGCCGCACCTGACGCAGACAGCCGTTGAGGCCCTGGTCGCCGCCGGGGCGCTGTTGGTCGGCATCGACTCGCTCAACATCGACGATGTCGCCGACCTGTCCCGTCCCGCCCATCAGGGTCTGCTCGGCGCCGGCATCCCGATCGTCGAGCATCTCACCGCCCTGGACGAGCTGCCCGACGGCGAGCCCGTCCAGCTCACCGTCCTGCCCGCGCCCGTCCGCGGCATGGGCACCTTTCCCGTGCGCGCCGTGGCCGTCGTCGGCGGGTCGGCGCGTCGGCGATGACCAAGTCGCGGTGAGCGACGGCGTCCCGATCCCGATCCCGATCCCGGTCGGACCGTTCGACGGGCCGTTCGACGGGCCGTTCGGGCGCACGTTCACCTTCACCGACCCCGACGGCTACGCGGTGACCTCGCCACCTGCGTTGCCGCGTTCGGGAGTGAACGTGGAGCTCGCTGCGACATGGTCCGTTTTCTCGGAAAACAGCGCTGTCCCCAGATGGCACCGGGTGCAACAGACCCGGTCCGGACGGTCAGGGCCGGCGAGGGCTGATGGTCGCGTGCTGTGACCTGGAAAATGCATAGATGGGCCGGCCTCCCACGCTCGGCACCAGGGTGAATACGGACACTCCGCACCGTCGGGGGGTCCGGATCGTCCGGGCGGCTTTGGAGCAAAATGCGTAAAGACGTCGCATTTCCGGAGTAGGTGAGGAGATCGATCGGTATGGATGGTGATCAGCTGATGAGCGAGGGTCGATCCTCCGGTGTCAGGGCGGAGCGGGCGATCCGGATCACCACGGTGATCGCGGTGACGACGGTGGCGGTGGTGGCGGCCTTCGTGTCCTATCGGCACATGCGCGGGGTCGCGATGGCGCACGGGGAGGACTCGATGACCGCGGCGGTGCTGCCGTTCAGCGTGGACGGGCTGATCGTGGCCGCGTCGATGGCGATGCTGGCGGAGCGCCGCGCCGGGCGGAACCGGTCCTGGTTGTCCTACGTTCTGCTGGCACTGGGGGCCTGCGCGTCGCTGCTCGCGAACGTGCTGCACGCCGAACCCACGGTCACCGCCCGGATCATCGCCGGTTGGCCGCCGCTGGCCCTGCTCGGCTCCTACGAGCTGCTCATGCGTCAGATCCACCCGACCGCACGCCGGAGCGTCGACGATCCGGTCACCACCGTCCTACCGATCCCGCCGCAACGCGGCCCGGCGCCCACCGTCCCCGCGGCCACCTTTCCCGCGGCCACCTTTCCCGCGGCCACCTTTCCCGCGGCCACCGTTGCCGCGCCCACCGTCACCGCCGACGTAAGCACCACGGAGGCGCCCCCGCACGCCCCGGAGTCAGGCGCGACTGACGACCCGGGTTGGACCGACAGCCGTGGACCCTCGACCCAGGCGGACGACGACACCGACCTGGCGGACACCGACCTGGCGGACACCGACCTGGCGGACACCGACCTGGCGGACACCGACCTGGCGGACACCGACCTGGCGGACACCGATCGAGAAGGTGCCGATCGGGCGAATGCTGATCGGATGGATGCCGCCTCGCCCGCCGGGCTGGATGGCGCGGCGGACCCGGCCGTGAAACGCGAGGCGATCGTGCGCACCCTGGACCAGACCGGCGGGTCGGTCACCCAGGCGGTCGCGGTGCTCGCCGCCCAGGGCATCACGGTCAGCAGGAGCTGGGTCTATCAGGTCCGTAGGAACACCCCGTATGCCGACGTCAACACCGGCCCGTCCGCCCGACCCGTGCACCGGCCCACCGTCCGCGGACGGCGCCGCGGCATGGCTTCCGAGCGGAGCTTCGCCCCCACCACAGCCAGGAGCTGACTGTGCCGACGGTCCCGCACCCCACTCGGATCCTGCCGAAGGTGTCGCGTGGCGACTCCACCGTCACGGTGGCTTCCCGGGGTGATGCGCCTGCGGCTGACGTGACGGGTGATACCGGATCTTCTCCCGCGCGATCACCGGCACGTGGTTCCCGGCACGGTGAAGTCGTCGACGGTCTTACCGTCTGATCCGATTCCGAGTCCCACCGCCGCGCCCCTCGTCGACGCCGGCAACAGAATCTTGCGAGACAGTAAAGATAATCGACGTCCCTGAACTTCCATCAGGAAACGTGTTTGTTTGGTGGTCGGCCGGGGAACAGGCGGTGCCGCCGCGGTGGCGAGACGGCGGACTCTCCCGCCGTCTTCCCCACCGCGGTGGCCGCGCCGCCGGATCTCCGCGGAAAACCGGTCGACGCTCGGCCCCTTTGCGGACCACTTCCGTGCAGCGCGATACCCCCGCTGCACGCCGGTGGCGCGGGGTGTGGCCATGGATCTCGCGGGCCGTCGTCGGCGGCTCTGGCCCGGCCAGGCGCGGGACGGCCCCGCGCCTGGCCGACGTCATCAGGCTCGAGAGGCTCAGGGCGGTCCTCGAGACCATCTGGCCGGTGGCGGGTTGCCGGGTGACCACATCGAGATCGGCGTCGGGCCCGCCCGGATCAAGATGGCTCCTTTGGGCGACCCCGGTCGGGGCTTTTCGGAACCCCCATCCGCTGCTAGAAGCCTCGCGCCCCGATTACTACTTTCGACGGTAGGACGGTCGGGTCGGATTCCCTAGTGTGTGGTCCGGGGGATCTGCCATGGATTCTCCGTTGAGATGCGCCGGGATGCCCGCGACAGGCGAGTCGGATCTCGCCGCTCTTTTCGTTGCGCCCGGCGTGTCGGGGCTGATTCAGTCCGAGTGCCGAACCGCGTATGGCGAGCTTTTCCTGCGTCTGCGCGGACCAGTGGTGGACGCGGAGAAGAGCCGGGGATGACGATGGGAAACTTCATGGGTCACGACGTGGGAATGAAGCGGTGAGTACGTCGGATGGTGTCGTCGGTGAACGCCACCGGGTCGTCGTCGTGACGCCCTTCTCGGAGCCGAACGCGCACCTCGTCGCGGCGGCGGAGCGGGCGGGAGCCCTCGGCGTGCTCGATCTCGGCCTGGACGAGGATCGGGCGGTCACCGCGCTCGCCGACGCCGTGCGATGGGCTCCGGCAACGTTCGGGGTGCGGATCGGACCCGGATGCCCGGTGGGTCCCGATGAGTTACCGGCCGCTGTCGACACGGTCCTGCTGGCCCAGGACGCGCCGTGGGACGTGCCGACGGCGGCCGGGCCCGGCGGGCGTCGCCGGGTGCTCGTCGAGACGACGTCGGTCGACGGCGCGCGGGTGGCCGTCGCAGCCGGTGCTCACGGCGTCGTCGCCCGCGGGCTCGAAGGGGGCGGCCGGGTCGGCGACCTCACCACGTTCACCCTGCTGCAGGCGCTGCTCGCCGCGGACCTCACCACCTCCGCGGGGCCGCCGGCCCCGATCTGGGCGGCCGGCGGCATCGGCCCGCGGACCGCCGCGGCCGCCGTCGCGGGTGGGGCGGCCGGGGTCGTGCTGGACTCCCAGCTTGCCCTGGTCCGGGAGATGGAACTGCCGGCGGAGATCGCGGGCGCGCTGCGGGTGATGGACGGCGCCGAGACCGCCCTGGTGGCCGGGCATCGCGTGTACACGCGGCCCGACCTCCCGGTGGCCGGGCTCGTCGCCGCGCAGGACGTCGGGCCGGCGGAGGTGGCCCTGCGTCTGGGCGCCCGGGACCTGCGCACGCAGCTGCTCCCGGTTGGACAGGACGGGGGGTTCGCGGCTCGGCTGGCCGAGCGGTACCTGACCGCCGGTGGGGTCGTGCGCGCGGTGCGGGAGTCGATCGGGGAGTCGATCGCGGCGGCGGTCACAGTGCGTCCGCTGGCCCCCGGCGCACCGTTCGCCGCGTCCCGGGGGCTGGCGTACCCGGTGGCTCAGGGGCCGATGACCCGGGTGAGTGACCGGGCGGCGTTCGCCCGGGAGGTGGCCGCGGCCGGCGGACTGCCGTTTCTGGCGCTGGCCCTGATGCGGGGACCGCAGGTCCGGGCCCTGCTCGAGGAGACCGCCGCCGCGCTGGGGGAACGGCCCTGGGGCGTCGGCCTGCTCGGTTTCGCCCCGCCCGAGTTGCGGGCCGAACAGCTGCGGGTGGTGCGTGACATCCGGCCGCCGTGCGCGCTCATAGCCGGCGGGCGGCCGGCCCAGTCCGCTCCGCTGGAGGCGGACGGCATCGACACCTTCCTGCACGCGCCCTCGCCGGGCCTGCTTCAGCGTTTCCTCGGCGAAGGCGCGCGCAGGTTCGTGTTCGAGGGCCGGGAATGCGGCGGCCATGTCGGCCCGCGCACCAGCTTCGCCCTCTGGGAGGCGCAGATCTCCGTGCTGGAGGAGTTCGGCGCGGGGCTCGGCGCGCGGGGTGCGGACTTCTTCGACCAGCTGCACCTGCTGTTCGCCGGCGGGGTGCACGACGAACGGTCGGCGGCGATGGTCTCGGCCGCGGCGGCGTCGCTGGCCGCACGCGGGGCGAAGGTGGGCGTGCTGATGGGCACCGCGTACCTGTTCACGCCGGAGGCGGTGGACAGTGGCGCGATCGTGGCGGGTTTCCAGGAGGCGGCCCTCGGCTGTGAGCGGACGGTCCTGCTCGAGACGTCACCGGGCCATGCGACCCGCTGCGTCGACTCACCTTTCGTCCGGACCTTCCAGGAGACCAGGGCCGAGCTCGCCGCGCGGGGACAATCGTCCCGGCAGGTGTGGGAGGAGCTGGAACGACTGAATCTCGGCCGGCTGCGGATTGCCAGCAAGGGCCTGCGGCGCGTGGGTGACGAGCTCGTGCGGGTGGACGAGGCCGGCCAGGCCGACGAGGGCATGGTCATGATCGGACAGGTCGGCGCGCTGCGTCATTCCCGTCTCTCGATCGCCGAGCTGCACAGACAGGTCACCGAGGGGGCGGCGGCCGTGCTCACCCGGCGGGCGGCCGAACTCGGGCACGCCGCCCGGACCGACCCGCAGGCCCAGGTCGCCGCGCCCGATCCCCAGGGCGAGACAGCGGACCGCGAGGCGCTGGCAGCCCGTTCGGTGGCGGCGGTCCGTGCCAGCGCCCGGCCGCTGGACGTGGCGATCGTCGGCATGGCCGCGGTGTTTCCCGGCGCACCCGACGTCGAGGCGTACTGGGCCAACGTCGTCGGCGGCGTCGACGCCGTCACCGAGGTGTCCCCGCAGCGGTGGGATCCGGCCGTCTATGCCGATCCCGGCGCCGCGACCCCCGGCGCCGGGGAACGCACGCCGTCGCGGTGGGGCGGGTTCCTGGCACCCCTTCCCTTCGACGCGTTCGCCTATGGCATCCCGCCGACATCGCTGCGCAGCATCGGACCCGATCAGTTGCTGGCGCTCGAGGTCGCGGCCCGTGCACTGCGCGACGCGGGATATGACCGCCGGTCGTTCGACCGGGCCCGTACCTCCGTGGTCTTCGGGGCGGAGGCGGGCGCCGACCTCGCGGCGGCCTACGGTCTTCGCAGCCTGCTGCCGGCCTACTTCGACGAGGTGCCGCCCGAACTCGACGAGCACCTGCCGAGGCTCGACGAGGATTCCTTCCCCGGCATTCTGTCCAACGTCATCGCCGGTCGGATCGCCAATCGGCTGAATCTGGGCGGCGTCAACTTCACGATCGACGCGGCCTGCGCGTCGTCGTTGGCCGCGCTCGACGCGGCCTGCAAGGAACTCGTCGGCGGCACCTCGGACATGGTGCTCTGCGGCGGCGTCGACACCCACAACAGCGTCCACGACTTCCTGATGTTCTCCTCCGTGCACGCCCTGTCCCCGACCGGGCGATCCCGCAGCTTCGACATGTCCGCGGACGGGATCAGCCTCGGTGAAGGTGTCGCGGTGGTCGTACTCAAACGGCTGGCGGACGCCGAGCGTGACGGCGACCGGATCCACGCCGTGATCAAGGCAGTCGCCGGTTCGTCCGACGGCCGGGCTCAGGGCATGACCGCCCCCAACGTGACGGGGCAGACGCTCGCGCTCGACCGCGCGTACGCCCACGCGGGCATCTCCCCGTCGGAGATCGGGTTGGTGGAGGCCCACGCCACCGGCACCGTCGTCGGCGACCGCACGGAGCTTGCCGGCCTGACCAAGGTCTTCACCCAGCACGGAGCCGAACCGGGTGCGTGCGCGATCGGCTCGGTGAAGTCCCAGATCGGCCACACCAAGTGCGCGGCCGGGTTGGCCGGTCTGATCAAGGCGGCGAAGGCCGTCAGCGCCGGCGTGCGCCCCCCGACCCTGCATCTCACCCGGCCCAACACCGTCTGGGACCGGGGCGACAGCCCGTTCTCGTTCGACACGGTGGCCGCGCCGTGGACCGCGCCCCCCGAACACCGTCACGCCGGCGTGTCGGCCTTCGGGTTCGGCGGGACGAACTTTCACGCCGTGCTGTCCGCCTACACCGGCGGCCCCGAACCCGCCCACGGCCTGGACGCCTGGCCGGCGGAGCTGTTCGTGATCCACGGGGCGGATCGGGCCGCCGCCGTGCACGGCCTGGATCGGCTGGCGGCCCTCGCGCGGGGGAACGACGAGGCGGGCCGGCCGCTGCGCCTGCGCGATCTCGCCCGGACCGCCTGCGCGCAGGGCTCGGGTCGCGTTCAGGTCGCCTTCGTCGCGGCGCACCTTGACGACGTGGCCGGATTGATCGCGGCCGCGAGAGCGTTGCGCACGGACCGCGGCGCGGGCGTCTTCGCCGCCGACGACGAGGACGCCGGACAGGTCGCCTTCCTGTTTCCCGGTCAGGGCAGTCAGCGCCCGCGGATGCTCGCGGACCTGTTCGTCGCGTTTCCGCGCCTGCGGTCGGTGCTCGACCTGGGACCCCACTGGGCCGACCTGCTGTTTCCCTCCGCCGCCTTCGGCGGTGACGAGGCCGCCGCGCAGACGGCCGCGATCACGGACACCCGCGCCGCCCAGCCCACGCTGGGCATCGCCGGCCTCGCCATGGCCGACATCCTCGCCGGCCTCGCCGTGCGTGCCGATCATCTGGCCGGTCACTCCTACGGTGAGCTCGTCGCCCTCTGCGTCTCCGGGGCGCTGCGCCGCCGCGACCTGATACCGCTGAGCGAGGCGCGGGCACGGGCGGTCCTCGACGCCGCCGCCGACTACGCGGCGCGGCCCGGCGGACCCGGCCGCGTCGACCCGGGCGCCGTCGATGCGGGTGATGTCGACGCGGGGATCATGGCGGCGGTCTCTGCGAGCCCGGAGCAGGTCCGCCGGGTGCTCGGCGCTGGACCGGACGGCGCTGGACCGGACGGCGTCGTGGTCGCCAACCACAACGCCCCGAAGCAGACGGTCATCTCCGGGCCGACGGCCGCCGTCGAGGCCGCGATCATCCGCCTTTCCGGCGCCGGTGCGGCGGCCCGGCGGATCGCGACCGCGTGCGCCTTCCACAGCCCCGTCGTCGCGGCGGCGAGCGGGCAGCTGGCGCGGCGGCTCGAGGACCTCACCGTGCGAGCTCCGTCCACCCCGGTGTGGTCCAACACCACCGCGGCGCGCTACCCGGACAGCGTCGATGGTGTCCGGGCGACCCTCGCCGGGCAGGTCGCCGAGCCCGTTCGGTTCGTCGAGCAGATCGAGGCCATGTACGCCGCGGGGGCGCGGACCTTCGTCGAGGTCGGCCCCGGCCGCGTGCTGACCGGGCTGACCGGGAAGATCCTCGCCGGCCGGCCGCACCGGGCCGTGGCGACGGACGTGGCCGGCGAACACGGCCTTCGCCGGCTGCTGCTGGCGCTGGCGGAGCTGGCGGCCGCCGGGGTGGCCATGGACGTGATGCCGCTGTTCGTCGGACGGGACACCCGCACGGCCTCGGTCGACACCCTCGCGCGCCGTCCCGGCTGGCTCGTCGACGGAGCCTACGTGCGCACCGGCGACGGCGAGTTCCTCACGGGGGGCCTGCGCCCGGCGCACGACCTCGCCCCCATCAGCCTGTCCGCACCCCCGAACCCCGAGGCGGTTACCCAGATGTCCGGTGATGACGGCATGGACCGAGCGGTGATCGAGTTCCTGCGGGCCAGCCGCGAACTCGCCGTCGCGCAGCGAGACGTGGTGCTCGGATACTTCGGGGCGGCCGAGCGCCCCGGGTCGACGGTGCCCGGAGTCGTTCTTCCTCCCGCCCGCACGACCGGCTGGTCGGTGGATCTCGACGGGCCGAGCGACATCGCCCGGACGACTGTGCCCGTGCCCTCCGGCGGATCCGCCCGCCCGCCGTCGGAATCGGTCCCGTCTGCGGATCGGATCCCGCCCGCGGAGCTGCTCCGGCGTGGGAGACCGGACGGCGCCGCCGCGGCTGCGGTGGACGGGCCGCCGGGTTCGGTGGCCGGGGCGGGGCTGGATCGGGAGTCGGTGAGCGGCGTCGTGGTCGAGGTGATCGGGGCGCAGACGGGATATCCGGCCGAGATGCTGGAGCCCGATCTGGATCTTGAGGCGGATCTGTCGATCGACTCCATCAAGCGGACGGAAGTGCTGGGGGCGCTGGCGGGCCGTCTCGGGCTGGGGGATCTCGCCGGTGGGGATCTCGCTGGTGGGGAGCAGGCCGACGTGGCGATGGAGGAGCTGGCGGCGATCCGGACGGTCCGGGGGATCGTCGACTGGATCGTCGCCCGCCGCGGAGGGGCGCCTCCACCTGCGCCCGGGGAGCGTGCCCCAGCCGGGGAGCGTGCCGTGGACGGGGAGCGTGCCGCAGCTGGGGACAGGGCGGTGCTCGGAATCCCGCGGCGCTTCCTGCTGGAGATGACGCCGGTGGACGAGGCGCCGGCCTGGACGGCTGGGCGGCCGGCCGCCGACAGCGGCGGCGGGGGTTCCGATGCGGCCCTGCCGTTGTCCGGCGCCCGGTTCGCGGTCGTGAACGACGACCTGGGTGTCGGGCTGGCGGCGTCGAGCCTGCTGGAACAGGCGGGCGCCCGCGTCGACCTGTTCTCCTCGGACGCGGTCGACCTTGCGCGGCGGATCGGCAGCGGGGTCGACGGCGTGCTGTGGTTGGCGTCGCTGTCGACGTCACAGGAGCGCGGCCCCGGCCTGCCGGACGCGTTCGCCGCGCTGCGGGCCGCGGTCCTCAACGGCGTGCGGCGGCTGGTCGTGGTGACAGGGCTGGGCGGGAC
>NZ_JAMPTM010000610.1 GCF_025403375.1 Frankia gtarii
CGGCAGAGACCGCGGGGACTGGGACTGCGGGGACGGGGGAGACGCAGGTGGAACGGGAGCCGGCGGCAGGCGCACCGGCCGGGCGGCCGCCGCGGGTCGCGGTCGCCGGCGGGGCGGCGTTCACCTTCGGCTACGCCGAACACGTCGAACTGCTCACCGCCGCCGGCGCGGACGTCGTCGCCGTCGACCCGCTGCGCGACGACACGCTGCCCGCCGGCACCGACGCGCTGATCATCGGCGGGGGTTTCCCCGAGGAACACGTCGGCGCACTCGCCGCCAACACCCGCCTGCGCGCCGAGATCGCCGCCTTCGCCGCCCGCGGCGCCCCCGTCGCCGCCGAATGCGCCGGGCTGCTCTACCTGGCCCGCAGCCTCGACGGCGCGCCGATGTGCGCCGTCCTCGACGTCGACGCGGTGATGGGCCCGCGGCTCACCCTCGGCTACCGCCACGCGATTGCCGCCACACCGAGCCCGCTGGCCCCCGCCGGAGGCATCCTGACTGCCCACGAGTTCCACCGCACCGTCCTGCTC
>NZ_JAMPTM010000611.1 GCF_025403375.1 Frankia gtarii
GGCGGGAAGAGGCCGGCGCCGGATCCCCCACGTCGGCGGGCGCACCCGGGCCGGCCGGGACGCCGGCTTCGGCCGGGGGCCCCCGCAGGGCGTCGTCCTCGGGATCGGTGGACCGCGCTGGCGAGGTCGGTGCACGCAGCCCCGCGGGACCGGCTGGAAGCGGCGCGGCCGAACCGGCACGAAGCGCGGGTCACGGAACTCGGGCGCGGCCGCCAGCCGCGGGTCAGGCTGGTGCAGACGACGAACGCGGGTCGGGTGGGGCGCCCGCCGCGCCGGTTCCGGGAATGCCGCCGGTTCCGGGAATGCCGCCGGTTCCGGGAACGCCGCCGGTTCCGGGAATGCCGCCGGGATCCGCCGTGGGAGCACGGGCGCCGGCCTCCGGCCGGGCCGGGGCGAGCGGAGGTCCGGCAGCGTCTGCTGGCGACGAAGCAGCTTCGAAGGCTGGCCGTGCCGCTGCCGGTCAGCCGGGGAAAGAGCGTGTGCCCGAGAATCCCGCGGGTGCCGGCACGCGACCGCCCGGCCTGGCC
>NZ_JAMPTM010000612.1 GCF_025403375.1 Frankia gtarii
GGGGTGGACATCCTCACCGGT
Organism: Frankia gtarii; assembly: GCF_025403375.1. Lineage (GTDB taxonomy): Bacteria > Actinomycetota > Actinomycetes > Frankiales > Frankiaceae > Frankia > Frankia gtarii. The sequence goes on from NZ_JAMPTM010000612.1 coordinate 22, forward strand.
GACCGGGACCTGTTCCAGCTCGTCGACGATGCCGCCGGGGTGCGGGTGCGGTACGCGGTGGAGAAGTTCGCCGTGGTCGACGAGGCGTCGGTGGCCGCCCGCTACGGCATCCCGGGGCGGGCGTACGCCGATTTCGCGGTGTTGCGCGGTGATCCCAGCGACGGGCTGCCCGGGGTTGCGGGTATCGGTGCGAAGACGGCGGCGGCGTTGCTGACCCGGTTCGGGTCGCTGGCGGCGATCCTCGCCGCGCTCGACACTCCCCCGGCGTCCGGTACGCGGGCGCAGCCGCCGGGGTTGACGGTGGCGGTGCGCCGGCGGCTGCAGGACGCCCGCGGCTATCTCGCCGCCGCGGTCGGGGTGGTCGCGGTGGTGCGTGACTGTGGCGTCGGTGAGGTGGACGGGCGGCTGCCGGCTGCTGCGGCGGATCCCCGCGCGGTGGTGGCGATCAGTGAACGGTGGGGGCTGGGGGGGCCGTGCACGCGGCTGGTGAACGCCCTGGGTG
>NZ_JAMPTM010000613.1 GCF_025403375.1 Frankia gtarii
CTCGTAGGGGGTGGAGAGCACGACCATGGTGCGGGTGGAGACGTTCGCCGCGGCGCGGATGCGCTGGAGCAGGACCTCCAGGTCGCCGGGGCTGGCGACGCGGACCTTGAGCAGGTAGCTTTCCTCCCCCGCGACGCTGTGACAGGCCTCGATTTCGACGATGTGGGCGAGCCGGTCGGCGGCGTCGTCGGGTTGGCTCGGGTCGATCGGGGTGATCGAGACGAAGGCGGTCAGGGGCAGACCCACCTGGGAGGGGTCGATCAGCGCCGTGTAGGACGTGATCACTCCGCGTTGTTCCAGGCGTCGGACGCGCTGATGGACGGCGGAGACCGACAGGCCGGTGGCCCGGCCGAGGTCGGTGAAGCTCATGCGCCCATCTCGGCACAGCATCTGCACGATTCGACGGTCGAGATCTTCCACGATCCGGAGCGTACGCACGTCGGCGTGGGGCGAGGGAGCTGTTTCTGGTCCGTTGCCTGGTCCCGGTGGGACAGCCGGTACGGTCGGGAGCGGGTGTGGGTG
>NZ_JAMPTM010000614.1 GCF_025403375.1 Frankia gtarii
GCCATGAACCCACCCTTCCCCCGTGATACATCCGTCGTCGACGGGAATTCTTGCCGTTCCACGTTTCCAACGGGGGCATTTCCGCTTTCCGGTCACCATGCCGGTCCGTCCGACCACGGCTGCGCCCCGCCCGGCGATGACGTCGACCGGCCCGGCAACGCTATCGGGTCGGTAACCCATCGGGTCGGCCCGCCGGTGCCGGGTGGGCCGCGAACTGTCGGATCCGGCGGTGAGAATCGACCGATGACGTCGGCCAGCCCGTCGCACCCGGCCGCGGGACCGCTCGCGGACCTGTGGTCGGGGCAGTTCGCCCCGCGCCAGCCCCTGGCGCTCGTCGTGCTGCCCCAGGTCGGCTTCGCCCTGGCCTACCACCCGCCCACCAGCCCGCCACAGGCCAGCCCGCCGGGTGCACCCGTCACCCTGGCGGTGCCTGCGCCCGAGCCCGGCGAGGCCGCCGGCCTGCTCGCCGAGACCGAACGGCGCTGCGCCCCCCGGTGGGTGTGGTGGTCGGCGCCGACGAC
>NZ_JAMPTM010000615.1 GCF_025403375.1 Frankia gtarii
GGCTTGCCTATGTCCGTCGACGGCGCGGCGGGGGGACGGCCATGAGGAAGGCCGTGCGGAAGCGGCGCAGCCGGTGGATCGACCGGCCGGTGCCCCTCGTCGGCGGCGGCGGGCGCCGCGATGCCGCAGGGCGGAACCGGCACGGGAGTGACGTCGTGTACGAGAGCGAGGTTGTTTTCGGCGAGGAGCACGATTCGGCACGGCCATCCGCACCCACAGCTGTCGCATCGGCCGTCGTTCCTGACGTGCGCGTCGAGGAGGCGAACCGCCGTGCAGCGAAGCCGCTCGAAGGCACGGTCCGGCGGGTGAAGATCCCCGTCGTGCGTGCGCCGGTCCATCCGCCGCTCGGTTATGATCACCGGGCCGTGGGCGCGCGGCCGGCGGCGAGGAGCAGTGAGGCCGCAGGCAGCGGAGCGGGGGCGGCGCGGGAGGTGAGCGGTGACCGGGTGTCCGGTACTCGGCTCGGAGACGTGGTGACCATGGGGCGGGCCTTCTCCAGACAAGGGTGGGACGGCGTGATC
>NZ_JAMPTM010000616.1 GCF_025403375.1 Frankia gtarii
CCTCATCGACCTGGTCACTCGCGCCCTCGGCGCTGCCACCATCCCCGCAAACGGCGGGGTACGCCCACATCTGAGCGTCACCATCGACGGGAACACCCTGCTCGCCAGCGGCGCCAGCCCCGCCAGCCCCGCCCTGACCAGCTGGGGGCTTCCGCTGCCCCACAGCACCCTCGCCCGGCTGTCCTGCGACGCCGAGATCAGCCGGATCATCCTCGATCCCGCCGGTGTTCCCCTCGACATCGGACGATCCACCCGCGTCGTGCCGCCACAGATGCGCCGCGCGCTCGTGGCCCGCGACCGGGGATGCACCTTTCCCGGCTGCGACCGGCCACCCTCCTGGTGCGAAGCACACCACGTGACCCACTGGACGCACGGCGGGGTCACCGCCCTGGGTAACCTTGCCCTGCTCTGCGGCCACCACCACCGCCAGGTCCACCACGACGGCTGGACCATCGTCTTCACCGACGACGGACACCCCGCCTACATCCCACCCTGGCGCATCGACCCCCACCAGACACCT
>NZ_JAMPTM010000617.1 GCF_025403375.1 Frankia gtarii
CTCCTCCCCCGTGCACCGGCCCGCCCGGGACAAAAAGATCATCGTGGAGCGACGGAAACGGCCAGCAAAATCACCAAAAGTGATCGGCGGGCGCGTCGGCACCCGTCGCCAACGTAGCGCGTGATCGCATTATCACAAAGAGTAAAGATATGCCTCGCGTGCCGCGCGGTCTTCTCGGGCGTTCGCAGTGTCGGCGGTCACCGTCCGGCCCATCTCGATGGCGGGCGCCCGCGAGGCTGGCCTACCTCCGGAAGATGCCGTGCCCCAGCGAGGAGATCACTGCACCGGCTGCACGTCGACGACGGTCACCTGCTGCCTGGCGGTCAGAGTCCCCCGCCCCTGCCCGGTGTACCAACCGGAGGTCGGCGCCACCTCGGAGTAGTCCCGGCCGACCGCGATCGTCACATAGCGCAGATCGGCCAGCCGGTCGTGGCACGGATCGTAGGCGACGGCGAAGGCGCCGGGCTCCCCTCTGTCCGTGCCGGGCGCCGCCCCGCCTCCCGCACCGGTCCGGGG
>NZ_JAMPTM010000618.1 GCF_025403375.1 Frankia gtarii
CGCCCACACCGCCACGACCCGAGACCGGACACACCCCCGCCCCGGGATGGGGCCGACGCCCGCGGCAGAGCGGACCGATTGACGCGCGGGCACGGGCGCGCCTAGAACACCGGACATGAACCGCATTCGACGTCACGCCCGACGAGGCCAACAGCCCCGCCTTCCGTCCCAGGCGGCGAGGTGAGCCCCGGCGCCGGTCGGCTCGCCGGTCGTACGGCGATCGTCACCGGAGCCAGCCGCGGCCTGGGCCGGGCCATCGCCACCGCCTTTGCCCGCGAGGGCGCCGCGGTCGCCGTGGTCGCGCGCACCGAGGCGCAGTGGGACGCCCGCCTGCCCGGCACCGTGCACGAGGTCGTCGAGGAGATCGTGAAGGACGGCGGCCGAGCCCTGGCCGTCCCCGCCGACCTGTCCCGGCCGGCGGATGTCGAACGCATCGTCGAGGTGACCCGTGCCCGCCTCGGCCCCGTCGACCTGCTGGTGAACAACGCCGCCCTGACCGTCCCGGGC
>NZ_JAMPTM010000619.1 GCF_025403375.1 Frankia gtarii
GTCCCACCCCGGAACACGCCCGCGTTCGACGAACGGGGCGAGGCGTTCCCGAACCTGCGGCTCGCCTCGCTCGTGCTGACCGACGACGAACGCGCCGTCATCCCCCTGGTCGGCCCGCTGCTGCCCACTCCCCGCGCCGGCAAGAAACTGATCAACCTGTACCGGCTGGTCCGCATCGGTGTCCCCGACGGCGACCTGGACGCGTTCACCGCCGGCCCCTACCACGCCGTTCTTCTCCTGCTCGCCGTCGTCGTCGGCCAGCCCGCCCTCACCGCGCCGCTGCTGGCCGCGCTGGCCGCCAGCACCGGCGACCGCGACATCGTCGAGTTTCTCGACGACGAGCCCTGCGGGCCGGCCCTGCAACCCGCCTGCGCCACCCTGGCCAGCACCGTCGACAGCCTCCGCCGGGACGGCACCCCGTTCTACGGCAGCCTCGCCACCTACCGGCAGTGGGCTCCACGCATCGCCCGGTACAGCTTCCACACCCTCGC
>NZ_JAMPTM010000061.1 GCF_025403375.1 Frankia gtarii
CAGCAGGACCTCGCCGGCGCCGGCGTGTTCCGACAGGGCGACGCCGGCGGGGATGTCGGCGAGCCAGATGGTGAGCGGGTGCTCGTCGACGGTGCGCACCCGCTCGGAGCGCGCCACCGCGACCTCGTGCAGGAAGCGCACCAACCGGTGGCAGCGGTCGGCCAGCGCGGCCCGCTGCTCGGCGTCGGCATGGCGTGCCGTCACCGGGTCACCCACCGCGCGCCCGGCGCGCCGGCGGCGGGCCGGGCGCGCCGCCCGTCGGGTGCCATCCGCCGTCCCTCCCGCCTCTGCGCTCTCCGCGTCGCCGCAGTCCGACCGGAACGCCGCGATCTACGAATAATGACGGCTGCTCTCGGCGGACGGCGGGCCGGGGGTGATGGACTGCTGCGGTCTCAGTGGTCATGAGAGTTCTTCGGCGGTCTACGGGCTGGTGATCGACCGTGATGTGAACGCGGCAGTCAATCCGCGTCACCTCGTCGCCGGCAGTACGTCGGAGACGGTGAACGCCCGCGAAGCCGACCGTCGCGACCCGCCGACGGCTGGCGGCCGTGGATGGAACGTGGTCTCGGCGTTTGCCTGCTGTTGGCCACCAGGCGCTCGAGCTCGCTCCCCCGGCGTGCCGCCGCCGGCCGCCGGGCGCGGATGCGACAACATACGCATCCGTGAGGTCACGGTTCTATGCTGATTTGCACATTCACTCCCGGTACTCGCGGGCCTGTAGCCGGGACTGCGACCTGGAGCATCTGGCCTGGTGGGCGGCGCGCAAGGGTATCGCCGTCGTCGGCACCGGAGACTTCACTCACCCCGCGTGGTCGCAGGAACTCGCCGAGAAGCTCGTTGCGGCCGAGCCCGGCCTGTTCCGGCTGCGGCCCGATCTGGAGCGCGACGTGCTGCGCACGCTGCCGGCCTCGTGCCGGACGGTGACCCGTTTCATGATTTCCAGTGAGATCTCCACGATCTACAAGCGGGGCGATCGGACCCGCAAGGTCCATCACCTGCTGTACGCGCCGACCCGGGAGGCCGCCGGGGCCATCACCGCGGCGCTCGCCCGTATCGGCAACCTGGCCGCGGACGGGCGGCCCATCCTCGGCCTGGACTCCCGCGACCTGTTGGAGATCACCCTGGCCGGCGGGCCGGGCTGCTACCTCGTGCCGGCGCACGTGTGGACGCCGTGGTTCGCCGTCCTGGGCTCCAAGTCCGGCTTCGACGCCGTCGAGGACTGCTACGTCGACCTCGCCGACGAGATCTTCGCCCTGGAGACGGGGCTGTCCGCCGACCCGGAGATGTTCTGGCGGATCTCCGGCCTCGACCGCTACCGCCTGGTGAGCAACTCCGACGCCCACTCGCCGCCCATGCTCGGCCGCGAGGCGACGGCCTTCACCTGCGAGCTGGACTACTTCGCCATCGAGGCGGCGCTGCGCGGCGGAGACGGGTTCGCCGGGACGGTCGAGTTCTTCCCCGAGGAGGGCAAGTACCACCTCGACGGGCACCGCAAGTGCGGGGTGTGCCTGACCCCGGAGCAGACTCGCGAGGTCGGCGGGCGCTGCCCGACCTGCGGCGGCCTGGTGACCGTGGGCGTGCTCAACCGGGTGGAGGCGCTGTCCGACCGCGGGGCCGGCGTACGTCCCGCGACGGCCGGCGAGGTCACCTCGCTGGTGCCGCTGCCGGAGGTCGTCGGGGAGATCCTAGGGGTGGGGCCGAAGAGCAAGGCGGTTGCGGGCCAGGTCACCTCGCTGGTTTCTCGGCTCGGCCCGGAGCTCGGCATCCTCGGCGACGTCCCGGTGTCGGCGATCGCCGAGGTGGGCTCGGCCGAACTGGTCGAGGCCATCTCCCGGCTGCGGCGCGGCGAGGTGATCCGCCAGGCCGGCTTCGACGGCGAGTACGGCGTCATCCGGCTGTTCGAGCCGCGGGAGCTCGCCGGCGACGGCGGCACCCTGTTCGACCTCGCCCCGTCCGTCCCCGCCCAGCCGGCTGTCCCCGCCCAGGCGTCCGCTTTCGCCCAGCCGTCCGTGGACGGGCCCGGCGACCGGGTTCTCCGGCAGGCGGGACGTGGCCGGCGGGCCCGGAACAGCGCGCTCGCCGCCGGGTCGGCCGCGACCGGGGCCGCGGACGCAGCCGGGGCCGGCCCGTCGCTGGATGAGGCGCTCGCCGCGCATGGTGAACCGGCCGGCGGCGGGGAGCCGTCGGTGCTCGACGGCCTGGATCCGGACCAGCGACGGGCGGCGGCGCATCCGGCCGGCCCGCTGCTCGTCCTCGCCGGCCCCGGGACCGGCAAGACCCGCACGCTGGTGCACGCGATCGCGCATCGGGTGGCCGAGCGCGACGTGCCCGCCGAGCAGTGCCTGGCGGTGACGTTCACCCGGCGGGCGGCGGGGGAGCTCACCGAGCGGCTCGACGCGATGCTGGGCGAGCGGGCCCGCCGGGTGCTTGCGACGACGTTCCACGGCCTGGGGCTGACGATCGTCCGCGAGCAGCATGAGCGGCTCGCGCGGGGCGCGCAGGTCCAGGTCGCCGACGACGCCGTGCGGGCGGAGCTGCTCGACGCCGCGCTGCACGGCGAGGGCGACGCCCGCGCGCGGCGCCGGGTGTCGGCCGGCATCGCCGAGCTCAAGCGGCTACGGGCACTCGGCCAGGCCCAGCGCGACCACGACCTGGTCGGCGTCCTCGCCCGCTACGACGCCGAGCTGCGGGAACGGGACATGGTCGACCTCGATGATCTCATCGTGCTGCCGCTGACCCTGCTGCGCCGCGCACCAGAACTGGTCGAGCACTACCGGGCCCGTTGGCGCCATGTCTGGGTCGACGAATATCAGGACACCGACGAGCTTCAGTACCGGCTGCTGGAGCTGCTGTGCCCCCCGGCGGGCAACCTGTGCGTGATCGGCGACCCGGACCAGGCGATCTACAGCTTTCGCGGCGCCGACGTCGGCTTCTTCCTGCGGTTCGAGCAGGACTACCCGGGGGCGCGCACGGTCGCGCTCACCCGCGGCTACCGGTCGACGCGCACGATCGTGCGGGCGGCCCTCGACGTGATCGCCCCGGCGAGCCTGGTGCCGGGCCGGACGCTGACCGCGGTGCGAGGCGCCGAAGGGGACGGCCCGGTGCTGCTGCGGCGCTACCGCAGCGAGGCGGAGGAGGCCATCGCGGTCGTCGACACCATCGACGCGGCGCTCGGCGGAACCTCCTTCCACGCGCTCGATTCCGGGGTGGACGGATCGGTGGAGGCGGGCCTGTCGTTCGCGGACATCGCGGTGCTCTACCGGACCGCCCGGCAGGCAGATCCGATCATGGAAGCGTTGGCGAAGCGGGGATTCCCCTTCCAACGCCGTTCCCACCTTCCGCTGGCCGACGCCCCGGCGGTCGCCGCCCTGCTGGGGCTGTTGCGCGCGGCGTCCGGCGGCCATCCGGGCGGCCCCGCGTCGGGGCCCGCGGCCGGCACGGCGGGCGCGGTGGGCGGGCGAACAGTGTCCGTGCTGCTACGCGATGCGGCGGTGCGGGCGGTCGAGCTGGCGGCCGCGCTCGGCACCGAACTGGGCGCGCCGATGCCGGCGGGGTTCGCGGGCTTCCCCGGCGCACGGGTGCCGACCGAGGCCGAGCTACGGCTCGCGGTGGAGCTGCTCTCGCCCGCCGCGGCCGCCGCCGGGACCGACCTGGAAGGCTTCCTCACCTCGGTCATGATGGCCAGCGAGGTCGACGGGCTCGACCCGCGGGCGGACCGCGTCAGCCTGCTCACCCTGCACGCGAGCAAGGGCCTGGAGTTCGGTCTGGTCTTCATCGTCGGCTGTGAGGACGGGCTGCTGCCGATGCGCTTCGGGCCCGCGCGGCGCGCATCCGTGGCCGGCGGCGAACAGACGCCGTCCGGGGAAGCGGACCCGGCTGCGGCGGCGCTGCTCGCCGAGGCCGAGGAACGACGGCTGTTCTTCGTGGGCGTCACCCGGGCGCGCCATCGGCTGATCCTGACCTCCGCGGCGCGCCGCCGCCCCGGCTCCGACGCCGAGACCCGGCCCTCGCCGTTCCTCGCCGACATCGGCCCGGCGCTGCTGTCGACGGAGCAGGCCGTGAGCTCGCGGCAGCGGGCCCGCCGGCCGTCGGCGGGCCAACAGCTCAGGCTCGTCTGATTCCTGAGTCTCAGCTTCCTGAGTCTCAGCGCTTGCGCAGCACCATCGCGAGGTTCCAGGTGACGATCTCGCGGGCGCCGGGCACCTTCAGGATCACCTTCGCCCAGTCCGGCAGGTAACGCGGCAGCGCGTCGAGGATCTCAACGTCGGTGCGGTGGCGCGCCCAGGACAGGGTGTCGGCGACCGACACCGGGAACAGCGTCCGGCCGTAGATGTTCTTCGGTGCCTGGCCCTTGCGGCGCTCGAAGCGGGCCGCCGCCCGATCGCCGCCGAGGTAGTGCCACGGCGCAGTCTCGTGGCCACCCCAGGGTGACAGCCAGTTGGTGTAGCTGAGGAAGATCAGCCCGCCTGGGCGGGTGACCCGGACCAGCTCCGAGCACATCCGCCACGGGTCGGGGACGTGCTCCAGCACGTTGGACGTGTAGCACAGGTCGACGCTGCCGGACAGGAACGGCAGGTCCAACGCACTGCCCCGGACCCGGCCGGGCACCTCGATGCCCCCGGCCTCCATCTCCGAGACGTCCGGCTCGACCCAGACGTAGCGGGCACCGGCGTCGAGGAACGCCGAGCGGAAATAGCCTGGGCCGCCGCCGACGTCCAGCACGAGTTGGTCGGTCAGGGAGGTGTACCGCATGAGCTGGCGGACGGAGTCCGCAGCGATCAACGAGTAGAACCCCGCCGGGTCGACGGGCTCCTTGCGGTGCGCGAGGAAGAGGGTCTTCGACCGGGCGAGACCCCAACCGGAGTACGGCAGCGTGCGCACGAGGGGGACCTCGCCGTCCGGGTTGCCTTCTGGGCTGGTCAGGGGTGCCTGCGGGGCCGGTGTCGCCGGTGGGGTCACGGACCGCGCCGCGCCCGGCGAGGACCGCGCCGCGCCCGGCGAGGACCGCGCCGCGCCCGGCGAGGACCGCGCCGCGCCCGGCGAGGACCGCGCCGCGCCCGGCGAGGAGGGCGCCGCGCTCGCCGTTGTGGGCTCGGCGGAAGTCGCCGCGGATGCCGCCGTGTCAGACATGGCGGGGACAATAACACCCCTGCCGTGAGGGTCCGTTCGCCGCGGGCAGGGGTCGATCGGTGCCTCGCCCGCCGCGGTCCGGGTGGTCCTGGCGGAGCGGAACGGCACCCCACGGCCCGGCTGGCCCGGATGGGTGAGGCAGCTTCGAGCGGGGCGGGTTGCGCTGTCCCCGGCGTGTCGCCGCGCGCGTCGGATGCGGAGGCCGGAGCAACTCGCTACGTGTTTGCCCAGCTCGTGCGCTATTTGTGGAATCGGCGGGTCCGCCGGCTTATCGTTTAACTGTTCAACGTTCCCTTGGTTCCGTTGGTATCTCCTCGTTCCCTGACCCCGGCGACGTGTGTTTCCGGTGAACCCAAGGATGGGTGATGGTGGTGGCGCGCCCGACCAGCCAGCCAGATTCGACGAATTTCCAGAAACTCGGATCCCCGTGGCATTCTGTGCTATTTATGATCATCAGGTCAGGCCTCCTGATCGCTTCGAGCCCTCGACCGGCCAGGTAGAGCGGGATGTCGCAGACCTTTGAAACCCTGGGCCGACCCCTGCCACCTGCGCCGAGTGCATTCTCCCCGGCCTGGCGGCACGTGCTCGATCGGCCACTGGGTATCCGCGCGGAACTCGACCGCATGCGCCGTCACGCTCCCTTTTATGACGCTACGGTCGACGAGATCGACGGTCGCCGGATACGAATCGGTGATCACTGGCTCATCGATTTCGCCTCCTGTAACTATCTGGGCCTCGATCTCGACCGGGAGATCATCGAAGCGGTTCCGGCGTACCTGGACCTGTGGGGAACGCATCCGAGCTGGTCGCGGTTGATCGCCAGCCCACGCCCGTATGACGACATCGAGCGAACGCTGGCGGAGCTGCTCGGTGCCGAGGACGCACTGCTGCTGCCGACCATCACCCATATCCAGCATTCGGTGCTGCCGGCACTGGTCGGCCGGGGCGCGCTGTTCGTCGAGCTGCACGCCCACCAGACCGCCCACGACGGGGGTGCGATGGTCGCCAGCCGCGGCGGGACCGTCGCGCGGTTCCGCGAGGACCGACTCGACCGGCTGGAGCGGCTGCTGCGCACGGCCCCTCATCCCCGGGTCATCTGCGTCGACGGGGTGCACAGCATGACGGGGAACGGGCCGCCCCTCGACGAGCTCCTCCCGCTCGCGCGCGCCCACGACGCGCTGCTCTACGTCGACGACGCACACGGCTTCGGTGTCGTCGGGGAGCGTGGTCCCGACGAGTCGAGCCCCTACGGCAGCCGCGGCAACGGCATCGTGCGCCATCTCGGCGCCGGCTACGACAACCTGGTGCTTGTCGGCGGGTTCTCCAAGGCGTACTCCTCGCTGCTCGCGTTCGTCGCCTGCCCGACGGAGGTCAAGGAGTACCTGAAGTCCACCGCCGCGCCGTACATCTTCTCCGGTCCGTCACCGGTTGCGTCGCTGGCGACGGGCCTGGTCGGGCTGCGGGTCAACGAACGGCGCGGCGAGGCGCTGCGGGCCAGGCTGTACCGGCTGACCAGCCGGTTCCTCGACGGGCTGCGCGGGCTGGGCCTGGGAACGCTCAACACCAGCGGCTTCCCGATCGTCGAGATCCCGCTGCTGGATGCGGACAACGCCGACCCGCTGGGTCGCTTTCTCTACGAGCGCGGGGTCTTCGCCTCGGTGGTGCCCTTCCCCGTCGTCCCCCGCGACCAGGTCGGGGTGCGCGTGCAGATCACCGCCGCGAACACCGACGACGAGATCGACCACCTGCTCGCCGTCCTCGCCGAGGCCGGCGCCCGCTTCCCGCTGGTCGCCGCGACCGGCGGGCCCGATCTCGGCTGAGGCCGGCCGCAGGCGGGTGGCCCCGGCGGCCGGTCAGCCCGCGGGTGGCACGAGTCGGGCGACGGGCCGCCGGTCGCGGTCGAGCCGGACGTCGGCGTCGCGTACCCGAGCCAGCACCGTGAGGTAGTCGGCCCGGGGGATCTCCAGCGCGCCGAGGGAGACGAGGTGGTCCGTCGTCATCTGAACGTCCAGCAGCACGCCCCCGGCGGCGGCGAAGCGCGCGTCGAAGTCGGCGAGGGCGACCTTCGAGGCGTCGGTGCGGGTGTGGAACATCGACTCGCCGGCGAACACGCCGCCGACCCCCACCCCGTAGACGCCGCCGACGAGCTCGTCACCGTCCCAGACCTCCAGGCTGTGTGCCCACCCCAGGGTGTGCAGCCGCGTGTAGCCGTCGATCAGCTCGTCGGTGATCCAACCCGACGTTCCGTCCCGTTGACAGCCGCGGACCACCTCGACGAAGGACTCGTCGACGGTCGTCGTCCACCCGCAGGTGCGCAACCGCTTGCGCAGCGATCGGTTCACCCGCACCCCGCGGGTGGGGATCACCGCCCGCGGGTCGGGGCTCCACCAGGGCAGGTCGTAGCCGCCGCAACGGTCGGGGGACAGATGGCGCACCCGGCGCGCGGCGACGGCGGCCCGCAGCAGGTCACGCAGGCCGCCCACCCCGGCCGGTGCTGGTTCGTCGGCGTCCTCGCCCGCCGGTTCCTCCCCGGTGGGCCACGGAAACGCCCCCGCCCGGTAGGCGCCGACCAGCGTCGCCGGGTCCAGCGTGCCGCCGACCGCGACCGGCGCCCGCCCGGGGCTGCGCAGCAGCGAGAAGCCGTCCCACACGGTGGGGCCCACCGCGCGAGGTGGCACGGTCACCGCCACGGGCGGCCCGCCGGCGTCGAGCCGGGGGCCACCGCAGTGTTGCGCACGGCACCCTCCATCATCGGGGCGCGCTCGCCGGTGCGGCATGCCCCGCGGTCGGCCGCCGGGTCGCAGGTCGCATCCCGGCCGCTCGCCTCGCGGGGCCTCGCGAACCCCGCCGTCTCCCGCGCCGCGTTCTCCAGATCAATCGTGCCAGCCGGCGGCGTCTGTTGCCGGAGTTGTTCGGTAACTTGCTCGGACGGGCCGGGTTCGCCGAGGAAGTAGCCCTGGGCGAGGTCGCAGCCGACATCACGCAGCATCCGCACCGCCGCCGCGGTCTCCACCCCCTCGACGACGATCCGTAGGTCGAGCGCGTGCGCCAGACCCACGGTGGACCGCACGATCGCTTCGGCCCGGCTGTCGTCCTCCACCCGCTGGATGAACGACTTGTCGAGCTTGAGCACGTTCACCGGCAGCTCGAGCAGCCGCGCCAGCGACGAGTAGCCGGTGCCGTAGTCGTCGACGGCGATGCCGATGCCGAGCGCTCGCAGCTCCCGCAGGACGGTGGCCGACCGCACCCGGTCGAGCATGAGCGTCGTCTCGGTGATCTCCAGTTCCAGTGCGGTCGGGCTCAGGCCGAAGCCGGCGAGCATTCCGCTGACCTGATCGGGGAAGTCGCGGTCGAGCAGGTCGGAGGCGGACAGGTTGACCGCGACGGCGATGTCGAGACCGGCGGCGTGCCAGCGTCGGGCCTGGTCGAGCGCGGTGTGCAGCACCTCGATCGTCAGCATCCGCATGATCCCGGCCTGCTCGGCCAGAGGGACGAACTCCTCCGGACCGAGCAGGCCCCGGGTCGGGTGCCGCCAGCGGACGAGGGCCTCGACGGCGTCCGTCCGTCCGGAGCTGAGATCGACCTTGACCTGGTAGTACACCTCCAACTGGCCGGTGCCGAGGGCGGCCCGTAGCGATTCGATCATGTCCAGCCGGACGAGGCTGTTCACGTCGGCGCCCGGCCGGTAGGACTCCACCCCGGTGCGGCGCGACTTTGCCGCGTACATCGCCACGTCGGCGCGTTGCAGCAGCGTGTGGGCATCCTGGGCATGGTCGGGGTAGACCGCCGCGCCGATGCTCGCGTCCACGTGCAGCGTCACGCCCCCGACGTCGAAGGGATCGGCGAGGACGGTCAGCACCCGGTCGGCTACCCGGCGGGCGGCGTCGACGTCGGCGTGTTCGAGCAGCACGGCGAACTCGTCGCCGCCGAGGCGGGCATGCAGGTCCCCGGGGCGCAGGGCGTCGGAGATGCGCGTGCCGACCTGCGTCAGCAGCGCGTCCCCCACCTGGTGGCCCAGCGAGTCGTTGATTTCCTTGAACCGGTCGAGATCGAGGAGCAGCAGGGCGAAGGTGTCCGGTCCGGTGGTGTGCTGCTCGGCCCGGGTCAGCCGCTCGATGAAGCCACGGCGGTTGGCCAGGCCGGTCAGGTCGTCGGTGCGGGCCAGCACCTTGCTCTCCGCGAGCTGCTGGACCTCGATGAAGGTGAAGGCCGCGCGGGCGAGGGCGGACAGCACCGTCGCCGCGGCGAGTGCCACGGTGACCGTCGGCAGATCGATCGTGGCACCGAGCACCAGCAGGCCCAGCGCGACCGTCGCGAGCACCAGCGGCACGGCGATGACGCCCCAGCCGGACATCTTCGCCGGCGGCTGCCAGCGCGGGCGCAGCCAGGACGCCAACGCCGGCATGAGCACCGAGAACAGCCACAGGCTGGACAGCACGCCGCTCGACGGGCTGTGCCCGGCGATGACGAGCACGAGTAGCAGCGAGTCGGCCAGGGCGAAACTCACCAGCCCGGCGCCCAGCAGCCACCACACCCGCCCCGGGCGCCAACCGAGCAGCCCGAACACCGTGACGACAAGCAGGATCAGCAGCAGATCCGCCAGCGGGTAGATGACGTTGACGATCATCGTCCACGCGCTGTACTCGGGGTTGGCCCGCGCCATCCCCACTCCGATGCCGCTGGTCAGCGCGGCCACCCCGAGCACCCCGACGATCGCGTCCAGCCAGATGCTGCGGTGCAGCCGCACCAGCCGCCGACGCAGCAGCAGGATCACGGCGACATAGCAGGCCGGGTAGAACAGCAGCCAGGCGAGATCCGCCAGCGACGGCTGGATGTTGTCGCTCTGCGGGTCCAAGGCGACGTTGTGGTAGATCGTCCCAGAGCCGTAGCTGATCAGCCCGGCTCCGAGCAGTGCCCATGGGGCGCGTTCGCCGCGGATGAGGACGGCCCGGGACATGCAGATCAGGCCGGAGCCGATGGCGACGCCGCACCTCAGCGACTGGGCCTCGTCGCCGACGCGCGGCATGTCCACGAACGAGGCGGCGGACAGGGCGAGCGTGGCGAGGATGAGGAGAAGCTGGGCGATCCGTACCAGGCGGAATCGGCGTGGGGGAGGCGGCGATATGGTCATCCGGTCATCCCCCCGCCGGATGTTGCGTGCGGACCCGCGAGTCGGGACCGCGAGTCGGGACCGCGGTTGCGGACCGGCGCGGTCGGCGTGCGTGAGCCGGGGGAGCGCCCGTTGCGCCGCGCCGCCCGCCGTAGCGACCGCCGGGCGCGGACCGGACCGCGTGACCGCCCCCATCGGCCCGGGCTCCGCCCCGGAGCCCGGCCGCTGGTCACGGGACGTGACCGCCTGTCGGGTAAACGGGGCGTTGCCATGATCTGCGTGCAAAAGGGTACGGATACCCCGGAGCTCTCGCCACCCGGGCCCCCAGCGGCCGCCCTGGCGGCTACCGGACGGAACATGCCTGGATTGTCGTACATCCAGGTTTCCCGGCATAACGGGTGGAAGTCCGTCGCGGGATGCCTGTGGTGATGTTGGGTCTGGTGGGCGTATGCGGCGAGGATGCCGTTACAGTTGCGACTCTCTGTGTACAGATGTGGCGACTCCAGTCACTCGCGGGATCTTGCCTGTTGCCCTCGGGTGTACTCACGGAGATCATCGGGACGCTCGACGTGCTCTCTGTACGGTCGGGCCCGGCCCGGCATCGGGGCGATCTGGTACGAGGCCGAGGCGGCTGGCCCGGCCGCTCGACTCGTCCCAGGCGCCTGCCCGGCTGCATCCGCCCATCCTGATCGGCCGTGGCGAACGGAAGACTCGTCGGCTGGTGGTCCGGTGCGCCAGGGCGGGCAATCTCCTTCCCGGGCCGGAGCCGCCACGCAAGCTCGATGTCCTGCGGGTGCACCGCGAGACCGAGCAGCGGGATTACGGTGAGATCCTGAAGACCACGACCTGTTCTTGTGGTGTCGGTCCAAACGGTGAGCGGGTCGAAAGAATTCTCGACGACCTGGGTCGGTTGGCCGAACTCGGCGTCCAGGCGATCCTCGGCCGTGCGGGATGTGTGGCGGCTCGAACCGCTCACATCCTCGGCAAGCGAGTACCCCGCTCGCGGCGGAGCTCGGCGCCGTGGTCCGAGGACGGCCGGTGGGTGGTGCCGGCCCGACCCGGCCGGCTCCGAACGGCCGGCTCCGGGTGAGCCGGTGTGGCCCGTCAGCGCCCACCCGGAACCGACCTGGGCGCCGGTCTTCGAGGGGGCAACTCATTGCCGACCGACACCCGGAGTGCGGCACCACGGCCGGGGACTTCCCGTCCATCCCGGCGGAGCCGCGCGACCTCGAGTTCATCGCACCCCGGGCTGCCTGACCAGGGCATCCGGGAGGTGATCTGCCGCGCGGTTCCGTAACCGGACAGGAAACGGACATCGAGGCCGAGTCTGTTTCGAATCCAGTTCCGGTTCCGTCGTTCTGCCCGTTCGTCTCATCCCACTGACTATCCTGATCTCGACCTGGGGGCGATCCGAGGGAACGGAGTCGACGTGTCGGTTGATAGGCATCCGGGATGGGCGCCGAACATTCTCCGGCGATTTCGTGAGGCGCACGGCCTGACCCAGGACGGTCTCGCCGAGCGGCTGCGCGGGCTGTCGGGAAACAACGGTTTCATCCCGCCGGCGGCGACCGCGGAAATGATTCGTCGCCATGAGCTCGGCAAGGTTTTCCCCGGGGTCGCCTATCGGCGCGCCTACTGCCAGCTGTTCGGCGTCACGGAGCCCGAACTGGGGTTTCGGCCGCCGCTGCCCGCAGAGACCGTCGCCGGCAGGCACGCCGGCGGGTCCGGGCCGGCGCCGGCGGACGACGCAGACGTGGATGTGGGAGTTGCCTGGTCGGGCCTGGCGGGCCACCGCTCGAAACCGTCCGGGCCGGGGCCGCCAGAGTCGGCCACCGGCGGGGATCCGTCCGGACCTGCGGGTTCGCCCGGACCTGCGGGTTCGCCCACCGGCGCGGGCACCTGGACCCGGCGCAGCAGCGAACTGCTAGCCGCCTACCTGGCCGCCGCGGCGCGCAGGACGGTGCCCGAGAGATCGGCGTCGGCGGGGTCGGGGTCGGCGGGGTCGGCTGTCGCGGGACCCGGGGCGTCGTCCGGGATACTGCTGGCCCGGGGTGTCGGGCCGGCGCGGGCGCGACCGGTCCCCGCGTCCGCCGCCGTGCCGGCGACCCGGCCGGCGCCGGTGGACGACTGGGATCCTGTCCGCCTCGCCCACGAGTGGCTGCTGCTGGAGCCACCCCAGGTCGTGGAGCTCGCCGCCGGGCGGCATGTCGGCGCGGCGCTGGCCGAGAAGGTGGAGGGACGGGTCGGGCAGTTCCGCCGGCTGGACGACTACGTCGGCGGGCGTGACCTGGCCGGACTGGTCGAACGAGAGCTCATCGGCACGGTGACGATGCTGCGCGAGGCCGTCTACGACGCCGCGGTCGGCCGCCGGCTGCTGTCGGCGGTGGCCCAGCTCTGCCAGCTCGCCGGGTGGATCGCCGCGGACGCCGGGCGGCACGGGGCGGCGGCGCGGTTCCTCACCGGCGGGATCCGGGCCGCGCACGCCGGCGGCGACGCCGAGCTGGCCGCCAACCTGATCTCCACCCAGGCCTACCGGATGGTCAACCACGCCGACGTCCGGCAGGGAGTGCTGCTCGCGCAGACCGCCTGTGCCGGGGTTGGACGCTCGGCGTCCGCGACCACCCGGGCACTGCTGGCCGACAGGCTGGCCTGGGCGCACGCCCGCGCCGGCGAACGACGGGCCTGCGAGCAGGCACTCACCGTCGTCGAGCGGCTCTACGACCGCAGCGATCCGGCCGCGGATCCCGAATGGGTCTACTGGTTGGACGCCCGCGAGATCGACGTGATGGCCGGCCGCTGCTGGACCGAGCTGCGCCGTCCCGACCGGGCCGAGGCCCGGCTGTGGCACGGCCTGACCGGCTACGATCCGCTGCGCGCCCGCGAGCTTTCGCTGTACGAGACCTGGTTCGCCGAGGTCCACCTGCAACAGGGCGACGTCGAGCGGGCCTGCGCGCGGGCCATCCGCGCCGCCCGGCTCGACGCCCGGGTGAACTCCGCGCGTACGGCCGAACGGCTGCGCATGCTGGCCCGCCGGCTGGGTGGATACCGCTCCGTGCCGGCGGTGCGTGAGTTCGACGAGATCTACCGGACGCTGCGGGAGACGGTCCCCGGCGGCGGACCCCCGCGTCCGGAATCCGCACAGTCGGCGGTGCGACGGCCTGCGCCGCCGGCCCGGGACCGGTCCGGGGCGACCGGATCATCGGCAGCCGGCCCGGTACAGGCCGGTTCGGCGGCGGCCGGAGGGGCAGTGGTTCCGTCGGCGGTGAGTGCGCCCGGCGGGCAGTGACGGGGCGGCGGTCCCGGCCGTGGCGGCGTCCGGCGGGCGAAGACGGTCAGACGGGGGAGGCCAGGGCTTCGGCCAGCCTGAGCCACGCGGCCATGGCCGGCAAGCCGTGGATAACCTCCTGCAACTGCTGACGGCCGGACGGCCGGAGCTGGCATCGGCCGACCTGGGTTTGCCCGATGTGCGCCTTCAGTGGAACAGGGCGAGGTAGTCGGTGCCGGCATGCACCGCGGAGCCGATCATCGCGGCCGTGAGCGCGCTCGTGGTGAGCAGGACCGTCGCGGGTACCCGGGTGGCGCGGGGCGGCGCGTCGAGTAGGGCGGCCATGCGTTCGGCCACCGCGTGATGGTGGAAGCCGCAGGCGGTGGGCGAAGGCCGGTCCTGGCCCGCCGCCACGGACTCGGCGTCCTCGGCGTCCTCGGCGTCCTCGGCGTCCTCGGCGTCCTCGGCGTCCCTGGCGTTTTGCAGCGTGGCCAGGGCTGCCTTCCCGAGAGCCCGGGCGAGGACGCGGCGTTGCCCGGTCTCGCGGGCGGCGTGCTCGTCCGCCCAGCGTTCGCAGGCGATCTCGACGAGATCGGGCAGGCGCCGCAGGAGCGGGTCGACCGCGGCGCAGCAGGCGACGGTCATCCGCAGCCAGTGGTGCCCACCGGTGAGATGGGCGCGCTCGTGGGCCAGGACGGCGTCGCGCTCGGCGGCGTCCAGGCAGTCGAGCAGGCCCGCGGTGATGACCACCCGGCCGCCGGTGACGCCACCGACCGCGCAGGCATCGGGCCGGCGCTGCGGCAGGACGTGGACCCGTCCGGCCGGGAGGTGTCGAACCAGCCGCTCCGCCCTGATCAGGGCCAGGCCGTTGCGCGCGGTCGCGGCGAGCAGCATGCCCGCGCCGGCGCCCACGGTCACGACGGCCGCCAGGCCCGCCGAGGACGGTGGGAGCTCGCCTGCCCGGGCGACGGTCGTCGTGCCGAGCCGGTGCGCCAGGGCCGGCACGCGGTCGACGAAGCTCGCCGCCAGCAGGATCAGGGAGCTCATCCAGCCGGCCGCGGCCAGCACGGCGCTCGCCGTCAGCGCGGCCGGTTTCATCCGGTAGGGCAGCCTGTGGGCGAGCGCCGGTGCCCCCAACGCGATGACGACGCTGGTGATCAAGGGAACCCAGACCATGTACCTCATCGGAGCCCCGGGTGCTGCCTCGGCCCGCCGGCCGGTATGCAGGCCGCTGTCATGACGACAGTGCACCCGAGGGTTCGTCCTCGCCTGGTGCCGCGCCTTCGCTACGGTTCGACGGCTCGTCCTCGTCCTCGCCTTCGGTGGCGGCCAGCAGGGCGAGGAGGGTGGCCTCGTCGTCGGCGGTGAGCCCGGCCACGAAATGGCTGAGGACCACGGCCCGGCCGCGGCCGGGCCCGAGCAGGCCGCGCATGCGGTCGGCGAGCTGCCGGGCGGCGGCGCTGGTGGGGGCGTAGGCGTGACCGCGCCCCGCGGTCGTTCGTTCGAGCAGGCCCTTGCCGTGTAGCCGGACCAGTGTCGTCGCGACGCTCGTGTAGGCGAGGTCGTGACCGTCGCTGGTCAGCGCCTCCTGGGTCTGGGCCGGGGTGAGCGGCCCGTCGGCCTCCCACAGCACGGCGAGGACGGCCGACTCCAACTCTCCGGCTACCCGCCGATTGGCTCCCTTGCCCCGCATGACGGCCAGTCTAACGTCCAGCTACGACACCGGTAGTAATACTATCGCTGTAGTACTACTTCGGTAGTTGAAGATGCGCCGCCACCGAACGGCGCCAGGCAGGATCGGAGCCACGGTGGGACCTACGCAGATCAACGGCCTACCGGCGCATGCGCTGCTCGTGCACGTCGTCGTCGTGCTCGTGCCGCTCGCGGCGTTGCTGGTGGTGCTGTCCGCCCTCTGGCCGGCCGCCCGGCGCCGGCTCGGCGTGCTTACCCCGGCGATCGCCCTTGTCGCGCTGGTGAGCGTGCCGCTGACCACCCACGCCGGGGAATGGCTGGAGCGCCGGGTGCCTCCGGACGAGCTGGTCCACCGGCACGCCGAACTCGGCGACGGTCTGCTGCCGTGGGCCGGTGGGCTGTTTGTCCTGGCGGCCGTGGCGTGGCTGGTGGCCCGGAAAACGGCCGCGACGGTCGACGGCGGGGCGGCTGGAGCGGCGGATGGCGGGGTGGCTGCGACCACGGACGGCAGGGTGGCTGCGACCGCGCGGCGTGGCGGGCTGGCAGTGACGATCGTGCTCGCGGTGCTGAGCGTCGTGGTCGCCGTCGGTTCGGTCGTGCAGATCTACCGGATCGGCGACAGCGGCGCGAAGGCCGTCTGGCACGACAGCTTCACTCCGGCCCCCGGCAACGGTGGCTGACCGGCGCCGCCTCGGCCGCCTCGGCCGCCTCGGGTGACGAAGGGGCTTCGGCGCGGGTTGCCTGCTGGACTTCGAGCAGCGACTCGGCGTGCCGTCGCGCCTCGAAGGCTGTGGCCCCGCCGCGGACCCCGAACAGCCGCTTGCTGGCGACCAGGTAGACCACGGCGCCAAGGTTGAGGACGAGGGCGCCGATCCGCAGCACCGTGATGCGCTCGGTGAGCTCGTAGATCTCCAGCGGCAGGAATGCGGAGGTCGCCACGACCGCGAAGTACTCGCCCCAGCGTTTGAGTAGCCACAGCCCGACCCCCTCGACGATCTGCACGGCCGCGTAGCCGAAGAGCAGCACCGCCACCAGCAGCAGCGTCTGCGGCCGGGTGTGGAGCAGGCGGTGCAGGTGCTCGATCGTCGGGGAGTGGTTCAGGTCGAGGTGCAGGACGTCGGCGAGCGGCCGCGCCGCGGGCACCGCCCGGTCGAACAGCCGCTGCACGGCCTCCTCGGACCGGCGGAACCGCAGGATGGCGTAGCCGATGAGCACCATCAGCAGCGCCCGGACCAGCCGCTCCACCGCGAGCAGCCGTAGCACCGTGGCGTCGCGCAGGGCCCGCCCCCGAAGCAGAGTCGGCGCGTCCTGCGCGGGTCCGCTCAGCGCCGGCTCGCCGACGACGAAGTCCCCGCAGCGCAGGCACCGCCAAGCCACCCCGACGGCGGTCGTGGCCGTCAGCCGCGCCGCCAACTCGGGTTCGTCAGGCCGATAGGTGGCATGCCCCTTGCGGGCACAGGCCCGCAGCTCCCAGCCCACCCGCAAGCCCGCCAGCTCCTCACATCACCGCGTTCACGTGGACCAGCCTCACACGCCCGTCCCGGCGGATGTGGACCGGTCGGCTCGTAGCCGCAGTCTTACATTGGCCTCGCGTTGCGCACCGGCATTGACACAATTCCGACAGATTCGCGACGGCGGTGACCGGACGGCCCCGCACCGGCATTCCCGAGACTGGGACGGACGATGAGCGGCCGGTGTTACTGGGCCAGGAAATCGGCCAGTGCGGTGCGTTCCTCTGATGTGAGCGGGTTCGCGCTGTAGCGGAGCCGGACCGAGTCGTCGAGTGGCTCGACGCCAACAGCAAGGGCCGAGCTGCGGAGCTTGCCGGGACGGAGTGTCAGAACCTGGCCGGGGCCGACCTCCGTCTGGGCGTCGTCCCCGAGCGGTTCGGCCACGTCGGCGGGCACGCGCGGCTCCTCACTCTCCGCGGCCGTCACATGCACATGGTGGACGGCTGCCGACTCCGCCATGATGACGACTCTACGTCCCGTTCACCCGAAGAGGTTTCTCGGCTCGGCGGTCAACTCCTTCTCCCATGTACTCCAGGGTGTCGCCGGTGAACGAGAGCTCGTCCATCCGCTCGCAGAGTAGGCCGATCGAGCGTATGGACGGTGCGATTCCATAGTTGAGTATGTCACCGAAGGACTCGGTGAAGGGCATGGCGACGAATGCGTGCGACCGTTTCGCCGAGTCATAACCAACATGATCGACTCTTCTCGGAGCCTGCGCCCCCTCCTGGCGAAGGGTGCTGCTGAGGAGGGACTTCAGGCACAGTCACATTCGCTGCGCTCGACCTTGGTCTCTCTCGATGAAGGTAATCGCGCGGAGATCGGGCGGGTGGTGCCCTGGGTCGATTGCCTCGATGACTCCGGCGACCTCGGACTCGAAGGCTTCGACCTCGTCGAGGCCGAAGCCGACACCGTGCAGAGCCAAGCAGATCTCTCCTGCACTGCAGGAGTCGGCTTGGCCGCGACAGCGAGTGCGGATCGCGAAAAACGACGGATCTCCTCGTAGTCAAACATTGACGAGGAGTGAGTGCCGATGGACGGCAGGGCGAGGGAGTCCGTGTGCGCGGCCATGGCCGCGGCGGCCACGGCCAGGTCGACGCCATACAAACTCTGTGCGTGACAAACTCTGTGCGTGCTTCAGGGCGAGTAGATCGCAGTGGTGTGTCAGTGCGTCCCGTGAAGCACGCTCAGCTCGACCCCTGGATATCTTCCGGATACCTCGTATGCCGATGTCGATGCCCGAGGCTGCACACGGATTCCATCGAGGCCGACGTCGCGCCGCCGAGGACCGGGCCGCGTGGGTGGTCGCGGTCGGATGGTGTCAGCGCCGGGGACCGTGGCTGACATCCCGCCTGGACCGTCCGGAACTCCACCGAAGTCGGACGGAAGGTTGTGTGTGCCCCCGGCAGGATTCGAACCTGCGCCACCGCCTCCGGAGGGCGGTGCTCTATCCCCTGAGCTACGGGGGCTCTGGGTCAACGCGGCATACGTTACCAGGCTGGAACACGGGATCGCGCGCCCGGGTCGGCCGTAAGCTTCCGGTGTGTACCCAGCCGCCCCCCGAGTCCTCGTCGTCGACGACGACGCGGTGATACGTCAGCTCGTGGTCGTCAACCTTGAGTTGGAAGGCTTCGAGGTCCATACCGCCGTCGACGGTGTCGACGCGCTCGAGGTGGTGCGTTCCGTAGCCCCGCAGGTGATCACGCTCGACATCATGATGCCGCGGATGAACGGCTGGGATGTGGCCGCCCACCTGCGCGAGGATCCGTCGACCGCCGGCATCAAGCTGATCATGCTCACCGCGCGGGCGCAGGAGGCCGACGTCAAGCGCGGGGCACGCATCGGAGTGGACTACTACCTGACGAAGCCGTTCGACCCCGACGAGCTGATCACCGTCGTCCAGAAGCTCGCCGCCGGCCAGCCGGTTTAGCCACCGGCCCGCCAGGTCGCGCCGGCTGGCCCGCTGGTTCGCCGCGCGACGCCGGTAGGGCGGATCGGCGGGCGGACGTTGAAGGCCGTCGCGCCGATAGCATCGCGACATGACCCCCGCCGATCTCGCTGACGCCATCGTCGCGGCCATTGGCCGCGCGGTCGCCGACGGCGACCTGGACGTGACAGTGCCGACCACCGTCACGGTGGAGCGACCGAAGACCCCCGGGCACGGCGACTACGCCTCCCCGGTGGCCCTGCAGCTCGCGAAGGCGGCCCGCCGTCCGCCGCGCGCCGTCGCCGAGGTGCTGGCCGGCCGGCTGGTCACCGAGCGCGGGATCGTCGGCGTCGACATCGCCGGCCCAGGGTTCCTCAACTTCACCCTCGCCGGGGACGCCCTCGGCGAGATCGCCCGCACGGTCGTGCGGGCCGGCGAGGGCTACGGCCAGGCGGCGAAGCCGCGCGACGTGCGGGTCAACCTGGAGTTCGTCAGCGCGAATCCGACCGGGCCGGTGACGCTCGCCTCGGCCCGCTGGGCGGCGGTCGGCGATGCGCTGGGTCGCATCCTGACCGCGGCCGGGTACTCGGTGGGCACCGAGTACTACGTCAACGACGCCGGCGTGCAGATCGAGCGGTTCGGCGCGTCGGTGCTGGCCGCGGCCGCCGGCCGGAAGATCCCGGCGGAGGGCTACCACGGCGCGTACGTCGCGGAGATCGCCGCGGCGGTGCTGGCGGGCCGGCCCGAGCTGCTCGACCTGCCCGATGACGAGGCGCGCGCGGTGGCCTCCGCCGAGGGCCTGGCCCTGATGCTCACCGAGATCCGGTCCACGCTGGAGGGCTTCGGCGTCCATTTCGATCGCTGGGCCTCCGAGCAGACGCTGCACACCGCCGGCGCGCTGACGAAGGCGATCGACGACCTGCGGACGCAGGGCCACGTCTACGACGCCGACGGTGCGGTGTGGCTGCGCACCACCGACTTCGGCGACGACAAGGACCGCCCGCTGGTGAAGAGCGACGGCCAGCCGACGTACTTCTGCGCCGACGCCGCCTACTACCGCGACAAGCGGGGCCGCGGCTTCGACCAGCTTGTCTACCTGCTGGGGGCGGACCACCACGGCTACGTCGCCCGGCTGAAGGCGATCTCCGCCTGCTTCGGCGACGACCCGGCGAGCAACCTGGACGTCATCATCGGGCAGTTGGTGACGCTGTCGCGCGGCGGCACCCCGGTGAAGATGTCCAAGCGGGCCGGGACCTTCCTGACTCTGCACGACCTCGTCGACGCGGTCGGGGTCGACGCGGCCCGCTACTCGCTGGTCCGCTCCTCGCTCGACTCGCCGGTCGACCTCGACCTCGACCTGGTGACCCGCCAGAGCAGCGACAACCCGGTGTTCTACGTCCAGTACGCCCACGCCCGGATCAGTTCGCTGCTGCGCAACGCCGAGGCGTTGGGCCTGCCGGGCGCATCGGAGACGGCGGACGTCGCGCTGCTGACCCATCCGCGCGAGGTCGACCTGCTGCGGGGGCTCGGCGAGTTCCCGCGGGTGATCGAGGCGGCGGCGACCCTGCGTGGCCCCCATCGGGTCGCCCGGTATCTGGAGGAACTCGCCGGGGTCTACCACCGGTTCTACGACGCCTGTCGGGTACTCCCGCAGGGGGATGAGCAGGCGGGCCCGCTCACCGGTGCCCGGCTGCTGCTGGTCGCCGCGACCCGGGTGGTGCTCTCGAACGGCCTCGGCCTGCTCGGCGTCAGCGCGCCCGAGCGGATGTGACCGGATGGCGGACAGCGGCCGTGGCGCGGGGGACAGGCTGCGGGATGAGACAGGCTGCGGGATGAGACAGGCTGCGGGATGAGACAGGCTGCGGGATGAGACAGGCTGCGGGATGAGACAGGCAGAGGCGACATGAGCGAGACCGACAGCCCGGCGGTGGCAGCCCCGGCGGTGGCAGCCCTGGAGGAGAACCTCTGGCCGGTGACGGCCCGGCTCGACCCCGACGGCGTGCTACGGATCGGCGGCGTCCGGGTCGACGAGCTGGCCGCCGAGTTCGGCACCCCGGCGTTCGTCCTGGACGAGACCGACTTCCGCGCCCGGTGCGCCGGCTGGCGGCGGGCGTTCGAAGACTGTGACGTTTATTACGCCGGCAAGGCGTTCCTGTGCCGTGCAGTCGCCCGCTGGGTGGCCGAGGAGGGGCTCAACCTCGACGTCTGCACCGGCGGGGAGCTCGCCGTGGCCCGTTCGGTCGGCTTCCCGGCCGGGCGCCTGCTGTTCCACGGCAACAACAAGTCGGTCGCCGAGCTGCGGGCGGCGGTGGCCTACGGCGTCGGGCGGATCGTCGTCGACTCCTTCGCCGAGATCGACCGGCTGGCCGCCGTCGCCGCCGAGGCCGGAGTGCGTCAGCGGGTCCTCGTGCGGGTCACTCCGGGGGTCGAGGCGCACACCCATCACTACGTCTCCACCGGCCAGGAGGACCAGAAGTTCGGCTTCTCGCTGGCCGGCGGGGCGGCGGCCCAGGCGGTGGAGCGGGTGCTCGCCGCCGGCTCGCTGCACCTCATCGGCCTGCACGCGCACATCGGCTCGCAGATCTTCGACACGGCCGGCTTCGGCCTGGCCGCGCATCGCATGGTCGGCCTGCTGGCGCGTATCCGCGACACCCACGACCTCGAACTGCCCGAGCTTGACCTCGGCGGCGGGCTCGGCATCGCGTACACCAGCGAGGACGCCCCGCTGGAGGTGGCCGACGTCGCCGAGCGGCTCACCGCGGTCGTCGGCAAGGAATGCGCGGCTGCCGGGCTGCGCGTCCCGCGCCTCGGCGTCGAGCCGGGCCGCGCCGTCGTCGGCCCGACGACGGTGACCCTCTACGAGGTCGGCACCGTCAAGGAACTGCCCGGGCTGCGCACCTTCGTCAGCGTCGACGGCGGGATGAGCGACAACATCCGCACGGCGCTCTACGACGCCCGGTACACCGCCCGGCTCGCATCCCGGGCGGGGTCGCCCGCGGCCCACGTCGTCACGCTCGTCGGCCGGCACTGCGAATCCGGCGACGTCGTCGCCCACGACGTGCCGCTGCCCGACGACATCCACCCCGGCGACCTCGTCGCGGTGCCGGCCAGCGGCGCCTATCACCGGTCGATGGCCAGCAACTACAACCATGTCACCCGGCCGCCGGTGGTGGCGGTGCGCGACGGTGTCGCGCGGCTGATCGTCCGGCGGGAGACCGAGGAGGACCTGCTGCGCCTCGACATCGACCCCGCAGACCCCGCAGACCCCGCAGACCCCGCGGCGGTGACCCGGTGAGGATCGCCCTGCTCGGCTGCGGCGTCGTCGGCACCGAGATCGTCCGGCTGCTGCGGGCCAACGCCGGCGACCTCACCGCCCGGGTCGGCGAGCCGCTCGAACTCGTCGGGATCGCGGTCCGCCGCCCGGAGCGGGTCCGTGACCTCGACATCGACCCGGCACTGTTCACCGCGGACGCCGCCGGACTCGTCGCCCGCGACGACGTCGATCTCGTCATCGAGGTCGTCGGCGGGATCGAGCCCGCCCGGGACTGGCTGCTGGCCGCCCTGCGGGCCGGTAAACCGGTGGTCACCGCGAACAAGGCGCTGCTGGCGTCGGACGGCGCCGTGCTGCACGACGCCGCCGCCGCCGCCGGCACCGATCTTTACTACGAGGCCGCGGTCGGCGGGGCGATCCCGCTGATCCGGCCGCTACGGGAGAGCCTGGCCGGCGACCGCGTCCGTCGGGTGCTCGGCATCGTCAACGGAACGACGAACTTCGTGCTGACCCGGATGGACGAGACCGGCGCGTCGTTCACCGAGGCGCTTGCCGAGGCCGGCGCGCTCGGCTATGCCGAGGCCGACCCGTCCGCCGACATCGACGGCTACGACGCCGCCGCCAAGGCGGCGATCATGGCCCAGCTCGCCTTCCACACCCGGGTCACCATCGACGACGTCTACCGGGTCGGCATCGGCGATGTCACCGCCGCCGACATCGCCAGCGCGCGCGAGATGGGCTGCACCGTCAAGGCCCTGGCGGTCGCCGAGCGCTCCGCCGACACCGACGGGATCAGCGTCCGGGTCCATCCCGCCATGATCCCGCGGGTCCACCCGCTGGCCGGGGTGCGGGAGGCGTTCAACGCCGTGTTCGTCGAGGCGGAGGCCGCCGGGCAGCTGATGTTCTACGGCCAGGGGGCGGGCGGCGCGCCGACCGCGTCGGCGGTGCTCGGCGATGTGGTCGCGGTGGCGCGCAACCGCATCGCGGGTCGTCGCGGGCCGGGCGAGTCCTCCTACGCGGCGCTGCCCGTCCTGCCGATGGGCCGTACCGTGACGAAGTATCACGTGAATCTCGACGTCACCGACAAGACCGGCGTGCTCGCGACGGTCGCCGGTGCCTTCGCGCGTCACGATGTGTCCATCAGGAGCGTCCGCCAGGACGGCCGCGGCGATGACGCGAGCCTTGTCCTCGTGACGCATGCCGCGCCCGACGCGGCGCTGTCGGCCACCGTCGAGGAGCTACGCGGCCTCGCCGGGGTGCGGGCGGTGTCCGGCGTGATGCGGGTCGAGGGAGGTGAGCCGTGACCACGACGTCCACAGCTCGTGTGGAGTCCACAGCCCGTGCGGAGTCCAGCCGGTCGCACCGGCCGTGGCGGGGGATCATCGAGGAGTACCGCGACCGGTTGCCGGTCGACGACGACACACCGGTGATCACTCTGCGTGAGGGCGGTACACCGCTGCTACACGCGGCGCACCTGTCCGAGCTCACCGGATGTGAGGTTCATCTCAAGGTGGAGGGGGCGAACCCGACGGGTTCGTTCAAGGACCGTGGGATGACGATGGCCATCAGCCGAGCCGTCGGCGCGGGCTCCGAGGCGGTCATCTGTGCCTCCACGGGCAACACCTCGGCCTCGGCCGCCGCCTACGCCGCCCGCGCCGGCATCACCTGCGCGGTGCTCGTGCCCAGCGGGAAGATCGCGCTGGGCAAGCTCGCTCAGGCGCTCGTCCACGGGGCCCGGCTGCTTCAACTCGACGGCTCCTTCGATGACTGCCTGCGGGTGGCCCGCGAACTCGCCGACACCTCACCGGTCACCCTGGTCAACTCGGTGAACCCGTTCCGCCTCGAGGGCCAGAAGACGGCGTCGTTCGAGATCGTCGAGGCGCTCGGGCGGGCCCCGGACGTGCACTGCCTGCCGGTCGGCAACGCCGGCAACATCACCGCCTACTGGCGGGGGTACCTGGAAGAGGACACCCGAATCGGCGCCGGCCGGCCGCGGATGTGCGGCTTCCAGGCGGCGGGCGCGGCCCCGATCGTGCGCGGCGAGATCGTCACCTCCCCGCAGACGATCGCCACCGCGATCCGCATCGGCAATCCGGCCTCCTGGGACTTCGCCGTCGACGCGCGCGACTCCTCCGGCGGCCTTATCGACGCCGTCAACGACCGGCAGATCCTCGCCGCCTACCGGCTGCTCGCCCGCCGGGAGGGCGTCTTCGTCGAGCCGTCGAGCGCGGCGAGCATCGCCGGGCTGCTGATGGCGCGCGCGGACGGGCGCATCGAAGCCGGCCAACGCGTCGTGTGCACGGTGACCGGTAACGGTCTGAAGGACCCCGACTGGGCGATCAGCGGGGCGGCCCGACCGGAGACGATCCGGCCGACTGTCGCGGGCGCCGCCGAGGCGCTTGGGCTGCGGATCTCGTGACCGCTGCCGGGAGCGCGCCGACGGCAGGCACCGGCTGGACCGACACCGACACCGACACCGACGGCGCGCCCCGGCGGGTGCGGGTGCGAGTCCCCGCCACGAGCGCGAACCTCGGCCCGGGCTTCGACGCCTTCGGGCTCGCCCTCGGGCTGTACGACGAGGTCGAGGTCGAGGTGACCTCGACCGGCCTGACCATCGACGTGGTCGGCCCGGACGCGGTCGCCCAGGACGAGACGCATCTGGTGGTCAGGGCGATCCGGTCGACGTTCGACCTGCTTGGCCGGGCGCAGCCGGGGCTCGCCCTGCGCTGCGTGAACCGGATCCCACACGGGCGGGGGCTCGGTTCGTCCGCGGCCGCGATCGTGGCGGGGATCGTGGCCGCGGCGGCGCTGACCCGAGCCGACCTCGGCCCGGAGTTCGAGGCCGGCGCCGCGGCGAACCCGGGCAACCCCGGCGTAGCCCGTCCCGGCGCCCTTTCCTACGAGACCGCGGCAGATCCCGGGTCCGCGGCGCTCGCCGGATCCGACTGGATGCTGCGCCTCGCGCATGACATCGAGGGTCATCCGGACAATGTGGCCGCCGCGCTGATGGGCGGTTTCACCGTCGCCTGGCAGGACGTCGGGGGAGCCTGCTGCCTGCGCGTCGACCCTTTCGCCGAGCTGCGGCCGGTGGTCTTCGTGCCGACCACGCGTCAGTCCACCGAGGCCTCGCGGGGGGCGCTGCCGGCCCTGGTGGGGCTGCCCGACGCCGCCCGGACCCTCGGCCGGGCCGCACTGCTGGCGCTGACGATGTCCGCCGCCGAACCGGCCGGAGCGGCACAGCGCGCCCGCACCCTGTTCAGCGCTACCGAGGACCTGCTGCACCAGCCCTACCGCCTGCCTGCGGTGCCGGCCACCGGCGAGCTCGTCGCCCGGCTGCGCGCCCTGGGGGTGCCGGCGACCCTGTCCGGTTCCGGGCCGTCGGTGCTCGCGCTCGCTGTCGGCGGGGAACAGGCTGCGGCGGCGGTGGGCACGGCGAGCTCGGATTTCTCCGTCGCGCCGCTGAGCGTTGACCGGTATGGTGCGCAAATCACCCGCCTTGACGCTGATAAGTAGCTGAACGGCTTCATTATGTAATAATGTCGGGTTGGGGTGGGGCGCTCAGGCCGTAGCTCCGCGGTCATGTGTCACATCGGGAAGTCCTGACGTCTCAAGGTTGTTGCCGAGGTGTCCTGCGCTGGATAGTCTGGTGACTGCACCCGCTGCCACCGCGGCGCGTGCTCGCTCCCGCAGTGCCGCTCTGGCAACGCCAGATGGGCCGTGGTTCGGGACTCCGGTGTTTCGGCCTCGTCGTCGTTGCCTCGGCTCCACACCGGCACACCTGGGCGGAATCGGCGAGTTCGCTCGCGGCAGTCGGCCGCTGGCGCCGTAGATGGGCGCGACGTTCGCCCATCCGGTGCTGTACATCCCCTTCACCCGGCATCTGTGCAGGCGAAGAAGGTTCACAAGCTACGCCCGGCTCATCAGGAGCCAGTTCCTTCAGGGAAGGAAAACCTTGAGCGACACCACCAACGTGCTGCCACTGAGCGCACGTGAGTCTGCGGCGCCTGCGACGCTTGCGTCGCCGCCCCACGAGAGTGGGCCGGCGGCCGCCACCTCGTCCGCAGACGCCATCAACACCGCTGCCGACAACGGCAGTGCGCGCGCCGGCCGCGGCTCCCGGGCCGCCGCCGCGGCCGTGGTCCCGGCCGCCGAGAGTGCCACCGCGACCCGGCGGCGCCGGCAGGGCACCGGGCTGTCCGCGATGCTGCTTCCCGAACTGCAGGCCATGGCCTCGTCCATGGGCATCCAGGGGGTGGGCCGGCTGCGCAAGGGCCAGCTCATCGCCGCGATTCAGAACCTGCAGAACGGCGAGTCCGCGGGCGGCTCCGCGACCGCCACCGCCGATCAGGCGCCCACCGCGACCATCCCGGCTCCGAGTGAGGCGCCCTCCGCGGCGCCCCAGACGACCCGTCAGCCCGTCGGGGACAGCGGTGCTCCCAGCACCACCACCCGCACCCGTTCCCGCCGCGGCGCGTCGCGCGGCGTGGCGAGCCCCGCCGCCGAGCAGCCAACCCTGCCTGACTCGCCCGGCGACACGGTCGTCGAGACCCGTCCGGCCCCCGTGGTCGCGGCTCCGGCGCAGCCCGCCGCCGCGGCCCAGCCGGTCGTCGCCTCCGTCCAGTCCGCCCCGGCCCAGCCGGCGACCGCCCCCGGCCGACAGGCCGAGGGTGCTCCCCGGGGCCGTGAGGACCGCCGCGACCGCTCCGGCGACAACGGCCGCTCCGGCGGCGACGGGGGTGAGCGGCCCACGAACGACCGTCAGAACACGGATCGTCGATCCGGCGGGGACCGGCAGGACCGTCAGTCCGGTGACCGCTCAGGTCGGTCCGACCGGACCCAGAGCGACCGTTCGAGCAGCGACCGTTCAAGCAGCGACCGCTCCAGCAATGACCGCTCCAGCAATGACCGTTCGAGCAATGACCGTTCAAGCAGCGACCGCTCCAGCAATGACCGCTCCGGCAGCGACCGTTCGAGCAGCGACCGTTTTGGCGGGGACCGTTCGGGCAGTGACCGTTCGAGCGGGGACCGTCTCGGCGGGGACCGTTCCGGCCAGGCCGGGCAGGGCGACGACGACTTTGCCGGCCGCAGCCGGCGGGGTCGCTTCCGTGAGCGTGGCCGCAACCGTGGCCGCGGCGGACAGGCGGGCCCGGTCGAGAACGAGCCGGTGCTGCGCGAGGACGACGTTCTGGTGCCTGTCGCCGGCATCCTCGATGTTCTGGACAACTACGCCTTCGTCCGGACCAGCGGCTACCTGACCGGCCCGACCGACGTCTACGTCAGCCTGGCCCAGGTTCGCCGCAACGGGCTGCGCCGCGGAGACGCCATCACCGGGGTGGTGCGCGCGCCGCAGGAGGGCGAGCAGCGCCGGGACAAGTACAACGCGCTGGTCCGGTTGGACACGATCAACGGAATGGAGCCGGACGAGGCGCGCGGACGGCCCGAGTTCACCAAGCTGACGCCGCTGTACCCGCAGGAGCGGCTGCGCCTGGAGACCGAGCCCCACCTGCTGACGACGCGGATCATCGACCTCGTCATGCCGATCGGCAAGGGGCAGCGTGCCCTCATCGTCAGCCCGCCCAAGGCCGGCAAGACGATGGTGCTGCAGTCCATCGCCAACGCGATCACCACGAACAACCCGGAAGTCCACCTCATGGTCGTCCTCGTCGACGAGCGGCCGGAGGAGGTCACCGACATGCAGCGCTCGGTCAAGGGTGAGGTCGTCGCCTCCACCTTCGACCGGCCGCCGGCCGACCACACCAACGTCGCCGAGCTGTCCATCGAGCGGGCCAAGCGCCTGGTCGAACTCGGCCACGACGTCGTCGTCCTGCTCGACTCGATCACCCGACTGGGGCGCGCGTACAACCTGGCCGCCCCCGCCTCCGGCCGGATCCTGTCCGGTGGTGTCGACTCGACCGCGCTCTACCCGCCGAAGCGCTTCCTCGGCGCGGCGCGCAACATCGAGAACGGCGGGTCCCTGACGATCATCGCGACGGCGCTGGTCGAGACGGGCTCGACGATGGACACTGTGATCTTCGAGGAGTTCAAGGGGACGGGCAACGCCGAGCTCAAGCTCGACCGCAAGATCGCCGACAAGCGGATCTTCCCGGCGGTCGACGTCGACGCCTCCGGCACGCGCAAGGAGGAGATCCTGCTTGCCCCCGAAGAGCTCTCGATCATGCACAAGCTGCGTCGCGTGCTCCACACGCGGGAGAACCAGCAGGCCTTGGAGCTTCTGCTCGACCGGCTCAAGCAATCCCGGACGAACTACGAGTTCCTCATGCAGATCGCCAAGACGGCGCCCCCTCAGGATTAGCCCCATATTTCGCCTTCGGCGAAATATGGGGACCCCGAAGTCCTTGGGCGCCGTGCGGGGTGACGCCGGATCGCCTTCGGCGATCCGGCTGGGGGAGCCGGGAAGGGCCTTCGGCAAAATTCGGGGCCCCCGGTCTGCGGATGCGGTCGCTCATCAGTTCCATGCCGGTGTTTGGTGACGGGGTGTGATGTCAGATGGCGCCCGCCTCGCCGCCGGACCGCGTCGGCGCCACCCCGCGAAGAGGGGGTGTGCATGGGAGCGGAGCCATCGGGGTTCTTCTGCAGGGGCAAACCGGACGCCGGACCCTCCAGAAGAACCCGGTTAGGCGTGCTCCCAGGCATCCGCCGCCGACGCACGAGCCGTCGCCCGTTTCGCAACCCGCTGCAGCTTCGGTAATTCGGCGGGGGAGCCGCGGGGGCTTCGGTGAGATGTGGGG
>NZ_JAMPTM010000620.1 GCF_025403375.1 Frankia gtarii
GCCGCCAGTTCGGAGACGTCCGTCCATGAGCTCCGACGTTGTCCTCGACGCCCGGTTCACCCATGCGGTCTACACGCGTGCCCAGACGGCCCGCCACGTCGGCCTCGACCCGGACGACCTGCATCGCGCAGCAATGTGGACGGTCCGCCGGTCACGGATCGGCAAGCAGATCGGCACGGCGCGCAACAACCCGCCACCGATCGTCACTTCACTTCGCCGCCCCTCCCCGCCGGAGCCGCGCATCCCGTTCATCGGCCTCGCTGAGGCCGTGGTGTACGCGGCCGTCCGGCAGGGGACATCGCTGCCGCAGATCCTCGCCCACGGGGCACTGTCCATCGTTCGGAAGAGCCTGGGCGGCGCGCACCCCCTGGCCACCAGGGCGTTCGTCACCGATGCGCTCGCCGTGCTGCGCGCCTACGCCCAGCACGAGGACGCCGCCCCGGAGATCGTCCAGGCCGTGACCTGTCTCTTATACACAAC
>NZ_JAMPTM010000621.1 GCF_025403375.1 Frankia gtarii
GCGCTGTACGAACTGTCGCACCAGGTGCTCCAGATGCGCGATCTGTCCAAGCCCGAAACCGGCCTGAAAGTGAACTGGACGGTGGCACAAGCGGGCACCAACCGCAACGTGATCCCGGCCGTCGCCACCGCGCAGGCCGATGTGCGTCTGCTGCGGGCCGCCGATGCCGACAAGCTGGAAGAGACCGTCAACGAACGCATCAAGAACAAGCTGGTCTCGGATACGCAGGTCACGGCCAAGTTCGAGCGCCGCCGCCCGCCGCTGGAAGCGACGCCGGCGTCGCGCGCGTTGGCCGAGCACGCCCAGAAGATCTACGGCGAACTCGGCAAGACGCTGGAGATTGACGACAAGGCAGAAGGCGGCGGCACCGATGCCGCGTTTGCCGCGTCCAAGACCAAGGCGCCTGTGATCGAGCGCTTTGGGCTGGCGAGCTTCGGCGCGCACTCGAACGACGCCGAATACGTCGACTTGAACTCCAT
>NZ_JAMPTM010000622.1 GCF_025403375.1 Frankia gtarii
GGCCACGAAGGCCATCAAGGCTGCCAAGCCCGCCGCCAAACCGGTGGCCAAGGCCAATGGCGCGGACGAAGCCAATGGCGCATCACTCGGCCCCACTTCCCGGCTCTCGTCGGGCATCGCCGCGGCCAAGGATCAGCCGCTGAAGGAAGACATCCGCTTTCTGGGCCGCCTGCTGGGCGACGTGCTGCGTGAACAGGAAGGTGGCGCCGCCTTCGAAACCGTCGAGACGATCCGCCAGACCGCCGTGCGTTTCCGCCGCGACGGCGACCGCCAGGCCGAGCAGGAACTCGACCGCCTGCTGAAAGCCTTGTCGCGTGAGCAAACCAACTCCGTGGTGCGCGCGTTCAGCTACTTCTCTCACCTGGCCAACATTGCCGAAGACCAGCACCACAACCGCCGCCGCCGCGTGCATGCGCTGGCGGGCTCGCCACCGCAGCCGGGCAGCATGATGCGCGCGCTGCTGTCGGTGGCCAACGAG
>NZ_JAMPTM010000623.1 GCF_025403375.1 Frankia gtarii
GAGACAGGGGTCGCGCACGGTGCTCGAGCTCGGGCCGGAGGCGGATGACCAGGCGGTGCTGCGCGCGGCGTTGGCCAGCGGTCCGGTGCGCGAGTTCCGCCCCCGCCGACCGTCGCTGGCGGAGCTGTTCCGCGACGTGGTGAGCGCCGGCGATGGATGAGACGGCCGGCGGGCTGGGGGTGTGGCGGGTGCTGCGCCTGGTCGCCGGCCGGGAGATCGGCACGCGGGTGCGGTCGAGGGCGTTCCAGATCACCACGGCGCTGTTCGTCGCCGCGATCGCCGCGAGCGTGCTGGTGACCGCCGCGGTCGGCGGTTCGTCGGCGCGGCGGGTCGCGGTGACGGCGGCGGACGGCACGCAGGCGGCGGCGATCGGGGCGGCGGCGCGTTCGCTGGACGTCGACGTCGAGGTGCGTACCTACGCCGACGCGGCGGCCGGGCGCCAGGCGGTGCTCGACGGTGATGTCGATGCTCTCGTGC
>NZ_JAMPTM010000625.1 GCF_025403375.1 Frankia gtarii
GCCCGGAGCCGACCCGGTCGTGCGGCGGCGGTACCTGATCATGATGTCGATCGCGCTCGCCCTGTTCATCGCGGGCGGCACGGTGGTCCGGCTGTATTCCCTCCCAGCCGCCCTGATCATGATGGCGATCGCGGCGATCATCCCGCCGGTGGCCGTCGTCGTTGCGGGCCGTCCCCGCCTGCCGCCCGACCCGAACAACCGCGACCGGCCGGGACGCCAGGACTGACGGCACCGCAACACGGGGGCATTCGCGGGAAGCGATCGCAGTCACGCCCCGGTTTCCCCCGGCGCCGGTCAGCCGGGCAGGCGCACCCGCAGGGAGCCGACGGGGCGCCCGCCACCGAGCACCGGCGGCGCCCCGAGCAGGGCAAGCTGCGCCAGATCAAGATCCGTATGCCCTGGAATGTCCGCTCCGGGCAGCGCACCCAGGCGGTTCAGCGCGGCCAGCGCGACGGGGATACCC
>NZ_JAMPTM010000626.1 GCF_025403375.1 Frankia gtarii
CGCGTGGTCGGCGTGGCCAAGCGGCAGAGTTTCGGCTTCGGCGGCAGCACCAGCCTCAGCGTGTGGGTGCCGTACACCACGGTGATGTCGCGCATGCTCGGCCAGAGCCACGTGTCCAGCATCACCGTGCGCGTGGACGATGACACGCCGATGGACGCCGCGCAGGAAGCGATCACCCGCCTGCTGACCCTGCGTCATGGCACCGAGGATTTCTTCCTCAGCAACAGCGCCGAGATCCGCGAGACCATCGAGCAGACCACGCGCACGATGACCCTGCTGATCGGTGCCATCGCCGCCATCGCGTTGCTGGTCGGTGGCATCGGCGTGATGAACATCATGCTGGTATCGGTGACCGAGCGCACCCGCGAGATCGGGGTGCGCATGGCCGTCGGTGCACGGCAGAGTGATATCCGCCAGCAGTTCCTGATCGAAGCGGTGCTGGTCTGCC
>NZ_JAMPTM010000627.1 GCF_025403375.1 Frankia gtarii
GCCCTGGGTCGCTCCAATTGGTTGTTTGCAGGCTCACTGCGCGCCGGTCAACGCGCGGCTGCCGTCATGAGCCTGATCCAATCGGCCAAGCTCAACGGGCACGATCCCTACGCCTATCTGAAAGACGTCCTCACGCGACTGCCGACCCACAAGGCGGCCGACATCGCCGAACTGCTCCCGCATCGCTGGACGCCCAGCGCCACCTAGCTGGCAAGACGGGTTCACCGGGTGCTTACCGTGAACGCACTGCAACTCTTCGTCATCCTGGCCGGCTTGACCGGTCAGCTCCTTATTGCGAGGAAGGATCCGCGCGGCTATCTCGCTTGGATCGCCGGTAACATCGGACTGGTGTTCGTCTACTTGGAGACCAAGCAATTTGCCTTGATTGCACTGCAATTCATCAATACAGCAATCCAGGTTGCCGCCCTGATCGCTTGGGGAC
>NZ_JAMPTM010000628.1 GCF_025403375.1 Frankia gtarii
CTATGGGTGCAAGCCACCATACTTTATGGTGCTTGTATAAACTTTTAGCTCCGTAGTAACAAAATACCGTTAACAATAAACTGATTAAGGCTAAAACTGTTTGCGACATTAGAAAATCCATCACTTTTGAATCGGCCATGGCTAAACAACCTTAGCATGGCGACGAGCATGCTTTTTGATATTCAACTGGCGTTCAAAACGAAACACTCTATCCACAACCAAGCCCGTTCCCACCATCACACAGATACTCCCCATGACAAGCGTAAACATGATATTGACACCATACTGCTCAAACAGCCCTTCGTACTTGATAACCGATATCACAGGTGGAATAAAAAACAGTAATAGCTCACCAATTAACCAAGCAGCGCCAAGCTGTACAGCACGCTCAGGTATCAATTTTGATATAAGTAAAATCAATAAGATACCTAATCCTAGTAC
>NZ_JAMPTM010000629.1 GCF_025403375.1 Frankia gtarii
CTGGAAGCTGCGCAGGCGGCCGGCGTGCAAGTCGCCGTGCTCACCGAGCGCAGCCCGTCTTGCGGTTCTGCGTTTCTCTACGACGGGACATTTTCCAGCCAACTGCAGCAAGGCGAGGGCGTGACGGCGGCGCTGCTGCGCCAATACGGCATCCGAGTGTTCAGCCAGCAC
Source organism: Frankia gtarii (assembly GCF_025403375.1). GTDB lineage: Bacteria > Actinomycetota > Actinomycetes > Frankiales > Frankiaceae > Frankia > Frankia gtarii. The sequence goes on from NZ_JAMPTM010000629.1 coordinate 172, forward strand.
CAGCTGGAAGAAGCCGGGCGGCTGCTCGATTCGCTCGATGCGCTGGACCGCGCCGGTTCGTCAATCGGCAAACCGTAGCGGCAAGGCGAGCTGCACGGGCTCGCCGTTCTCCTGCACGACGCTGTTGCGCTCGACAAAGAGCGGATGTTGCAGCGCTTCTTCCATGCGCAGCACGGGCGTGACACAGCAATCGGCATCGGCAAAACGCGCGGTCCATTCTGCTTGCGTGGCGGTCCGGAACAGCGCAGCC
>NZ_JAMPTM010000062.1 GCF_025403375.1 Frankia gtarii
CTGGTGATGGACGGGTGGGGGGCGTGTCGTCGGCGGCGGGAGGCGAGCCGATTCCCGGGCTGTATCCTCCGCTCGGCATCGGTCTGCCAGATCCGTTCGGTCTGTCTGATTCGTTCGGTCTGTCTGATTCGTTCGAGCTGTCTGATTCGTTCGAGCTGTCTGATCCGTTCGTCGGTCGGGAGCGGGACGGTGGGCGGCTCGGAATCGCCGTCTGGTCGTCGACGCTCGGCTTCGCGAGCCCCGAGCCGGAGGTGGTCGCCATAAGCCGGGCCGCCGCCGACCGGCTTGCCGCCGCGGGCGTGCTGGCCTGGACGGATGTGCCCGTCGAGCTGCTTGACCCGGAGGCGGCGTGGACCGCGCTGAGAGCGGCGTCGGCGGGCCCGTGGACGGCGGCCGCTGGGACCGCGGCCGCATCGAACGCCGCGACGGTGCGCGCGCACAACGACCGATGCCTCGCGGGCGTGTTTGCTCGAGCGCACGTGCTGCTCACGCCGACCACGCCTAACCGGCCGCATCCGCATGCGGGCCCGGGTGAGATCCGCAGTGTGAGCCTGACCTGGGCATTCAATCTCAGTGGGCAGCCGGCGGTGAGCGTGCCCGCGGGTTTCACCGCCGACGGCTGCCCGGTCGGGCTGCAGATCGTCGGCCGTCACGGCGAGGAGGGCCGACTGCTGCGCCTCGTCGCCGCACTCGAACGGCTCGTCCCCTGGCCGTCGCCGGGGTCGGACCAGTGGACCGGTTAGCGCGCCCAGCACCCAGCCTCGGCGATCATGATGTTTCGTGAGACCGCGCTGCGGCTTCCGGCACCTCTGCTCGCCCCCGACCTGCCTGCCCCGAGTGGTTGTGCTGGGAATCGCTGGAGGTCTGATGACGGTCGCGGGCAGGCGAACCGTGAATAACCTCCTGCATCTGCTGACCGCCGGGTGGTCAGGGCCGGCATAGGCCGACCTGGTGCAGCGGGATCTTCTCGGCAAAAAGCAAGACCCGAGAACGACTACAACCTGTTACACGCCTATGCGGGCCGGCGAGCCGAGGCGATCAGGTGGATGCCGATGGACTCACCCTCGCGCTCGGCGGAGAGCTCCACCTCGGTGCGCACGAGGGTGGGGAAGCAGGAGACGTCCTCGGCCATGGCCCGCTTGACCGCCTCGGCAGACAGCACCGTGCGTGGTCGGATCCAGTCGACGTCGAAGCCGGCGCTGGCCAGCAGCGCCTTCAACTCCTCCGGCCAGAAGCAGCGGGTGATCGTGCCGTCCTCGGCGGGAACGAGCACGACGTCGGCGCGCGGCACGTCGGACAGCTCCGCCCAGCGGTGCTGCTCGGCGAGGCGGGCGAGGCCGAGCAGGAGCGAGTCGACGCAGAGCAGCAGCCGCCCGCCCGGACGGAGCATGCTGTGGATCTCATCCAGGGTCGTCTCCGTGGCCAGGCAGAACGACAGTGCCCGTGCCTCGGCGAGCACCGCGTCGAACGAACCGGGAGAGAACCAGTCCAGCGAGCGGGCGTCGCCGACGATCGGCAGCAGTGTGCCCGGACCGGCGGCCGGGTCGGCCGGCTCGGCCTGGGCCACCACGCGCACGACCTGGTGACCCGCGGTCACCATCTGGCGGGCGAAGCGGGCCCGCGGGCCGGAGACGTCGAGCACCCGGGCCGGCTGCGCCGGCAGCCACTCTCGGAGCTGTACCGACGCGACCTCCTCATAGAAGGCCCAGTACGGATCGTCACTGTCTGCTGGTGCCTCGCAGACCAGGGTGTTTGCTCGTCCACGAGGCGGGCCCGGGTCGGCGTCGGGGCCAGGCAGCATGAAGCTTTCCTACCCTTCGGGAGGCAATGATGCGAGGCAAGTCACACACTCAAGGTGGAAGTCTGACAGATTCCACGCTCGACCACGCCGTGTCCTTCCCTGCTGTGTCGGATAGATGCCTGTCGGCTGCACCGCTCCCCGGGGCCGCCCCCGAGCCCGGTGCCCACCCTGATGGTGCCTGCCTGGGTTGTGCCCACGTAGCTGTGGACGGCGGCCGGCTGCGGGTGGTTCCCGGGACCGGCCCGTCGACCGTTCTTTTTCTGCACGGCGCCGGCAGTGGCGTTGACACGCCCCTGTTCGACGCGCTGGCCGCCCCGCTGGGCGTCGCCGGGGTGCGGGTCGCCCGGCTGGAGATGCCCTACCGGGTGGCCGGGCGCCGGGCGCCGGACCGGCCGGCTCGCCTCGACGCGGTGGCCACGGCCGCGATCGAGGCGCTCGGGGTGCCGCGCCCGCTTGCCCTCGCCGGGGTGTCGATGGGCTCGCGGGTGGCCATGCGGGTAGCCGCGCAGACGGGCGCGCGCGGGGTGCTTGCCCTGGGCTTTCCGCTGCAGCCGCCGGGCACCACCGCGGCGGGCCAGCCGAAGCCGGCGCGGCAGGGGGAGCTCGATGGTGCCGGGGTGCCCGTCCTCGTCGTCCAGGGGGACCGGGACTCCTTTGGTCGGCCGGCGCCGGATCCGGTGCTCGACCGGCAGGTGCACCTCGTCGTGGGCGGCGACCACTCCTTCCGCACCCGGGTGCGCGACGGCCGGCCGGCTGGCGACGCCGTCGCGGAGGCCGCCCGGGTAGGCGCCGCATTCCTGCTCGAACGGTTGGGGTCCCCGGTCCCGGCATGGGAATCAGCCACGGGGCGATCGGCGTTGTGACCGGTGTCAGACGAGGTCACGGAGGTCTCATGACTCGTGCGAACGCCACGCATCGGCAGCCGCCGGTGCAGCCGCGATTTGTCCCACAACAGCCCCCTGCGGCCGTCGTGCCGATACGCGCCGAGGCCCTGGTCGGGGTATCGTCCGCTCCGGAGAGACGGTCCGGTTCCGTCCGGTCCGGCACCCTGAGCGCGGAGTGGGCCGTCGGAAGGCACGACGGTGAGGGAGTGATCCTGGTCGACGAGACCACCGAGGAGCGGGGCGCGCGGTTCGAGCGCGACGCCCTCCCGTACCTCGACCAGCTGTACGCGGCCGCGCTGCGGATGACCCGCAATCCGGCCGACGCGGAGGATCTCGTCCAGGAGACCTTCGTCAAGGCCTTCGCGGCCTTCCATCAGTTCCAGGAGGGCACGAACCTCAAGGCCTGGCTCTACCGGATCCTGACCAACACCTTCATCAACACCTATCGCAAGCGGCAGCGGCAGCCGTTGCAGAGCCCGACCGAGCAGGTCGAGGACTGGCAGCTCGCCGAGGCGGAGTCGCACACGTCCAGCGGCCTGAAGAGCGCTGAGACCGAGGCGCTGGAGCACCTGCCCGACAGCGACATCAAGGACGCGTTGCAGGCGTTGCCGGAGGACTTTCGGATGGCGGTGTACCTCGCCGACGTCGAAGGCTTCGCCTACAAGGAGATCGCGGAGATCATGGGAACGCCGATCGGGACCGTGATGTCCCGGCTGCACCGTGGCCGTCGCGGTCTGCGCAAGTCGCTGGACAAGTACGCGGCGGGTCGTGGGCTGGTGGGCGCCGGGTCCGCCGACGGCGAGGGTGGTGCGTCGTGAGCTGCGGCGGTGAGCACGAGATCGACTGCCGGAAGGTGCTCGACGCGGTCTTCCTGTACCTCGACGGCGAGTGCGACGGCGGGCAGCACGACCTCATCCGGTCCCATCTCGACGAGTGCTCCCCATGCCTGCGCGAGTTCGGCGTGGAACACGAGGTGAAGATGCTCGTCGCCCGCAAGTGCGGCGGGGAGCGGGCGCCGGACTCGCTGCGGACCAGCGTCCTGGCTCGGCTCCGGTCGGCCCGGGTGGAGGCGGACACCACCGAGTTCCGGCCCGACTAGCGCGTCGGCGCGCGGTCGCGGGCCCCGGTATGGGGCTCGTACCAGCCGGTGATCGCTGCACCGCGGTCGCGCTGAGTACAGGCTGGAAACAGGTGGCGCACAGGCTCGCGGGCTAGTGTCCTGCGTCGTGCGCATCCTTGTCACCGGCGCGGCCGGCTTCATCGGTTCCACTGTCACCGATCGGCTGCTGGCCGACGGTCACAGCGTCGTCGGCGTTGACGACCTGTCCACCGGTCGGCTGGCCAACCTCACCGCCGCGGCGGTGGACCCCCGCTTCTCCTTCGAGCAGGTCGACGTCACCTCCCCCGAGCTGCCCACCCTCGTCGGCCGGGTGCAACCCGAGGTGGTGGCGCACCTGGCCGCCCAGATCGACGTCCGGGTCAGCGTCGCCGACCCGCTGCGCGACGCCCGGCAGAACGTGCTCGGCACGATCAACGTCCTCGAGGCCAGCCGCCTCGCCGGCGTGGCCAAGGTCATCCACACCTCGTCCGGCGGGTCGATCTACGGCTCGCCCGTGCAGGTGCCGGTGGACGAGACAACCCCGGTGGCGCCCGAATCGCCGTACGCGGCGGGCAAGGCCGCCGGCGAGCTGTACCTCAACGTCTACCGGGCGACCCACGGCCTGGCCTCGACCGCCCTGGCGCTGGCCAACGTCTACGGGCCGCGGCAGGACCCGCACGGCGAGGCGGGCGTCGTCGCCATCTTCGGGACGGCACTGCTGGCCGGGCGGCCGGCGAAGATCTTCGGCGACGGCACCGCGAGCCGGGACTACGTGTTCGTCGGCGACGTGGCCGAGGCGTTCGCCCGGGTGTTGCCGGTGGATGCCGCCGACGGCGTCCGACTCAACATCGGCACCGGCGTCGCCACCACCGTGCGGGAGCTGCACAGCCGGATCGCCGCGATCGTCGGCGTGCCCGACACCCCGCTGTCGGCTCCGGCGCGCCCCGGGGAGCTGGCCCGCATCGCCCTGGCCGTGCACCTGGCGGCGCGACTGGTGGGCTGGCGACCCACGGTCGATCTCGACGAGGGCCTGGCGCGCACCGTCGCCTGGCTGCGCCAGCAGGCCGTCGCAGTGGCCTGAGTGACGCCTGGCGGCGGGCCGCGTTCACACGGCCCGCCGGGCTGCTCAGGTGTTCGGGCGCTTGCCGTGGTTGGCCTTGCTCTTGGCCCGCGCGCGCCGCTTGCGCTTCTTCTTTGCCATGGGATCCTCCCCTCCATCAATCGGATGTGGGGTCATCGTGCCAGCCCGGGCCGCCGGGTGGTGACCGACCTGCCCGCGTGGCCGCCCCCACCCTCGCCTGGCTCGTCGCCGTCCACGTCGCGCTCGCCGCTCGTGCGGTGGCGCTCGCCCCCGTCGTCGCGGACCTTCCCGACGAGCCGGACGTTGCCGGCAGACCCGCCCGTGGGGTCCACCGCGCTGCCGTTCCGCGGGCTGCCGTCCCGGGAGCCGCCGTCGAACGAGTCGTCGGCGTAGCGGTGGTCGTCGGGCTCGTCCCGGCCGGCCTGGTCGTCATGGCGGGGACCGTCGTCGTAGCCGTGCTCGTGCTCGTCGAGGTCGTCGTCGAGGTCGTGGTCGAGGTGGTCGTCGGAGCCGATCAGCCCGTCCGCGTCGCCGTACCCCGCCAGCGATGCGCCGGTCAGCGCCGCCTGGCGCCGGGCTCGCAGCGTGCGCCAGGCCCGCACCGGGGTCACGGCACCGAACAGCCCGAGTGCCGCGGCCATCGCCACGTCGCCGACGCTCACCACCGCCGGCACCCCTGGAAAGGGCAGCGGGATGATGTCGCTGAGCAGCCGCAGGCTCGTGCCGTCCCCGGCGGGGGAGTGAAAGGCCGAGGTGAGGATGTCGCCGATCGGAACGCCGGCCCTGTCTGCGCCCCACAACGACACCGGCATCTGTCCGCCGTTCACCGTGATGACGGCGGCGTTGGCGATGATGCCGGTCACCAGCAGGCCGAGCCCGGGTAGCCGGTTGTTCATTCCGGCGAACAATGCGGCGAGCACCGCCGCGACGATCCAGGCGGGGCTGTGTAGCGCCGGGACGAGCCCGCCCACTGCCAGCACCAGGATCACCGAAGCGAACAACCACGGGCGCAGGACGTGGACGCGGGCGAGGGCGCCCAGGGTTCCGCCGCGGGCCAGGCCGACGCCCAGCCCACATACCAGGGTCAACACGAGAAGTACGAGCACATGCGTAGTTTGCGGGTTTACGGCGAACAGTCCCAACACCGGGCGGTCGAGTCGCCCCTGTGCGGTGGTGCGAACACACCTGTGGGCATAGGACGTTGGTCAGAGTGACCGGTGGCACTAGGCTCTTGGCACGTTCGAATCGCCGCTGGAGGGAGCCCGATGGTCGAGGAAGTCCGCGCGGAGATGGTGGCCAATGTCTGGAAGGTCGTCGTCGGTGTGGGTGACCCGGTGGCAGCCGGTGACGCCCTCGTCATCCTCGACTCCATGAAGATGGAGATCCCGGTGATCAGTGAGGACGGCGGCACGGTGGCGCGGATCGCGGTCCAGGAGGGCGATGTCGTCCAGGACGGTGACCTGATCGCCTTGGTCGAGCAGGTGGCCGCCGGCTGAGGCGCCGCCGCAAGCGGCCTGAGGCCCGGCTCCGCCGTCGGCCGAGGGTTGCGTCGGGTCATGCCCTAAGCTGACTTCGTGGACGCTTCGTTCTGTGACCGTTGCGGTCAGTTGGCCAGTGTGGGCCGTCATGAGGCGTGCGCGCGGGCCCGTGAGCTTGAACCGCCTCGTTACTGCCGGATCTGCCGGCGGCGGATGGTGGTGCAGGTGACTCCCGCGGGCTGGTCGGCGCGCTGCACCGAGCACGGCCTCATGACGGCCACCAACGCCTGAGCCCGCGCGGCACGGCCCCCGGCCAGGACCCCGCGGGGCCCTGGCCGGCCGGGCGGTGTCTTACAGCGTGGCCTGCAGCGACTTGATCGGCATGCTCAGGTCGGCGAGCATCTTCAGGTCGGACTCGGCCGGCCGGCCAAGCGTCGTCAGGTAGTTGCCGACGATCACCGCGTTGATGCCGCCGAGCATCCCCTGCGCCTCCAGGTCGCCCAGGGTGATCTCTCGGCCGCCCGAGTAGCGCAGGATCGTTCGGGGCAGGGCCAGCCGGAACGCGGCGATGGCGCGCAGTGCGTCGCGCGGCTGCACCGGCGGGTAGTCCCCGAAAGGGGTACCCGGCCTCGGGTTGAGGAAGTTCAGCGGGACCTCGTCGGGCTCCAGGACGGCGAGCTGGGCGGCGAGCTCGGCCCGCTGCTCCAGTGACTCCCCGACCCCCAGGATGGCGCCGCAGCACAGCTCCATGCCGGCGGCACGCACCATCTCGCAGGTCTCCCAGCGTTCCTCCCAGCTGTGGGTGGTGACGACCTTGGAGAAGTGCGAGCGGGACGTCTCGAGGTTGTGGTTGTAGCGGTGCACCCCGATCTCGGTGAGCTCGTCGACCTGCTCCTGGGTCAGCATGCCCAGCGAGCAGGCGATGTTGATCTCGACGGCCGCGCGGATGGCCGCGACCCCCTCGCGGACCTGGGACATGAGCCGGGCGTCGGGCCCGCGCACGGCCGCGACGATGCAGAACTCGGTGGCGCCGGTCGCCGCGGTCTGACGGGCCGCCTCGACCAGCGAGGGCACGTCGAGCCACGCCGAGCGCACCGGCGAGTCGAACTTGCCCGACTGCGAGCAGAAGTGGCAGTCCTCCGGGCAGCCGCCCGTCTTCAGGCTGATGATGCCCTCGACCTCGACCTCCGGACCGCACCAGCGCAACCGGACCTCGTGCGCGAGCGCCAGCGCGTCGCCCAGGTACTCGTCGGGTAGCCGCAGGACGGCGAGCACACCCGCCTGGTCGAGCCCCCGGCCGCCCTCGAGAACCTCACGCCGGGCGTGGGCGAGCAGGGCGGCCGGGTCCTGCCCGGCGGCGGCCGGCGCGTGCGGGGGCACCATCGCCGAAGCGGTGTGCGTGGTCACGGGTGCGGTCACTGGGGTCCTCCAGGCGGGACGTCGGCAGGAATTGCGCTCGGCGATGGGACTGGCTCGTCGTCGGGGTGGGCTGGTCGAACCGTCTTCTCGGGTCGGCTTGGTGGGGCTTCTCGGGTCGTCCTGTCAGCAGATCGATCGCAGTGCCCGTCCATTGTCGAGCCCGCGCCCGCTGCGCCGCCCGGTTTTCCCGCGCGACATCGGGCACGTTCGTCACCCGTCCGGCTCCGGGCGCGTTGAGCAGGCCGTTCCCGCCGCCTTCGACCGCTGGGCGTCGTCCGGACCTTCTCACCTATCGATTTGGACAATTCGGGCATTTGGCGCTGTGAATGGGCCAGGGAACGGCCCTACACCGGGTAGCGTTCACGGAACTGCTGTGCACGGAAGGTACCGCCGAGGGCGGGTTCGAGTGCCTGTCGGGCCGTCGCGAGGAACTCGGGCCGGCTCAGCAGTGCGGCGCCCGCGGGCAGGGCCCCGGCCAGCGGCCGACCGGCCAGGTCGGTCAGGTCGGCCAGGTTGCTGCGGCAGGCCAGGTCCGGCTCGCGCGGCCAGGATCCGATCACCACGCCGGCCAGGTCGAGGCCGCGGTGGGCCAGGGCCTCCAGGGTCAGCGCGGTCGCGTTCAGCGCGCCGAGACCCGCCGTCGTCACGACGAGCACCGGCGCCGCGAGCAGCCGGGCGAGATCGGCCAGGGTCGCGCCGTTGTCGTCGTAGCGCACCAGCAGCCCGCCGGCCCCCTCGACGAGGACGAGGTCGCGGTCGGTGGCGAGCTTGCCGATCCGAGCCGCCAGATCGTCGAGGTCGATGGCCGGCCGGCCGGCCCGGCGGGCGGCGGCCGCCGGCGCCAGCGGGTCGGGGTAACGGGCCAGCTCGTGGACGTCGCGGATGCCCGCGAGGTCGGCAACCAGGTCGACGTCTCCCAGCTCGTCGGGCCGGACACCGGTCTGCGCCGGCTTGACCACCGCGACGGCATGGCCACGGTCGTGGGCGAGCGCGGCCAGCGCCGCGGTCACCACCGTCTTGCCGACCTCGGTGCCGGTGCCGGTGACCACCAGCAGTGTCATCGGGCGAGCACCCCGGCGGCGGCGAACGCCTCGGTCGCGAGTGCCAGGTCGGCGTCGCTGAGGTCGGCGCGGGCGGCCAGCCGCAGCCGGCTCGTGCCCGCGGGCACCGTCGGCGGCCGGAAGCAGCCGACCGCCACCCCGTGTGCCAGGCAGGTCGCCGCCGCGGCCACCGCCGGCTCCGGCTCGCCGACGACGACCGAGACGACCGCACCGGCCGGGCGCGGCGCCCCGGTGAGCGCGGCGAGCTCGTCGGCGCGGCGCCGGACCGCGGCGGGCAGCTCCGGATGGGCCCGCAGGTGCGTGAGCGCCGCCAGCGCCCCGCCGGCGCTCACCGGGGCGAGGCCGGTGTCGAAGATGAACGTGCGGGCCGTGTCGATGAGGTGCTCGCGGACGGCCGTCGTGCCGAGGACCGCGCCGCCCTGACCGCCGAGCGCCTTCGACAGGGTGACCGTGGCCACCACGTCCGGCTGTCCGGCGAGCCCGGCGGCGGCCAGTGCGCCGCGGCCGGTCGGGCCGACCACGCCGAGCCCGTGCGCCTCGTCGACGACGAGGACCGCCCCGTGCGCGCGGGCCGTGGTGTGCAGCTCGGCCAGGGGGGCGGCGTCGCCGTCGGCGGAGAACACCGACTCGGTCACCACGAGCGCGCGGCGCCAGCCGCCGGCGGCGAGCGCGGCGGTCACGGCGGCGACGTCGCCGTGCGGGGTGATGGCCACCCGCGCCCGAGACAGCCGGCAGGCGTCGACGATCGAGGCGTGGTTGAGCACGTCGGAGACGATCAGGTCGCCGGGGCCGGCCAGCCCGGTCAGGCAGCCCAGGTTCGCCGTGTAGCCGGAGGAGAAGACCAACGCCGCGGCGAAGCCCACGTGGTCGGCGAGCGCCGCCTCCAGCTCGCCGTGCAGGGCGGTCGTCCCGGTTACCAGCCGGCTGCCGGTGGATCCCGTGCCCCATGCCCGCAGGGCGCGTGCCGCCCCCTCGATGACCACGGGATGGCCGCCGAGGCCGAGGTAGTCGTTGCCGGCGAGGTCGACGCGCACCCCGGCGCCGTCCGCGGCCGGTGCCAGGGTGCGGGGGCGCAGGCTGCGGCGCAGGCCGGCCGCCTCCCGAGCCCGCGCATGCTCGGCGAGCCAGGCCAGCGGATCGGCCGCGGGCGGGCCGCCAGCGGGCTCCGCGGTGCTCTTCGCTACGCTCGTGGCGGTTTGGGGCGCTATGCGCGTGCCGGGAGCCACGGCCGCGGCGGCGTTGTCGACGGTCACGACGGCGAGCGTACGGGCCCGGATGGTCCCGCGGGGGTGCCCGCCAGCTCGCGGCACCGGTCCGTCTGGCAGTCTGCGACCCGTGGGAACCCTCGCCGACATGCTGCGCGCGAGCACGGATCTCAGCGACGACGACATCGACCACCTGCACGCGCTCGTCGCGGACTGGGCTCTGCTCGCCGACCTCTCCTTCGCTGACCTGCTGCTCCTTGTGCCCGTCCGTTCCGGTTCGGGCTCGGGCCGGGGCCATACCAGCGGGACCGAGTTCCTCGTCGTGGCCCAGGTCCGACCCACGACCGGCCCGACCGCGTACCACAACGACGAGGTCGGCAGCGTCGTCATCAACCGGTGGGTGGTCCAGAACGCCTGGCGGGAACACCGCATCGCCCGGGAGGGCGAACCCGAGTGGGACGGCGGGGTGCCGGTGCGGACGGAGGCGATTCCGGTCCGCCACGGCGACGAGGTGATCGCCGTCCTCGCCCGCGACACCAACCTGGTCAATCCCCGCACCCCAAGCGACCTGGAGTCCTCCTACCTGCAGGGCGCCAACAACCTGGCCCTGATGATCGCCGAGGGTGCCTTTCCGTTCCGCGGGAGTTCCGCCGAGCTGCCTGAGTCACCCCGGGTCGGCGACGGGATGATGCGGCTCGACGGCGCAGGCAAGGTCATCTTCGCCAGCCCGAACGCGCTGTCGGCGTACCGCCGCCTCGGCTACACCGGCAACGTCACCGGCGAGGACCTGCGCACGGTGCACCGGGCGCTGAGCCTGCCCGCGACCACACCCGCCGTCTGGCATGCGATCGGCCGGCGCCGGCCGGTGGAGGTCGAGGCCGCCGTCGGCAGCACGGTGGTGATGCTGCGGGCGATCCCGCTGTTCCCCGGCGCGACCCGGGAGGTGCTGGTCCTCGTCCGGGACGTCTCGGATCTGCGCCGGCGGGAGGCGCTGCTGCTGAGCAAGGATGCCACTATCCGTGAGATACATCACAGGGTCAAGAACAATCTCCAGACCGTGGCCGCCCTGCTGCGGCTGCAGATGCGCCGCACCAAGGTCGACGAGGCGCGATCGGCCCTGCGGGAGTCGGTGCGCCGAGTGACCTCGATCGCGGTTGTGCACGAGACGCTGTCGCAGAGTCTGGGAGAGAGCGTGCCGTTCGACGAGATCGCCGACCAGATCACGTCGGTGACCGTCGACCTGGCATCCACCGGTGCGCGGGCGAACACTCGCCGATCGGGATCGTTCGGGCGGCTGCCCGGCGAACTCGCCACCCCGCTGGCTCTTGTGCTTTCGGAACTTCTACAGAATGCTGTAGAACATGCGTTCGATGGTTCGGCGGGCTCGATCGAGATTCGCGTGCAGCGCCTGGTGGACCGGCTGGACGTCGTCGTCGCCGACGACGGGGCCGGCCTGCCGGAGGATTTCCAGCTCGAGCACTCGCCCCGGCTGGGGCTGCAGATCGTCCGTCAGCTCGTGCTCGGTGAGATGCACGGCACCATCCGGCTGCAGGCCGGTCCGGAGCGGGGCACCGAGGCGCTGCTGTCCATCCCACTTTCTGAAAGTTGAGTGTTTAGGGTCTGCGCGCGGGGGTATCCCCCAGGATGTGTCCCTCGTTCGCGGCCGGTGTGACGATGCGCCGCGCCCGTGGGCAGGGCGCGAGGGGGCTGCGGCAGAGGCCGAAAACATTTCGGCCGCTCCGTCCGCGTCGCGCCGCATCGCTGCGGCGGACGCGCGGACAGAACGGCCGATGGTGCTGCCCGCCACCCCCGTGCTCGGGCACGGGTTATGGCGCGGCGTCGTGCGGGGACCGCTGTGGTCCGCCGATGGTGCGAGGCTCGGCGGGCAGGATCTACCGCGGGCGGTTGTAGTGATGCGGACGTGGCACGTCCTTGCTGCACCCCGGTCTTCGGCGCTGGGCCCCCGGGGGTCGTGCACTCAGGCGGTTCGCACCCGCAGCCGGACCTGGCGCTTGAGCGCCCGGCGTTCGTCTTCACTCAGCCCGCCCCAGACGCCGGAGTCCTGCCCGGTGTCTAGTGCCCAACTGAGGCAGTCACTAGTGACTGCGCACCGCGCGCAAACGGCCTTTGCCTCTTCGACCTGGCGTTCCGCCGGACCGGTAGTACCGATCGGGAAGAAGAGCTCGGGATCCTCGTCACGGCAGAGCGCTCTGTGGCGCCAGTCCATGCGTCCAACTCCCTCTCTCGTCTCGGGCCACACTGCACATGAGACGCTTTGCGAGCCGCTACGGTTGTGTCGCGGATGAAAATTGAATGAGCAGGTGTCTACTCGGCCCTGACGGCGGGCCGTGGAGCGGGTTTCTGACTGTCGGCGTGCCCAGGTGCACGTGCATCCACCTCGGACATTCGCCACCCTCCCACCGGAACGGGCAGGGGCGCAAGAACCTGCAACCGTCTTCACACCCTGCCTGGCCTGCACTTGTCCGGCAGGGACACAGATGGGCCACGGGGTGCGACCGTCTCCGACGGTTGCTGAAGCGCCACAGAAGTCCTGGTTGATAGGGCCTGTGGTGGCATGAGCCGAGCGCCATGGGGACCGTCCCCGCGCCATACGGCGGGCCCTTCCCGATCAAGGGGCCGGCGTCATGCCATCTGGGCATCAGCATACGTCTGCGCGCATCCGGGTTACTCCGACCATGCTGGGCGGCGTTCTCCCCGCCTGCCATGACACGCTCGGCCCGTCGGAGATGGCAGGGTTGGGCCATGGAGGTTCTCGGTCATCGCGGTAGCAGGGTCCCCGGCCCGGAGAACACGGTCGAGGCGGTGGACGCGGCGCTGCGGGCCGGTGCGGACGGCGTCGAGATCGACGTCCGTCGCAGTGCGGACGGGGACTTGGTGTGCGTGCACGACGCCCGGCTTTCCCGGCCCGCCGGGCGGGCGGTCGTCCGCCAACCCACCGAGGCCCTGCGCGCCCGCGGCATCCCGCTTCTCGACGAGATTCTCGACGTCTGGGCCGGTCGCGGCCGGCTGATCTGCGAGATCAAGAACCAGCCCGGCCAGCCTGACTTCGACGCCCCGCGGGAGCGCACCGCGCGAGCCCTCGCCGAGCGGCTGCGCGCCCGAGGCTGGACGGGACCGCGGCCCACCGTGGCCGACCTCGACGCCGGCGCCGGCGGCATCACCGTGTCGTCGTTCGACTGGTTCGCCATCGAGGCCGTGCGCGACGCGGAGCTGGCGGTCGCGACGGCGTTTCTGACGATGCCGCGGATGTCCGTCAGCGGCGGCCTGGCCTACGCACGGTCCGCGGGCCATACCGAGCTCCATGCCCACACCAGCGCCGTGCTCGGCTCGCCGGACGCAGGCGCCCGCGCCCGGCAGGCCGGCCTACGACTGGTGACGTGGACGGTCACCGGTGTCGGCGCCGCGCGCCAAGTGCGGGACGCCGGGGTCGCCGGGGCGATCTGCGACGACCCGGTCGAGATCCGCCAAGCTCTCAACACCCCGGATCCCTCCGGCGCGGGCGCCACCGAGGGCAGCTGAGCCGAGAAGGAAAGCTCTTCCCGCGCTCTCTGTCCGGATCATCCCGCGAGGGTTCACGGCCAGAATGCGGTCAGATCGCGTTGGGTGTCGAGGGATAAAAGCGATATTTCAGGCACGAACCGTGCCCAGCCCCAGCCACCCATCCGTACACAATCGATCACAGCAGCCCAGGAATCGGTCGGCAGCGCCGTAATCCGGACCACCGCCGCGCGCTGCCGCGAGAGCGGTGGAGTTTCGGACGCGTAGCTCTGGTGGGTCGCAACACCTTCTGGGCGATGCAGGGAGGCTTGGGGAGGCAGTGCGCGTCAGGCGATGACGCGCAGGGCCCGCGGATGGTGGGTAAGCGCGACGTCGGCATACTCGCCGAGGTACTCGCCGTCCATCTGCAGCGGCAGCGGGTGATCCGCGAGGAACCGCATCGTGGCCGCGTCGTGGCGGCGCACGACGTTGCGACCGCGCGGGCCGCGCCCGTCGGCAAGGATCTGCGAGGCCGTGCGCAGCACGCTGGACAGTCGCACCCGTCGCAGCGCCAGCAGGTCCAACCCGGTGTCGAACGACGCCTCCGGGCAGGCCAGCACGGGGCGGGAGTTCAGGTAGGTCCACGGACGGGTGTTGCAGACGATCCCGAGGGCGATGCGTTCCTCGACGCTCCCAGCGGCCTCGCCGGCGGCCGCGACCCGGGCATCCTCGTCCTCGGTGGGGAGGTCAACCTCGGTGGGGAAGCTGTGGGCGTCGGTCGTCTCCAGGGCTACGGACGGGGCGCCCCGGTCCGCGCCGCGGGTCACCTGGCCCGCCGCCGTCCGGAGGAACAGACCGGCACTGTTACGACGGCCCTTGTGCCGCTTCTCCGCGGCCCGCGCGACCACCCGCGCGTCCAGGCCGATACCGAAGCAGAACGTGAACCAGCGGCTCTCCTCGCCGTACTCGGCTCGACCGAGGCTGATCCGGCGGCTGCGCCCCTCGCGCAGGGCGTTCAGCAGCTCGCCGGTCGCCTCGACCGGTGAGGCCGAATAGCCCAGGGCGCGAGCGAACACGTTCGTGCTCCCACCCGGCACCACCGCGAGCGCCGGTCCGTCCTGCAGCGGGCCGTTCTGAAGCAGCCCGTTGGTGATCTCGTTCACGGTGCCGTCTCCACCGAGAGTGATTACCACGTCGACGCCGAGTTCCACGGCGCGCGCTCCGAGCTCGACACCATGGCCTGGCCCCTTGGTGAGCACGGTCTCCATGGTGACGTCGGCCGCGAGCGCGGTGGCGAGGACGTCCCGAACACGTTCGGTTGTGGTGGTGGCGACGGGGTTGACGACCAGCAGCCCTCGCATGCCTCTACCGTAGTCCGCCAGTCCATCTCGGGCGGCGGCTGGGAAAACTCTCACATCGGTGAAACCGGGGGTCCGAGGGCCGGCGCTGGCGCGATCGCCAGGTCCCGAGCCCGGTTTGTCGACCGGCGTGGCCTTGTGGGGACCGGCGTGGCCTTGTGGGGGACCGGCGTGGCCTTTCAGGGACGTAGTGTCGGACCATGGGATCCACGAGCCGTCCCGATCGGCCGGCTGGCGGCCGGTTCGAGGAGCTGCGCGAGGCCGCACGCACGGCGTCCGTGCCGGCCTGGGTGGCCAGCATCCTGCTTGCTGCCGAGGCGCTCGTCCTGCTGGCCCTGGGCGTCCTGCAGGTGCTGCGCGGCTTCGGTTCCGACATTGACGACGTCGGGCGCGCCGAGACCGGCGGGGTGCTGGCGATTGTCGGAGCCGCGGGCGTGGCCCTGCTGGCCGCGGGAGTGCTGCGGCGCGGGGCCTCCTACCGTTCGCCCACACTCCTCGTGCAGATCCTGTGCCTGCCGGTGGCCTGGGGGTTGTTGCAGGCCGGTGACTACGGCTACGGCATCCCGCTGCTCGTCGTCCCGCTTGTGATCGTCGTGGCCCTGCTGGCCGCGGGTGGGTTCGGTCCGTCGGCGTCCGACGCAAGCGGCCCCGCCACCCGGGCGGGTCAGGACGAGCACGAGGGCGCCGGCCGCGGCGATGGCCGTGTTCCTCGCGGGCCGCAGCGCCCCTGAGGGCGGTGCGAAGCCGCCCGGCGGGGTCAGAACAGCCTGGGCGAGGCTTGGACGGCGCGGGTGCGGGTCGGGCGGCGGCAGGTGAGGGTCAGACGGCGCGGAGCCGGCTGAACGGAGTCAGCCGTCCTCGAGTAGACCGCGACGGAGCTGGGCCAGGGTGCGGGCCAGCAGCCGGGACACGTGCATCTGCGAGATGCCGAGCTCGGTGGCGATCTGTGACTGGGTCATGTTGCCGAAGAAGCGCAGGAGCAGAATGCGCTTCTCCCGCGGCGGGAGCTTCTCCAGGAGTGGCTTGAGTGACTCGCGGTACTCCACGCCCTCCAGGGACTCGTCCTGGACGCCGAGGGTGTCCGCGACGGCGGGAGCCTCGTCGTCACCGGAGTCCGGCGCGTCGAGGGAGACCGCCGAGTAGGCGTTGGCCGACTCCAGTCCCTCGAGGACGTCCTCCTCGCTCATCTGCAGATGCCGGGCGATCTCGCTCACGGTGGGGGAGCGGCCGAGTGTCTGGGACAGCTCGGAGGTCGCCTTCGTCAGCGAGAGCTTGAGCTCCTGCAACCGGCGGGGCACCCGGATCGCCCAGCCCTTGTCGCGGAAGTGGCGCTTGATCTCACCGACGATCGTCGGGGTGGCGTAGGTGGAGAATTCCACCCCGCGCTCCGGGTCGAACCGGTCCACCGACTTGATCAGGCCGATCGTGGCGACCTGAACGAGGTCGTCGAGCGGCTCGCCACGGTTGCGGAAGCGCCGGGCGAGGTATTCCACCAACGGCAGGTGCATCCGGACGAGCTGGTCGCGGATGGCGGCGCGCTCCGCATCGCCCTCGGGTAGCTCGGCGAGGCGCACGAACAGCGCACGGGCCCTGGCCCGGTCGGGGGAGTGGGCACGCTCGGTGGTCTCGACCTCGACGCTCGGCAGCGGCTGGGCCGCAACCTCGGCGCTGACCTCCGGATCGCCCGCAGTGCGCTCGGCGGGATGTTCGTCCAGGGCGGCCCCCCGCTGGCTCAGCGCGGCCACCGGGTCGGCCGCGGGTGCGTCCTGGCCGGCGGCCGTCCGGGGCGGCGTCGGGGTCCTGCCGGTCGACGTCACGGTGTACCTACCGCGTCGCCCAGTGGTGTCTCGTTGGCCGCACCTGATCCGCGGACGTGCCCCGCCGGCTCGCCGAGATCCGCTCGCACGCCCCGGCGCTTCTGCAGCGTGATGCTCACCTTGTTGCCCGGGCCGGTGAAGGTGTCCACGTCGCCCGCGAGGGCCTTGAGCACCGTCCAGGCGAAGGTGTCCTCGGAGGGCGGTTCGCCGTCGAGGCTCTCGACCGTCACCAGCACATGCATCACTCCGGGCGAGAGCGTGAACGTGCAGTCGAGCGACGACCCGGGCACCGCCGAGACGAGCAGCAGTGCGCACGCCTCGTCGACAGCGATCCGCAGGTCCTCGATGTCGTCGAGGGTGAAGTCGAGCCGGGCGGCCAGGGAGGCCGTCGCGGTGCGCAGGACAGTCAGGTATGCGCTGGCCGCGGGCAGGGTGAGCGCGACGACGTCGCGCAGTCCGCCGGAGTGGGCGGTTTGGCTGTCGATGGTGTCGGAGTTCTCCGCGCCGCCGGTCGAAGGCGTCGGATCCACGTTCCTACCCCCAAAGAGCCTGCATAGTGCGAGGGGAGACCCTCGCGGGTGGTCCGCCGGCCGAAGCCGGCCGAACGATGATGTTGTGGATGAATGCCTTCCCGCCCGCCGACGACATCAAGCATCCCCATTTCGGCCGTGACGTCCCTCGTGGCCTGGATGGGATCCGCTCCGTCGGCGGCTGGCGACAGCCACCGCCTCCACCGTACCCAGCCGCCGGTGGGTCCCGCAGGTCGGGTGATCGTAAGCGCCCGCAGGCGACCTCATTCGCGCGATGCCGGCGCCGACGAGACCTGGCGGGCGAAAGCCCCGCAACCAGGACGAGCTGCTCGGACAGACGGTCCGATCCGGGCCGGAGCAACCGGTTTCAAGCCGGATCGGCGACGGCACCAGGGCGCGGGCGGGCCAGGGCGGCGAGATCGGTGAGGGCGTCGCCGTCCACCCGCCAGGTCGACCACCCGGTCAGCGGTTGCGCCGCGAGCGAGCGGTAGAACGCCTGGGCCGGTGTGTTCCAGTCGAGTACGGCCCAGTCGAGCCGCAGGTACCCGCGTTCGACGCAGGTCGCGGCGAGGGCGGCGAGAAGGGCCCGGCCGTGCCCCCCACGGCGGTGCTCCGGCCGCACGAACAGGTCGATCAGGTACATCCCGGATTGCCCGGTCCAGGTGGAGAAGGTCGGATGCCAGATCGCGAAGCCCACGACCGGAGGCGGATTCGGGGACGGATGCACCACCCCGATCGGGGGTGGACCCCCGATCGGGGTAACACCCCCGGGCGACTGATCGGCCGTGGCCACGAGGCAGTAGGCGGCCGGGACCGGGCCGAACAGGGCGGCCTGCAGATCGGCCGGGGTCATGGAGACCCGGTCCGCCTCCCGCTCATAGGCAGCGAGCTCCCGGACCAGCTCTCCGACGACCTCGACGTCCCCGGGGCCGGCCACCCGGATCATCGCGATCCACTCGCCGCGGCGCCGGGGGCGCGTAGCTGGTCGTAGAAGGCCCGGCAGTCGCGGTAGGTCGGCAACAGGCCCGCCGACTCCGCCTCCTTCAGCGAGGGGGCCGCGGCGTCCTTCTCCGACAGCAACGGCGTGAGGTCGTCGGGCCAGGGCAGCGCCAGATCGGGGTCGAGCGGGTCGACGCCGTGTTCGCGGCCGGGGGTGTAGGACGTCGAGCACAGGTAGGAGATCGCCGCGTCGTCGGTCAGCGCCATGAAGGCGTGCCCCAGGCCCTCCGAGACGTACAGGCCCCGCCGGTCGACGTCGTCGAGCAGAACCGTGGCGAAGGTGCCGAACGTGGGCGATCCGGTGCGGATGTCGACGACGCAGTCGAGCACCCGCCCGCGGACGCACGTCACGTACTTCGCCTGGCTGGGTGGCACCTGAGCGTAGTGAACGCCACGGAGCGTCCCGGCCCGGCTGACGCTGTGATTGGCCTGCGACAAGGTCAGCGGATGGCCCACGACCTCTGCAAGCGCGTCGGAGCGGAACCACTCCAGGAAGGTCCCGCGGCTGTCGGAGTGCTGACGCGGGGTGAACACCCAGGCGTCCGGAACCGATAGTTCGCTGATCTCCACGACAGCGAAGGTACCGGTTGGACGGGGTGTCTCCCAGCAGGCTGGACCCATGGTCCGGCGCGCGTTGGTGTGCGGGTGTGGCTTTGCGTAGCGCCGGCTACGGTGGTGCGGCCGATGTCGAGGGTCGAGGTCGACGGTGGGGCTAGAGCACTTTCGACAGGAAGGCGCGGGTGCGCTCGTGCGCCGGTGCGGTGAGCAGGGTGGCCGGCGGGCCGACCTCCACGACCGTGCCGGCGTCCATGAAGACGACGGTGTCGGCCGCCTCGCGAGCGAACCCGAGCTCATGAGTGACCACGATCATGGTCATTCCCTCGGTGGCGAGCTGGCGCATGATCTCCAGCACCTCGCCGACCAGCTCGGGGTCGAGCGCGGACGTCGGCTCGTCGAACAGCATCAGCTTGGGACGCATCGCCAGCGCCCGGGCGATCGCGACGCGCTGCTGCTGCCCGCCGGAGAGCTCGGCGGGGTAGGCGTCCGCCCGGTCGGCCAGGCCCACCCGGGCCAGCAGCGCCCGGCCCCGCCGTGTCGCCTCGGACCGCCGCTCGGCGTGCACCCGGACCGGGGCCTCGATGATGTTCTCCAGGGCGGTCAGGTGCGGGAAGAGGTTGAACCGCTGGAACACCATCCCGATCTCCCGGCGTTTGCGGGCGATGTCGCGGGGGCGCAGCTCCCGGATCCGGCCGCGGTGCTCGCGATAACCGACGAGCTCCCCGTCGACCTCCAACCGGCCACCGCTGATCCGCTCCAGGTGGTTGATGCAGCGCAGGAACGTGGTCTTCCCGGAGCCGGACGGCCCGATCAGGCAGGTCACTTCGCCGGGGGCCACGGTCAGGGAGACCTCCCGTAGGGCGACGTGCTGACCGAACGACTTGCGCACCCGCTCGGCGCGGACCATCGGCACCGCGACGGCGGCCGAGCCGGCGTTCACCGGCGCTCACCGACGCGGGGCAGGATCCCGCGCGCGAAGCGGCGCTCCAGCTGGTGCTGCCCGGCCGTGAGCACCGAGGTCAGCGCGAGATACCACAGCGCCGCCACGATCAACAGCGGGACCGTCTGGAAGTTGCGGGCGTAGATGAGCCGGGTGGCGTTGAGCAGCTCGTTGTAGGAGATCACGCTCACCAGCGAGGTCGTCTTGAGCATCGAGATGGTCTCGTTCCCGGTGGGGGGAATGATTGTCCGCATGGCCTGCGGCAGCACGATGCGCCGCAGGGTCAGCGCCCGGGGCATGCCCAGCGCGGACGCCGCCTCGGTCTGGCCCGCGTCGACGCCGTTTATCCCGGCGCGCACGATTTCGGCCATGTAGGCCGCCTCGTTGAGACCGAGACCGAGCACCGCCGCGGCGAACAGCGGCACGACGTGGTTGGCGTCGCCGGAGACGAAGCTCGGCCCGAACGGTATTCCGAGTGAAAGCCGGGGGTACAGGGCGCCGATGAAGCTCCAGAACAGGATCTGGACCAGCAGCGGCGTGCCCCGGAAGAACCAGATGTACAGCCAGGCTGCGCCGGCCACGACAGGATTCGGCGACATCCGCAGGATGGCCAGCCCGATTCCGCCGACGACCCCGATCGCCATCGCGATGACCGTCAGGTAGACGGTGGCCCACATGCCACGCAGCACCGGCTCGGCGAACAGGTAGTCGCCGACGGTGCCCCACTGGAAGTTCGGGTTTGTGGCGAGGGAGTGCACGCCCATCGCGGCGAACACCAGGATGACCACACCGGCCGCCCACCGGCCGGGATGGCGCAGCGGCACGGCGTCGACGTCCACCCCGACGCCGATCCCGGCCGTCGCCACCGCCGCGGGTCCAGGTGTCGGTGCAGGTGCAGGTGCAGGTCCGAGAGGGGGGGTGGCAGCGCCGCGCTCGGGCGGGGAGGCGTTCGCGGCCGTCATCCGGTGGCGCCGTTGATCCGCGGGTTGCTGATGGCGCCGTCACGGACCCCCCACCGGTCGAGGATCTTCGTGTACTCACCGTCGTCGATGAGCTTGGCCATGGCTGCGCGCAGCGCAGCGGCCAGTCCCGAGTTCTTGGGCACGGCGATGCCGTAGGGCGCGGTCCCGTAGGGCTTCCCCACGATCCGGATCTTCCCGCCGGACAGTTTCGCCTGGTAGTCGGCGACCGGCGAGTCCGCCATCGACAGATCGGCGCGGCCCGAGGCGAGGGCCAGGTTGGCGCCGTTCTGGTCGTCGTAGTTCTGCACGGTGACCGCGGGCCTGCCCGCCGCTGTGCAGCGGCCGCTCTGATCGCCGGCATCGGTCTGCTGGACGGTGCCGGACTCCACCGCCACCGTGTGCCCGCACAGATCGTCCAGCGTGGTGACCTTCACCCCACCCTGGCCGCGGGTCATGAACGAGGTGCCCGCCGAGTAGTAGGTCACGAAGTCGACCTGCTTCTCCCGCTCTTTGGTGTCGGTGAAGGAGGACATGCCGATGTCATACCGGCCGGAGGCGAGACCGGGCAGGATCGAGTCGAAGACCACTTGGGTGGGCTGAACCTTGAGACCCAGGACACCGCCGAGTGCGCGGGCCAGGTCGATATCCATTCCGATGATGGTTTTTCCATCCGTGTCGAAGAACTCGTTCGGCGCGTAGGACGGGTCGGTGCCTACCGTGAGCGTCCCCTTGTCACGGCTGCTTTGGGGTAGTTGACCTGCGATGACGCTGTCGGAGGCCGAAGTCGCCGCCGCTGTGGCGGTGGAGTCGGAGTCGCCATCGCCACAGCCCGCCACGATCGTCAGCAGAGCGAGGCTCATGACCAGGGCGGATATCCTTGAACCAGGACGGAAAACGCCGCTGTGCACTGATGACCTCCAGGATTGGGTGATGCGTTTATGTGACGTGGGTGGTGCCCGAGTGCACCCAACCCTGATCATGTGACGTCTCCGCTACGCTCGCGCGCCCGCTCCGTGTCGACATGTTTCGATCGCGTTGCGGTCGGGTTCGTCCGAGGTTCACCGTGGGCGAAGCTTCCGCGCGAGTCCGAGCGGGTCGGCGTGCGATATTGGATGTAACCCCGGGCAATCCCCGGGCGCTCGTCCCGCCTCATGATCACCAAATATCCTGGGGTGGGACCGCTCAGGCCCGCCCTCCTGCGGACACGGCACGCATGGAGGGTGGGCGTCTTGTAGCGCCGCCCAGGTGGTACCACGATTGCTCAAGGGGCCACCGGCGGCATGTCCGAGGAGCAATCTCCGTGACCGCAATCACTGACCACTCGACCCTCGACTCCACCGCAGCGTCGGAACTGGCCGGGGTCAGCCCGCGCCCGTCCGACGACGATCCCGCCTTCGCGCTGCACCGCGGCGGGAAGATCGGCGTCGCGCTGACCGTCCCGCTGGAGACCCGCGAGGACCTCTCGCTGGCCTATACTCCCGGGGTCGCGCGGGTGTGCATGGCGATCGCCGAGACACCGGCCCTCGCCGACGACTACACCTGGCGGGCGAACACGGTCGCCGTCGTCACCGACGGGACCGCCGTGCTCGGCCTCGGTGACATCGGCCCAGCGGGTTCCCTGCCGGTCATGGAGGGCAAGGCGGCGCTGTTCAAGCACTTCGGCGGCGTCGACGCCGTCCCGCTCGCGCTCGCCTGCACCGACGTCGAGGAGATCGTCGAGACCGTCGTCCGGCTCGCGCCGAGCTTCGGCGGGATCAACCTCGAGGACATCTCGGCGCCGCGGTGCTTCGCGATCGAGCGCCTGCTGCAGGACCGCCTCGACATCCCGGTCTTCCACGACGACCAGCACGGCACCGCGATCGTCGCCCTGGCCGCGCTGGAGAACGCCGCCAAGCTGACCGGGCGCACCCTCGGTGACCTGCGTGCCGTGGTGTCCGGCGCGGGTGCGGCCGGAGTCGCGGTGACCCGCATCCTGCTGGCCGCCGGCATCGGTGACATCGCGGTCGGTGACAGCCGCGGCATCATCTACCCTGGCCGCGACGCCCTCACCACGGTCAAGGCCGCGCTCGCCGCCGAGACCAACTCCGCCGGCCTGACCGGCTCGATCACCGACGCGCTGCGCGGCGCCGACGTCTTCCTCGGCCTGTCCTCCGGGCAGGTGCCGGAGGAGGCGGTCGCCACCATGGCCCCCGAGGCGATCATTTTCGCGATGGCGAACCCGGACCCCGAGGTGGAGCCCGCGATCGCCCACAAGTACGCCCGGATCGTGGCCACCGGGCGCAGCGACTACCCGAACCAGATCAACAACGTGTTGGCGTTCCCGGGCGTGTTCCGCGGTGCGCTCGACGTGCGGGCCAGCCGGGTGACGGAGGGCATGAAGCTCGCCGCCGCCAGGGCGCTGGCCGACGTGATCGCCGACGAGCTCGCCGACGACCTCATCATCCCGAGCGTGTTCGACGCCCGGGTGGCCCCGGCGGTCTCCGCGGCGGTCGCCGCGGCCGCCCGGGCCGACGGGGTTGCCCGGCGCTGAGCGGGTCCGTGACGACGGGGACCCCGCAGGCAGCGGCCTGCGGGGTCCCCGAACGCGCGTCTGGGGGCGGTCAGACCCGGCCGCACCCGCGACATGGCCGGTTCTCCACGGCGTCGTCGAGCGGGCGCAACGTGCCGCAGCCCTTGTAGGAACAGCAGACGAAGTCCGCCGACATGACGGTGATGACCGGCGTGCCGTCGATGATGACCGTGGCGGGGGCCTCCGGGATCGGGGCGATCCGCTGACGGCGCCAGCTGAGCCGTCGATGCGCCCCGCGCCGCCCAGGCGTCTCCGGCGAGTCATCCCTGGTCACCACGGTTTGTTCACCGCACCGTCCATGCTTGTCATACCCACGGCGATGAGTTCAGCACAACGGACCCGAGGATGCGCGGGCCGGGGCGGATGATCCCTTTTCGTCGGGATTGGCCTCGGCATCCGCATCGCGAACGACTCGGGTTGCTCGCGCCCAGGATCGGGCGGCCATAGGTTCGTAGGGTGCTCGCAGCCGCCGCGGTCTCTCTGCATCCCGATGCCCCTCTCGACGGTCTGTTCATCGGCGAGCAGCCTGAGCCCACGCCCCCGGACGGGTGGGTCACCGTCACGGTGCGGGCCGCCTCGCTGAACCATCACGACCTGTTCAGTCTGCGCGGAGTGGGCCTGCCGGCCGAGCGTCTCCCGATGATCCTCGGATGTGACGCTGCCGGGGTGACCGCCGAGGGGGAGGAGGTCGTCGTGCACGCGGTGATCGGCGATCCGGCGGCGGGTGGCGGCGACGAGACGCTGGACCCGCGGCGCACCCTGCTGTCCGAGCTGCACCCGGGCACCCTCGCCGAGCGGGTCGCGGTGCCCCGGCGAAACCTCGTCCCGAAGCCGGCCGGGCTGTCGTGGGAGGAGTCGGCGTGTCTGCCGACCGCCTGGCTCACCGCCTACCGGATGGTGGTGTCCCGGGCCGGCCTGCCCGCGGGCGGCGGCGGGACCCTGCTCGTCCAGGGCGCCGGCGGCGGGGTGGCGACCGCCGCCCTGCTGATCGGCAAGGCCGCGGGGCACACCGTGTTCGTCACCTCGCGTGACGAGGGCAAGCGCGCGCGGGCTGCGGCCCTCGGCGCCGACGAGGTGTTCGAGTCCGGCGCCCGGCTGCCGCGGCGGGTCGACGCCGTCATCGAAACCGTCGGCGCGGCCACCTGGAGCCACTCGGTCAGGTCCCTGCGGCCCGGCGGCCGCATCGTCGTCTCCGGCGCTACCAGCGGCCCGAACCCGCCGGCCGAGCTCACCCGGATCTTCTTCCTCCAGTTGTCGGTCGTCGGATCCACGATGGGCAGCCGGGAGGAGCTCGTCGAGCTGCTCGCCTTCCTGGAGCGCACCGGCGTCCGCCCGCCGGTGCACGAGGTGCGCCCCCTGTCCGCGGCGCGGTCGGCGTTCGAGCAGCTCGCCGACGGTGATGTCTTCGGCAAACTCGTGCTCACGCCCTGAGCGGCGGGTCCGGGTCCGGGTCCGGGTCCGGATCAGAGGTCGTCGTCGTCATCGGGGCGGGCGAGCCAGGTGGCGAGGCGTTCGACGGCCTCTTCGAACTCCGGGTGGACGTCGACGAATGCCCGCAGCGAGTCGGCGAGCCCCTCGTAGGTCACCGTCTCCGCGCCGCGACGGTCGGCAAGCTCCTCGATGCCTCGGTCGGTGAAGTACATCCCCGCTCCCGTCCTCCTCGGCGCTGCCGCGTCCCGCGGTCCAGCCGGATCAGGGGGCACGTGGGCCGGGTCAGAGAGTAGGACGGTCCCGGCGCGGTGCCGGGACCGTCCGTCCTCCTCGTCGATGCGCACCCGGCAGCCGTCCGAGAAGGTGGCCGCCGGGGTGATTGCTCAGTCCTCGAACGCGGCCTCGACGAGGGCCTGCTGCTCGCGCTCGTGCACCCGCGACGAACCCGACGCCGGTGCCGCCGCGGCTCGCCGGGAGATCCGGCGCAGGCGGATCCCACCGGGCAGGGACTCGCCGAGGTTGACCGCCATGTGCGGGTAGGCGCCCTGGTTCGCCGGCTCCTCCTGCACCCAGACGACGTCGGTCAGGTTCGGGTAGCGCTCGAGCACCTTCGCCAGCTCCGGTCCCGGAGTCGGGTAGAGCTGCTCGACCCGCAGCAGCGCGAACCGCTCGGCGTCGTCGTGCTTGCCCCGGGCGGCGGCGAGGTCGTAGTAGACCTTGCCGGCCGAGAGCAGCACCCGGCGGACCGTCGACGGATCGGTGACGAAGTCGTCGTCGATCACCGGCCGCCAGCTGCCCTCGGTCAGCTCCGCCACCGTCGAGGTGGCGGCCTTGAGCCGCAGCATCGACTTGGGCGTGAACACGACCAGCGGGCGCCGTACCGGCGAGAGGGTCTGCCGGCGCAGCAGGTGGAAGTAGCTGGCGGGCGACGACGGCGCCGAGACCGTCATGTTGTTGTCCGCGCACAGCGACAGGAACCGCTCGATGCGGGCGGAGGAGTGGTCCGGCCCCTGGCCCTCGTAGCCGTGCGGGAGCAGCAGGGCGAGCGCCGAGCGCTGCCCCCACTTCGCCTCGCCTGCGCTGATGAACTCGTCGATGATCGACTGGGCGCCGTTGGCGAAGTCGCCGAACTGCGCCTCCCAGAGCACCAGCATGTCCGGTCGGGCAACCGCGTAGCCGTACTCGAAACCCATCGCCGCGAACTCGCTGAGCAGCGAGTCGTAGACGTAGAAGGTGCCGACGCCGTCGTTGGTCTCGGTCCCGTCGACGCCGTAGCGCAGCGTCCGCAGCGGGGTGTGATCCTCGGCGGTGTGCCGGTCGACCAGCACGGCGTGCCGCTGGCCGAAGGTGCCACGGCGGCTGTCCTGACCGGTCAGGCGGATCGACCGGCCGTCGAGCAGGAGGGTGCCGAACGCCAGGGTCTCGGCGAGCGCCCAGTCGATCGCGTCGGTCTCGACCATCTGGGCGCGCCGCTCGACCTGCGGGCGCAGCCGCGGGTGGACGGTGAAGCCGTCGGGCAGGGTGACCTGGGTGTTGACGACCTTCTTGACGGCCTCGGCGGAGACCGCGGTGCTGACGGCGGCGGCGGCGGCCGCCTCCTCCGGCGTGGTGATGATGCGCGGCTGCGGCGCGGCGCCGGACGGGGTGGTGTCCCGGGTCTGCGCGAACGCCTTCTCCAGCTCGGCGCGGTAGGACTTCATCGCCTGCTCGGCCTCGTCGCGGGTGATGTCCCCGCGGCCGATCAGTGCCTCGGTGTAGAGCTTGCGCACCGAGCGCTTGCTGGCGATGGTGTCGTACATCAACGGCTGGGTGAACGACGGCTCGTCCATCTCGTTGTGGCCGCGCCGCCGGTAGCAGACCAGGTCGATGACGACGTCCTTGTTGAACGCCTGGCGGTACTGGAAGGCCAGCGCCGCCACCCGCACGCACGCCTCGGGGTCGTCCCCGTTGACGTGGAAGATCGGTGCCTGGACCATCCGGGCGACGTCGGTGGCATACACCGAGGACCGGCTCGACTCCGGCGAGGTGGTGAACCCGACCTGGTTGTTGATGACCAGGTGGATGGTGCCGCCGGTGCGGTAGCCGCGCAGCTGGGAGAGGTTCAGCGTCTCGGCGACGACCCCCTGCCCGGCGAACGCGGCGTCGCCGTGGACGAGGACGGGCAGGACGGTGAAACCGGCCGTGCCCTTGTCCAGGATGTCCTGCTTGGCCCGGACGACGCCCTCGGTGACCGGGTCGACCGCCTCCAGGTGCGACGGGTTCGCCACGACCGAGACGGGCACCTTGCGCCCCTCGCGGCCGGTGTAGACACCCTCCGCGCCCAGGTGGTACTTCACATCGCCGGAGCCGTGCGCCGTCTGCGGGTTGAGGTGCCCCTCGAACTCGGCGAAGATCTGCCGGTAGGACTTGCCGACGATGTTCGCCAGCACGTTCAGCCGGCCGCGGTGGGCCATGCCGATGACGACCTCGTCGATGCCGGCGTCGGCGGAGCGCTCCAGCACCTCGTCGAGCGTCGGGATCGTCGACTCGGCGCCCTCGAGGGAGAACCGGCGCTGGCCGACGTACTTCGTCTGCAGGAAGGACTCGAACGCCTCCGCGGCGCCGAGGCGCTCCAGCACGTGCAGCTGCTCGGCCGGGTCCGGACGTTCCGCGGCCCGTTCGACCCGGGCCTGGATCCAGGCCCGCTCGTCGGGCTCCTGGATGTGCATGTACTCGATGCCGACCCGCCGGCAGTACGAGTCGCGCAGGACGCCGAGCACGTCGCGCAGCGACATCGTGCGCTGGCTCGCGAACCCGCCGACGGCGAACTCCCGGTCGAGGTCCCACAGCGTCAGCCCGTGGCTGATGATGTCCAGGTCGGGGTGGCTGCGGATGGCGAACTCGAGCGGGTTGGTGTCGGCCATCAGGTGACCGCGCACCCGGTAGGCGTGGATCAGCTCCAGCACCCGGGCGTTGTGGTCGAGGTCGCCCTCGTGCACCACGGGCATGTCCGCGACCCAGCGGATGGGCTCGTACGGGACCCGCAGCGACTGGAAGATCTCGTCGTAGAAGCCGTCCTCGCCCAGCAGGAGCTGGTGCATCCGGCGCAGGTACTCACCGGACTGGGCGCCCTGGATGATGCGGTGGTCGTACGTGCTGGTCAGCGTGATCGTCTTGGAGATCGCGAGCCTGGCCAGCGTGTTGGCCGCCGCGCCGGAGAACTCGGCCGGGTACTCCATGGCGCCGACGCCGATGATCGTGCCCTGGCCCTCCATCAGCCGGGGCACCGAGTGCACCGTGCCGATGCCGCCGGGGTTGGTCAGGCTGATGGTGACGCCGGTGAAGTCGTCGGTGGTCAGCTTGTTCGACCGAGCGCGGCGGACCAGGTCCTCGTAGGCGACCCAGAACTGGCTGAAGTCCAGGGTGTCGGCCTTCTTCACCGCGGCGACGACGAGCTGGCGGCCCTTCGGGGTCACCAGGTCGATGGCCAGCCCGAGGTTGACGTGCTCCGGCTGGACGAGCGCCGGCTTGCCGCCGACCTCGGCGAAGGAGGCGTTCATGGCCGGGTTGCTGGCCAGCGCCTTCACCATCGCGTAGCCGATGATGTGGGTGAACGACACCTTGCCGCCGCTTGAGCGGGCCAGGTGGCGGTTGATGACGATGCGGTTGTCCGCGAGCAGCTTCGCCGGGAACGCCCGGACCGACGTGGCGGTCGGGACGTGCAGCGAGGTCTCCATGTTGCTGACCACGCGGGCGGCCGCGCCGCGCAGCGGCGTGGTGGCCGAACCTGCCGCCGCGCCGGCGGGGGCGGGTGCCGGCTGCTTGGCCGCCGCGGTGGGCTTGGCGGCTGCCGGCTTCGTCGGCGCGGAGGGGGCGGGCG
>NZ_JAMPTM010000630.1 GCF_025403375.1 Frankia gtarii
GGTTTCACTTATCTCGCGACGGAATAATGATATGAGCAAGGTTGTCATAAAATCTGTGCTACCTGGATTTGGTATTACCTTAGGCTTCTCAGTTTTATATTTAAGTTTGCTATTTCTTATTCCTGTAGCCGGATTAGTTCTGTTTACGCTGCAAATGAGTTGGGCTGACTTTTGGGTCGCCATTAGTCATCCTCAGGTTGTAGCCTCATACAAGCTGTCATTTACGGCGTCTTTTATTGGCGCCAGCATTTATGCCATTTTTGGGACTCTCGTCGCTTGGGTGTTAGTACGTTATCAATTTTTTGGTAAAAAAGTCGTCGATGCTTTAGTCGATCTGCCTTTTGCCTTACCGACGGCTGTCGCAGGTATCGCGCTCGTAACGCTTTATTCGACTACCGGGTGGGTAGGTCAATATTTACAC
>NZ_JAMPTM010000631.1 GCF_025403375.1 Frankia gtarii
GGTAACGGTTGACCTGCAGGAAGTCACCGGACAGGGTCTCGCGCTTGAACAGGTTGGACACCTGCGGCTCGACGCACTCGTAGCAGCCGGCGATCGAGGCGATGATCGCGGTCGGGGCGATCGCGATCATCAGCGAGTTGCGCAGGCCGTGTTCCTTGATGCGGGCGCGCAGGGCATCCCAGCGCGCGGTGTCTTCCGGCACCACGTTCCAGGCGTCGAACTGCAGTTCGCCACCGGCGGCACGGGTGTCGTTGAACGACGGGTGCTTGCCACGTTCCTGGGCCAGCTCGCAGGAGGTTTCCAGCGCGTGGAAGTAGATCGCTTCGGCTATCTTCTTCGACAGGGCGCGGGCTTCGGCGCTGTCGAACGGCAGGCGCTTGCGGAAGAACACGTCCTGCAGGCCCATGCAGCCCAGGC
>NZ_JAMPTM010000632.1 GCF_025403375.1 Frankia gtarii
GCCGTGGCCTCGGCTCGAGGTGGGGCGTCGGTCGCGGCGTGGCCGGTGGTGTACCCGGCGGTCCAGGCGAGGACGGCGTGGACGTAGCTGGTCGAGGGGTTGTAGCTGTAGATCGCGGCGCGCAGCTGGGCGGGGTCGGCGAGGTCGTGGCCGTGCTGGCAGAGGTAGCCGGCGGCGGCCAGGGCGGCGTCGTCGACGTTGTCCGGGTCGGCGCGGCCGTCGCCGGAGTTGTCGCGGCCGGCGCTGGCCCAGGTGGTGGGGATGAACTGCATCGGCCCGACGGCCCGGTCGTAGCGGGTGTCGTGGTCGAGGGCACCGCGGTCGGTGTCGCGGATGAGGGCGCGGCCGTCGTGGCCGTCGAGGGGCGGGCCGAGGATCGGACGGGTGAGGGTCCCGTCGGGGGTGAGGGCGTGAC
>NZ_JAMPTM010000633.1 GCF_025403375.1 Frankia gtarii
GCCATGGCCTTCATCATGGTCTCCGCCTCCTGCTCCATGGCGTAGGCATCCTGCAGCCATTTCAGCAGGCGCTCGCTGCGGACGGTGTTCTGGTCTGCCATCACGGTCTCCGGTAGTGGGGCGACATGCCTCCGGAGACCATGGTGGCGAGGCAGCAATCACTGCCCCGTCGGCCGGCGTGAGCCGGCGGGCGTGCGCGCTGCACCTGGCGCTGATGCGGCCATAACATCCGCCGTTGCGTGGCAACGCCTGCCGCGAACTCAGGCGGGCATCGCGCCGGACACTACAGCGCTGCCGGCGTCGCGACGGGGGCTTGCTGCGGGTGCGCGCGCGCCTGCGGAGGCCTTCAACGCCTGGATCACCCGGTGCTGCGCACGGTGCGCGCCCCCTTCCACGCCCACGACGTAGACAAAG
>NZ_JAMPTM010000634.1 GCF_025403375.1 Frankia gtarii
GCGCCGGGACGGTCGAGTTCCTCTACCACCCGGGCGAGCGGACGTTCGCCTTCCTCGAGGTCAACACACGCCTGCAGGTCGAGCACCCGATCACCGAGGCGACGACCGACCTCGACCTGGTCAAGGCGCAGCTGCACGTGGCGGCCGGCGGCCACCTCGACGGACCGAGGCCGGTGGAGCGGGGGCACGCCGTCGAGGCGCGGCTCAACGCCGAGGACCCGGACCGCGACTTCGCCCCGTCGCCCGGCCGGATCGCGCTGCTCGACCTGCCCTCCGGTCCCGGCATCCGCGTGGACACCGGCGTGGGTGAGGGCGACACGATTCCCGCCGACTTCGACTCGATGATCGCCAAGATCATCGCCTACGGCCGCACCCGCGACGAGGCGCTCGCGCGGCTGCGTCGGGCAATGG
>NZ_JAMPTM010000635.1 GCF_025403375.1 Frankia gtarii
CCACTGTTAACGGCCGAAGAAGAAGTTTATTTTGCGCGTCGCGCACTGCGTGGAGATGTCGCCTCTCGCCGCCGGATGATCGAGAGTAACTTGCGTCTGGTGGTAAAAATTGCCCGCCGTTATGGCAATCGTGGTCTGGCGTTGCTGGACCTGATCGAAGAGGGCAACCTGGGGCTGATCCGCGCGGTAGAGAAGTTTGACCCGGAACGTGGTTTCCGCTTCTCAACATACGCAACCTGGTGGATTCGCCAGACGATCGAACGGGCGATTATGAACCAAACCCGTACTATTCGTTTGCCGATTCACATCGTAAAGGAGCTGAACGTTTACCTGCGAACCGCACGTGAGTTGTCCCATAAGCTGGACCACGAACCAAGTGCGGAAGAGATCGCAGAGCAACTGGATAAGCC
>NZ_JAMPTM010000636.1 GCF_025403375.1 Frankia gtarii
GGCCCCCGGCCTACCGCGATCCCCCCGCACGCCACCGGGCCACTGCCCGTTCCCGCACCCCCTACCGCCGTGACACCCTCGCGCAGCCGACCGCCCAGGGCATCAGCTCCACCCCGGGCTGGGACCACCCGGGCGATCTCGGACGGGCGCCCCTCAGGGACCCCCGGGGAGGCTCCATCGCGGGAGAGCGGCGACCGAGCCGCCACCGCGCCGCTGGCTGCGACCGGCCCGATCGGGGTAGCCGGCCCGATCGCCGTGGGCGACAGCATCATCGTGACCGATTCCGTCGCCGTGACCAGCCCGATCGAGGCGGCCGGCCCCACCGGAGTGCCCGGTTCCGGCACGGCGGCCAAGCCAGTCCCACCCACCACCACCAGGCCGCCGGCGGCAAGCCGGACCGCCGCAGCC
>NZ_JAMPTM010000637.1 GCF_025403375.1 Frankia gtarii
CTCCAGCACCGGCAGCGTGTCGTGGCTGTCGCTGGTCGCGGCACCGTGGCCGGGGAAGTGCTTCGCTGTCGAGACCACTCCGGCGGCCTCGAAGCCCCGCACGGCCGCTGCGGTCGCCTTGGCCGCGACCGCCGGGTCCTCGCTCGCCGACCTGGTGCCGATGGTCGGGTCTGCGGCGCCGATGGTCACGTCGGCCACCGGCGCGAACACCCAGGTGAAGCCGAGGTCGCGCAGCTCGAGCCCGGTGGCGTACGCCGCCTGGCGCACGACCTCCCGACCGCTCCGTCCGTCCGCGGAGATCGCGACACCGGCCGCGTCGAAGGCGGGGAACTCGGTGGCGATGCCGCGCAGGTGCGAGACGTACCCGCCCTCCTGGTCGACCCCCAGCACGGGCGGGTAGGCA
>NZ_JAMPTM010000638.1 GCF_025403375.1 Frankia gtarii
GGCAGTAGCCGTCACCCCAGACGGCCAACAGATCATCAGCGGCAGCGACGACGGCACGATCCGCATCTGGGACCGCCAGAACGGCACCGAACAAACCACCCTCACCGGCCACACCAGGACGGTCCTGGCAGTAGCCGTCACCCCAGACGGCCAACAGATCATCAGCGGCAGCGGCGACGGCACGATCCGCATCTGGGACCGCCAGAACGGCACCGAACAAACCACCCTCACCGGCCACACCAGGACGGTCCTGGCAGTAGCCGTCACCCCAGACGGCCAACAGATCATCAGCGGCAGCGGCGACGGCACGATCCGCATCTGGGACCGCCAGAACGGCACCGAACAAACCACCCTCACCGGCCACACCGACTGGGTCCGGGCAGTAGCCGTCACCCCAGACGGC
>NZ_JAMPTM010000639.1 GCF_025403375.1 Frankia gtarii
CATTAAAGTAAGCTACACGCATCGCAAGATAAGTATTAGAGAATAATTTAACAGCTTCGGCCTCAGTCGAGTCAGTAAATAACACCTCAATATCTTGTTTAACCGCGCCCTGCACTAATAAATCAGCAAATACTTTGGCGCGCTCGCTGCGTTCACCGACAATAATGCGCGATGGATGCAAATTATCGTAAAGCGCCCTACCCTCACGTAAAAACTCTGGCGAAAATAGAATATTATCGCAATGATATTTTTGCTTAACCTTGGCAGTAAAGCCCACTGGCACGGTAGATTTGATCACCATCACCGCATTAGGGTTGATGCCAATAACATCTTGAATAACCGACTCAACAGAGGAAGTATTAAAATAATTGGTTTTTGGGTCATAATCAGTAGGTGTAGCAA
>NZ_JAMPTM010000063.1 GCF_025403375.1 Frankia gtarii
CCTGGGGATGGGACGGCAGCGGGGTCGGACCCGTGCGGGACCCGGTCGCGGGGACTGGGCGGGCGGAGATGGGAAAACCGCCGGTGAACGGGTCGGTGTAGCCGCCGGCAGCGCGGTCCACCGCGGGTGCGGCAAGCCGCGGCGAGTCGCCGACGCGCACCGAGTCTGCGGGCGGCCCACCCCATGCCTGCTGGCCACCGGGCCCGGTGTGCCCACCGACCGCCGGTGCCCCAGATCGGTCGACGCCCGCATCCGGACGGCCGGGGGCGCCGGCCGCAGCAGTGCCCACGGGCGCGGCCTGCGCCGGGGGCGACATCGACGGCAGGTTGGCCATCGACCGGGAGCCGTTCGGCGGGACCGCATCGACCGGAGGAGTCACGGAGATCGCCGAAGATCCGCCGCCGGGCCGCGGCGCCGGACCATCCCAGGTGCTGGTCACATCGAAGGGATCGGCACGGCGTGGCAACCCGGCGGGTGGCATCGCGCCGGCGGGCTGCGGCGCGGCGGGCTGCGGCGCGGCAGAGTAGGGCACGGGCGAGTGCGGCGGCGGCCAGGGAGTCGGGGAGAAGGACGCCGGCGGCGGCGCGGCGGACGGGCGGGGTTCGGGCTCGCCGACCCGTTCGACGGCGAAGAAGTCGTCGTCGCGGCGGGGCGCAGCCGGCGGAACCGGCCCGTTCACATCGGCATCATGGGTCGTCACCGGGCTGCCCCCCGACTCTGGTCATGCGTGGAGGCAACGGCCGGCTCGAGGCCCTCGGGTCTCGGGTCTCGGTGCATGGTCATAGGGCGGCATCTCCTGCCCCCCAGATCAGCACGATGTGGGCAGCCATCGTGAGGACGTGCATTGTCTGAACCGTGTCGTCGCAACCAGCACCCAGCCAGATCAGTCGGTCGGGAGCAGCGCCGCTCGGAGACGTGAGATCCCGGCCTGCGGCACACTTCGCCGCCTCGCCGTGATCGGGTAACTATGCACGATGGAAGTCCCGACGTACGACCGTCAGAAAAGCAATAGCCCTCTGGGCGGTCGCCCACGAGCCCGGAATGATATGTGGTAATAGCTCCGGCTGACCATTGTACACGCGCTGCGGTCATCGTTTGTCACGGCAGGCGGCGTACATCTCGCGCACGATCCGCCGTGACGACTCCGACTGGACGCTGGCGCTGAACCGCTTGTACTCCTCCTCCGTGTAGGTGGCCTCCAGTTTGTCCAACGTGCAGGTGCAGTAGCCCTCATTGCCGTTGCTGACGTCCAGGCAGGAGCCGAGATACGCCTCCCGGACGGCCTTGGCATAGTGGCCCTTACCTGCTGCCGCGGCGCCCACGGCCGACCCGCCGTCCGATCCGCCGCCGCCGAGCGCGAGGAATCCCGCGACGCCAAGGCCCACGCAGACCAGTACGACGATGGCCGCGATCAGCAACGGGGGACGCTCGCGGACCTGTCGGAGCAACCCGCCGACGCGCCCGGCCAGCCCACCCCCGCGGGCCGGGCCGTCCACCGCCGACGCCGGCCCACGCGGTCCCGATGGCGCCCAGCCGGACTCGGGCTCATCGTCGAGCCCCCGTCCAAGGGACGGCCACCTGCCGCGGGATGGCTCGTCGTAGCGGTCGGACTCGCCGTCGTAGCGGTCGGACTCGCCGTAGCGGTCGGACTCGCCGTCGAAATCATCCTCCCAGTCCGCCACGCCGGCGGCCCGCGCCGGGGGCGCACTCCCACCCGTCGTCGCGCTGACCCGACGAATCTCACCGGTCGAGTCGACGTCGTCCTGGGCCCTGGGCACGGCGCTGGTGGGTTCGGCCGTGCCAGCACCGGCGGTGCCGGCCAGGGTGACCCCGGTGGCCGCAGTCGGGGCGGTCCCGCGCAGCGGGGCGCTCTGGTCACGCGCGTCAGCCCCCGGCGCGGTGCCCGCCGACGTCCACCGGCCGAACTGCCCGGTGCCGCCGTAGGACGCCAGTTCCCCCGTCGCCGCACCGGCGCCGGCAGCCGGGTCGCCACCACCACCCGCGCCGAGGCGACCTGCCGGATTCGCCCCGCCCGCCGGACCTTCGCCACCGGCTGGGCCGGCGTCCCCGATCAGGCCACGAACGGCCGGCGGATCCACACCGGCCGGCGGATCGGCCGCGACCGCCCCGCCGGGACGGGATGTTCCGGAACGGATCTCGTGCCGCACCACGGCAGGCGATCCGAACGCCGCACCGCGCGCTGGGGCGGCGCCGCCCCCGCCGCCCGGCTGACCATCCGGTTCGGACCCGCCACCCGGACCTGGGTGAGCCGCGGGGCCCGCCGTATCGCCATCGGAGCTGGCCGCGGGCATGGCGGACGACGGCTGCCAGGTCTGGGCAGCTTCATCCCAGAGGTAGGCGCCGTCATCGCTGACCCAGCGGCCGTGCTCGTCGAGGCGCATCTGTCGTCCTTCGTGCCGGAGACGGACGCTCCCAGGGTGCCATGTCCACCATGGCTCCGGATCGGCCGGGTACCGCCGCCACCGTCGGGCCGTGGACTGTTCCGTCCGAATCGGGTATCAGCGTGCATCGCACCGCCGAGCGCCGCCGTGGTGGCCGCGGCCACCACGCGTGGCGGCGACCCCCGGGCCGGTCAGGACGCGGCGGTCACCATGATCTCGGCCTTCTGGAACTCCTTGAGGGTTGCGTACCCCGTCGTCGCCATTGCGGTGCGAAGACCGCCGGCCAGATTGAGCAGGCCCGTTCCGGTAGCCGCGCCGGGCCCTGTGACGATCTGCGCCAGGGTGCCCGTCGGGGGGACCGGTGCCCACCGGCCACGGGGAAGGTCGGAGTGCAGCACGTCCATCGGCCACATCCCGCCCTGTCCCGGCGCGTCCCACGCCGCCGCCAGCGCCGCGTCCACCATGACCGCGTCGGCGCCGCAGGCGATCGCCTTCGCGAGGTCACCGCCGGTCTGCAGGTCGCCGTGCGCGACGACGTGGACGTAGCGGCCGCCGGACTCGTCCAGGTAACGCATCCGGGCTCCCGCCGCGTCCGCGATGGCGGTGGCCAGCGGGACTCCCACACCGAGCACGTCATGGGTCCGGTCGCCCAGCCCCGAGCCGACGCCGACGATGACGCCGGCGGCGCCGGTTCGCATCAGGTGCAGGGCGGTCGAGAACGATGCGCATCCGCCGACCAGCACCGGGACGTCCAGCTCACCGATGAACCGCTTGAGGTTGAGGGGCTCGCTGCGGCGGGACTGGTGCTCGGCGGAGACCGCCGTGCCATGGATGACCAGCAGGTCGACGCCGGCCGCCAGCACGTACTGGCTGAGCGCCCGCACCTTCTGCGGGCGCAACGCCGCGGCGACGACCACCCCGGCGTCGCGCAGCTCGCCGAGACGCTGCGTGATGAGCTCCGGACGCACCGGGGACTCGTACAGCGCGCGCAGCCGTTCCGTCGCCGCCGGGTGGCCCTCCTTGGCCCCGATCTCGCCGAGTTCGGCAATGTGGTTCTCCGGCTGGTCGTACCGGGTCCACAGCCCCTCGACGTGCAGGACGCCGAGGCCGCCGAGCCGGCCGAGCGCGATCGCCGACGCCGGCGAGGTGACGGCGTCGGCGGCAGCCGCCACCAGCGGCAGGTCGAAGCGGTAGGCGTCGATCTCCCAGGCCAGCGAGACGTCCTGCGGGTCCCGGGTACGACGCGACGGGACGATGCCGACGGCGTCGAGACCGTACGCGACCCGCGCGCTCTTGCCGATACCGATCTCGACTTCTGCCACTGCTGGCGCCTCCTGATTCGGCCGGCGGGCTCGCGCCGGCCGGACACTG
Organism: Frankia gtarii; assembly: GCF_025403375.1. GTDB lineage: Bacteria > Actinomycetota > Actinomycetes > Frankiales > Frankiaceae > Frankia > Frankia gtarii. The sequence goes on from NZ_JAMPTM010000063.1 coordinate 3,774, forward strand.
ACGTACCTGCTCCAAGTCGTCCGCACCGACCCGGCCGACCCGGCGGTTGGAACCCGGACTGCCGGTGACCGGGATCGCCGGTGACCGGGACAGCCTGTGGTCACGGCGGGCGCACTGCAGGCGAGGGCATCCATCGCCGCATCAGCCCGGCCCGGGGTGCACACGGTGCCACGATCAGCCCGAAGGGACGGCCGCCGCCCGCGGACGCGCGCGGGCCGGTCCGCCCCGGGTCACCGCCGGGCGGCTGGGCCGCCCGGCGCCCGCTCGCGGCGCGCTCCTCGCCGGTTCAGCGCGAGGAGTTGTAGTTCGGCGCCTCGACGGTCATCTGGATGTCGTGCGGGTGGCTCTCGACCAGACCGGCGGAGGTGATCCGGATCAGCTGTGCGTCGTCCTGCATCCGCCGGATGGTCGGCGAACCGGTATACCCCATCGCGGCCCGCAGCCCGCCGACGAGCTGGTGCGCCACGGCCGCGAGTGAGCCGCGGTAGGGCACCTGCCCCTCGATGCCCTCCGGGACGAGCTTGTCGTCGGAGAGCACGTCGTCCTGGAAGTAGCGGTCCTTCGAGTAGGAGCGGGCCCCGCTGCGGCTACGCATCGCGGCGAGCGACCCCATGCCGCGGTAGGCCTTGTACTGCTTGCCGTTGATGAAGATCAGTTCACCCGGGCTCTCGTCGACGCCGGCGAGCAGGCTGCCCAGCATGACCGTGTCCGCCCCGACCGCGATGGCCTTCGCGATGTCGCCGGAATACTGCAGACCGCCGTCCCCGATCACCGGCACGCCGTGCTCCCGGGCGACCCGGGACGCCTCGTAGATCGCCGTGACCTGGGGAACGCCGACTCCGGAGACCACTCGGGTGGTGCAGATCGACCCGGGACCCACACCGACCTTGATCGCGTCCGCGCCCGCGGCGATGAGCGCCGCCGCACCCGCGCCGGTTGCGACGTTGCCGCCGATCACGTCCAACGGCCGCCCGTCGGCGCCGTTCGGAATGTCGGTCTTGATCCGGCGCACCATGTCGGGCACCGCCCGCTGGTGGCCGTGCGCGGTGTCCACGATGAGAAAGTCGACTCCCGCCGCGACGAGAACCTGGGCCCGCTTGTAGGCGTCCTCGCCCACCCCGATCGCGGCACCGACCATCAGCCGGCCGTCGGCGTCCTTGGTCGCGTGCGGGTACTGCTCACGCTTGGTGAAGTCCTTGACCGTGATCAGCCCCTGCAACCGGCCCTGGCCGTCGACGATCGGCAGCTTCTCGATCTTGTGACGGTGCAGCAGCCCCAGCGCATCCTCCGGCGACACGCCGACCGGCGCGGTGATCAACGGCATCCGCGTCATGACGTCCTGCACCCGGCGGGAGTAGTCCCGCTCGAAGCGGATATCCCGGTTGGTCACGATGCCGACGAGCCGCCCGTCCGGCTCCGTCACCGGGACACCCGAGATGCGGTAGCGCGCCATGAGCACGTTCGCGTCCTCGAGGGTGGCCTCCGGCCCGCAGGTCACCGGCGCAGTGATCATCCCGGATTCGGAGCGCTTCACCATGTCGACCTGCTGCGCCTGCTCGTCTATCGAGAGGTTGCGATGCAACACCCCGACACCGCCCTGGCGCGCCATTGCGATCGCCATCCGCGCCTCGGTCACCGTGTCCATGGCGGAGGACACCAGCGGCACCGCGAGGGAGATGGAACGTGAGAGCCGGGTCCTCGTGTCGGCCTCGGAGGGCACCAGATCGGAGGCTGCCGGCAGCAGCAGGACGTCGTCGAAGGTCAGGCCCAGCATCGCGAGCTTCGGCGGCACCGGCGCGTCGGCTCCCAGAAGGTCCACCTGCGAGTCGACAGAGCCGCCCGCCTGCGTCGCACGGGCCGAGGTGGTGGGAGTCGACGTGGTGGGAGTCGACGTGGAGTGATCGGTGGCGACGGGAGCGTTCATGGCACCTTCCGTTCCGCGTTGACCGGTGCCGCGGCGCTGGGTGCTCGCCCGGCGGCCATGGCCTCACCGGGCGCCTGGTGGGCGGCCGGCCCGGCCTGCCACCAGGCGGAACGGGGCATCGACCCGTTGCCGGCGAGCCGGTCGCCGGGTGGCGGCATGCACATCATCGTAAAGGTCGGCGGCGCTTATGGGCGGTCGCGGCGTGACGGAGATCGCGGTGGACCGCCGGAAACGGGTGATTTGCGCCGACCGACCGGCGCGACGTGGATAGAGCAACGGAAGGCGGACCTACGCAGACCCATCCACAAGCACCACACAACGGTGCCGAGACTCCGGATCGGGACCACTTAGCAGTCCGGGCAAGCGTAGCGTGGTCGACGTGAGCGACGAGCCTGTCGACCCCTTCGCGGGTGACCCCGAGGATCCGGCCGCCGAGCTCGCGCGCCTCGACTCTGTCGACGACCTCGACCTGCTCGAACCGCTGTCCTTGCACGAGCGGGAGGAGGTCCTCGCCGAGCTGGGAGACCTCGACGTCTTCCGCACGCTGCTCGAGCCGCGCGGCTACCGCGGCCTTGTCGTCGACTGCGAGGGCTGCGCCGAGCCCCACTACTTCGACTGGGAGCTGCTGGCCGGCAACCTGCGCAACCTTCTCAACGAGGGCCGGACACGCGTCCACGAGCCGGCCTTCTCCCCCGACCCCTCGTGCTACGTGAGCTGGGAATACGCCCGCGGCTTCGCCGATGGCGTGTACGAGGCGTCAGCCGCTTCGGAGGCCGACTCCCGCTAACCGCCCGGCACCGGCCCGCCCGGCCGCGCAGCCTCACGGCTGCGGGTCAGGACCGCTCACCGACCGGATCGGGCCACTAGGCCGTCTGGGCCTGATCGCGCGGTCGCGTGACCGCCTCCGTCCGTCCCATCGCGCCCGCCATCGCCGCGGGTGTGGTCGACGGCGCGCTTCTGGCGAACCACCCGCCCCACTGCGGCTTGCCGGTGCCGCGCGTCCCTTTGCCCGGCATGGGCACGCCTGGCCGCCTGGGCCCCAGGTTCGTGGGCCGAGGCGGTCCCGTCGGCGCTGGGAGCCGACGCCGGGCGACCGTATGCCCCTTTCCATCCGCCGCCACTACGACTTTCGGGCCAGCCCGGACAGTCCGTTCCCGGACAGTCCCGGCTGGCGGCTGGTGCCACTCGCCCCCGCTGGCATGTCTCTGCCATTGGAGGCGCTGCGGCCCGCGGCCCGTCCACGAGATCCCCGTCGTCGGATCCGTTCGGTTCGCCCGGTCCATTCGGTGATGCTGGCGGGGACCCTCGAGCCGCCGTGCCGACGAGCCGCGCAGGGCCCTCGTCGCCCCGAGTCCGGCGTTCACCCGCGATCCTCCCGGCCTGGCCGTGTGACCAGGCGATCGCCGGGGTAGGCGAACCATAGTCCGCACAGTTGTCCGCCGGACCCACGGACTCGACGTCCCTGCCGAGCCGGGGCCCGCTCGGGCAACCGGGCGTGGGAACCGGCGGAGGGCAGGTGGACCCGCGCCGTGTCCGGGCGGGGCCGTGCCAGCACGGCGCACCGGACCTGACGGCCATCGACGCGGGGTCGCCCGGGTGAATTTTTCAAGATCGCCAAAAGGGTGACCGGTACTACGGTGAGCCCGCGGCACTTGCCGCTCAGGTCGAAAGGGGGGGCGCAGGCCGATGACCGACGTCCGACGACTTCCAGGCCCCGGCGCGGAGAAGTGGGAGTGGCAGCTGCATGGCGCGTGCCGCGGGGAGAGCACCGAGCTCTTCTTCCACCCGGAGGGCGAACGCGGACCTGCCCGGGCCGCCCGCGAGGCCGCGGCCAAGGCGATATGCGCCCGCTGCCCGGTCATCCGCGCCTGCGGGGAGTATGCACTGACCGCCCGGGAGCCCTACGGCGTCTGGGGCGGGCTCAGCGAATCGGAACGCGAGGCGATCCTGACCGGCCGCTCGCGGCGGGGGGTGGCTCGCCGCGTTCCCGCCCGGCCGGGGCTCGCGCCGGCCTGCTGAGCGGCCCGGCGGCAGGTGACGACATGGCCGGACATCCGATCCCGGCCATGCCGATCACCCACGATGGGTGAGCGGGCCCGCAGCCGGGTCTCGCCCAGCCGTTCGGCCGGCGGCCGCTCCTGCGCGCACAGCGTGCCGCGTGCCGCCGGACACGTGCCCCGGAGACGAAGACGGTCCGGCCGGGCCCCTGAGCGGGATCCGACCGGACCGTCTTCGCTGCCGCGGGCGGGGCGCCGGCCGGAGTTCGCCCGGCCGGGCCTCGCGGAACCGGCTCCGGTCAGAAACCGGGGCCCTGCGGGTGGTTGTGGCCATGGCCATGGCCATGGGCGTGCCCGTGATCGCCATCCGACCGCGCCGGCTTCTCGACGACGAGGCTCTCGGTGGTGATGAGCAGCGCCGCGATCGACGCGGCGTTCGCCACCGCCGAGCGGGTGACCTTGACCGGGTCGACGACACCGGCTGCGATCAGGTCGGTGTACTCGCCGGTCGCCGCGTTGTAACCGTGGCGTGGCTCGAGTTCCTTGACCTTGGCGACGATGACCGCGCCCTCCTGGCCCGCGTTGCGCGCGATCCAGGACAGCGGGGCGTCGAGGGCGGTGCGCACGATCCGGACGCCGGCGAGCTCGTCCCCGGTGCGGCCGAGGCCGTCGTCGAGAACGGAGGTGACGTGCGCCAGTGCGGCGCCGCCGCCGGCGACGATGCCTTCCTCGATGGCCGCCCGCGTGGCGGACACGGCGTCCTCGAGGCGGTGCTTCTTCTCCTTGAGCTCCACCTCGGTGTGGGCACCCACCCGGATGACCGCGACTCCACCGGCGAGCTTGGCAAGCCGCTCCTGGAGCTTCTCGCGGTCCCAGTCCGAGTCGCTGCCCTCGATCTCCGCCTTGAGCTGCTGCACCCGGTCGGAGACGGAGTCCGCCTCGCCGCCGCCGTCGATGATGGTGGTGGTGTCCTTGTCCACCACGACGCGCCGGGCCCGACCGAGGTCCGCCAGGGTCACCGCGTCGAGCGAGAGCCCGACCTCGCTGGCCACCACCTGACCGCCGGTGAGCACAGCGATGTCCTGCAGCATTGCCGAGCGGCGGTCCCCGAAGCCGGGCGCCTTCACCGCGACGACCTGGAAGGTCTTGCGGATCGCGTTCACCACCAGGGTGGACAGCGCCTCGCCGTCGATGTCCTCGGCGATGATCAGAAGCGGCTTGCGCTCCTGCACGACCTGCTCGAGGACGGGCAGGATCTCGTTCAGCGCCGCGATCTTGCCCGGGTAGAGCAGGACGTACGCGTCCTCGAGGACGGCCTCCTGCGAGTCGGCGTCCGTGACGAAGTACGGCGAGATGTAGCCCTTGTCGAACTGCATCCCCTCGGTCAGTTCGAGGTCCAGACCGACGGTCTGGCTCTCCTCGACCGTGATGACGCCGTCCTTGCCGATCTTGTCGATCGCCTCGGCGATCAGCTCTCCGACCCGGGTGTCCTGGGCGGAGATGGCGGCGACCTGGGCGATCGTCTGCTTGGAGTTGACCTCGAGGGCCTGCTCCAGCAACGCGGCGGAGACGGCCTCTACGGCGGCCTCGATGCCGAGCTTCAGCGACAGCGGCGCGGCCCCGGCGGTGACCTGCTTCAGGCCGAAGCGGACCATCGCCTGGGCGAGCACCGTCGCCGTGGTGGTGCCGTCACCGGCGACGTCGTTGGTCTTGGTGGCGACTTCCTTGGCGAGCTGGGCGCCCAGGTTCTCGTACGGGTCCTCCAGCTCGATCTCCCGGGCGATCGTCACCCCGTCGTTGGTGATCGTCGCCGCGCCGTAGGACTTGTCGATGACGACGTTGCGCCCACGCGGGCCAATCGTCACCTTGACCGCGTCGGCCAGCGCGTTCACACCGTGCTCGAGCGCGTGGCGGGCGTCCTCGTTGAACGTGAGAATCTTCGGCATACCTGGTTGTCCTCCCGACACCGATGAGCGGTGGAAAACCGCAAGGGGCGCGCCCTGCCGGTGGGCCCGGCGGAAACCGGACGGCCACCAGCGGGGCGCGCCCCTTGCGTTGCTACCGGCGAGCGGTCTACTTCTCGATGATCGCGAGGACGTCGCGAGCGGAGAGCACCAGGTACTCCTCGCCCGAGTACTTGACCTCGGTGCCGCCGTACTTGCTGTAGAGCACCACGTCGCCGACCTTGACGTCGAGCGGGACGCGCTTGCCGTCCTCGAACCGACCCGGGCCGACTGCGAGGACGGTGCCCTCCTGGGGCTTCTCCTTCGCCGTGTCCGGAATCACGATGCCGGATGCGGTGGTCTGCTCGGCATCGGAGGGCTGCACAACGATGCGGTCCTCGAGCGGCTTGATAGCAACCTTGGTGGCGGTCGTCACGATCGACCTCCCCCTTCCTACGCTGGATGAGAGAGCGACCCTGGCGGCCTGCCGTCGCGGGTGAACAGGCGCCTGTTGTCGCTGGCACTCTCACGTGCCGAGTGCCAACCTAGCACCCGCACCACACACGTCAACCAACAAGGTTCGGATCTGTCAAGACGACTGTGGAACGGGCGCCGCCTGCCCGGCCGCGCCGGGCGAGTGAACTCGCCTCGGCCCGTTCCCGGTGCGCGGCCGCGCAACCGGCCCCGAACAGCTTCGGCCACGCGGGATGGGACCCGAACATGATCTGGATGTGGGAGGCCAGGGCGACGCCCGGCCGTCTGGCGGACCTGCGGGACTGGGCGATCGACGCCCTCGGCGGCCGCGAAGGTGAGGTATATCTCAGCCACCAGTCGGGGGGTGACCTCGTCGTGGTGATCCTACGGTTGCCCGACGCCGGGCCGACGGACACCGACGCGGCCACCGCCGTTCATCCCGCGCCACTCGATGCCACCACCGGGCCGGCCACGGCGCCCCTGCCCGTGCCACCCGACGAGCTGGTCACCGGTTCCCCGCACGCCTGGCCGTTCCATCAGGTCCACCCGCGCCGCTGAGCCCGCCCGCCTTCATCGGCCCACCGCCATCCAGCGGTCAGCCGGTGGCGGCCGTCCGCTCCGTGCTGTCGCTGCCCGCAGCGGGTGCGCCGCCGGTGAGGCAGTCATCATCCGGCGGGCACCCCGCGGCATCGTGCGCGTCGATCTCCCGCCGGGCCGCGTCGCAGGCGGCCGAGCCATGAGTGGGATCGACGGCCAGCAGGCGCGCGGCGACCCGACGCAGCAGCTCGACGAACCGCTCCCGCTCGGCCGGCTTCAGCCCGGCCAGCACATGCTGGTCGACGAGGCGGCGGTCCTCCTGGGTCGCCACGTAGAGCCGCGCGCCCTGTTCGGTCGCGGTGATGATGCGGGCCCGCCGGTCGGCCGGGTCGGGATGGCGCTCGACCAGGCCCGCCCGTTCGAGATCGTCGACGATGCGCACCATCACCGTCCGGTCGATGCCGAACCGGCGGGCCACCTCGATCTGGTTACGCGCCTCGCCGTCGACGGCGGCGCCGAGGACGTGCAGCGCGCGCAGGCCGCCCGGCAGCTCGCCGACCGCGGCGGCGGAGGCCGCGAGGTAGCCGTACTGCACCTGGCCAAGCAGCCAGCCCAGATCCTGCCCCAGGTCTTCGGGCAGGCCGTCGGCTTCGACTTCGCGCTCCGCGGCTGCTGCGGCGTCGCTCACCGGCTCAGCCTACCCGTCTCGGTCAGAACAATCTCCCGTCAGATGGGTGCACATACAGACGATATGTGGATCAGATAGTCTCTCCCCAGATCTTCGCAATACTGATGATCTCGAGATCTGACGACTGTGGAACCACGGAGGCCCCGCAATGTCCAACCTGCTGCACGTCGACGCGAGCCTGGCTCAGGAGGGCTCGACCTCCCGCGCGCTGGCCGCCACCTTCATCGACGCCTGGCGTACCGCCCACCCCGAGGGTGCCGTCACCTACCGGGATCTCGCCCTGACGCCTCCGCCGCACCTCGACTGGGCCACTCTGACGGCGGGCTTCACCCCGCCCGAGCAGCACACCCCGGAGCAGACCGAGGGCGTCAAGCTGCGCGAGGAACTGATCGGCGAGCTCGAGGCGGCCGACGAGCTCCTGCTGTCGCTGCCGATGTACAACTTCTCGGTGCCGTCCACGTTCAAGGCGTGGGTGGACCAGGTGATCGTGGTCGGACGCACCTTCCGGCAGCCGCCGGAGGAGTCGGCGCTCACCGGCGACCGCGTCACCGTCATCGCCACCCAGGGCGGTTCGTACGGGGTGGGCACGCCCAAGGAGGGCTGGGACCACCAGCTCCCCTTCATAGCCCACGTCCTCGAGACGCTCGGGGCGACCGACGTCGAGCTGGTCCGGGTGGAGATGACGCTCGCCCCGGTCAACCCGGCGCTGGCCGACTTCACCGAGCTCTACGAGCGCAGCCGGGCCGCGGGCGAGAGCGCCCTGCGGGCGCGGGCAGCGGCCTGAGTCACCCCGGCCGGGGCGCCCCACGCCAGCCGGTGGTCACGGCTCCAGGCGCACCCGGCCGGGCAGCGCCCGTTCGACCTCGTCGAGCAGCGTGGCGTACCCGACCGTGTCGATCGGTCGGGCCCGCATGACGTAGGCGTCGCCGCCGGAGGGCTGGTAGTAGCTGCGGCGCACGCCGATGTCGACGAAACCAAGCCTGCTATACAGCGCCCGAGCGGCATGGTTGTCGGTACGGACCTCCAGCCCGCAGGACCGGGCGCCGGCGTGGCGCGCGTGGCGCAGCAGGGCGATCATCAGGCGGGCGCCGATGCCGCGGCCCCGGCCGCGGGGCACGACGCCGACGGTCTGGATGTAGGCGCCGTCGTCGGCGAGGGCCAGCCCCGCGTAGCCGACGATCGCCGGCAGGTCGTGCGCGGCCGCCCCCCGGGGTCGCCACATCGCGGTCAGATAGCGCCGCTGATCGCCCTGGGCCAGTTCGGACCAGAACAGCTCCGCGGTCCAGGGGTCGTTGGCGAACACGGTCGGCTCCAGCTCGGCGACGGTCGCGACGTGCCACCAGCGCATCGGGACGAGCACCAGGTCCTGGCCAGGATCCTGGACTTGCTCCGGCTCCGGATCCGGCTCGGTGGGCGCGGCGGCGCGCGACAAAGCGGCGTTCGACACGGTGCCATCGGGGTCCGGTCGCGGCCGGCTCACACCCTGACGGCCTTCGGCGCGTGCGGCTCGGTCGCGTCCGGCCGTCGCAGGTAGAGCGGGACCAGAACACTCGGGTCGCGACCGGCCAGCAGGTCCGCCCCGGCAAGGCCCACGAGCAGCTCCGGGCGCGGGTAGCCGCCCTCCGACGGGCCCGCCTCCCGCGCCTGCCCCGCGTCGTCGACGGCGGCGGCGAATCCGGCAAACGCCTCCGGATACAGCGCCCGGCCGGGGCCGGTGACAGCGTCGACGCCGAACTCCCGCATCGCCTGGGCGACCTGCGCCGGACGGCCCACCGCGGGATCACCCACCCGCACCCCGGCGTCGTAGCGGGCCCAGTAGACCTCGCGGCGACGGGCGTCGGTGACCACACCGACCGAGCCGGCCGTGGCCGCGCCGATGCCGTCGAGCGAGCAGACGCCGTGCACCGGGATGTCCAGCGCGTCGGCGAAGGCCGCGGCAGTCACCATGCCGACCCGCAGGCTGGTGAAGGGCCCGGGACCGGCCCCCACCACGACAGCCCCAAGGTCCGTCGGGCGCACGCCCGCCTCGTCGAGGACCGCCCGCATCGACGGCGCGAGCAGCTCCCCGTGACGGCGGGCGTCGACGGTGACCACGCTCCCCCGGGGCCAGACGTGCACGCCGGGGCCGGTGGGACCGCCGGCCGCCGGGCTCACCGGCCGCGCGGGATCGGACGCCGTCAGCTCGGCGAGCGCCACCGCACAGGCGGCCGTGGATGTATCGAGGGCCAGCACCAGCACCCAACCAGACTACGGACCGCCGCATCGGCCACGACGAGTACCCACCCCACCGCGGCTCGGCGCAGGCCGTGCGTTCAGCCCGCGGCGAGCTCGCGCAGCCGTCGCGCCCAGTTCGGGCCGGTGGCGACGAGGCGGACGGTCCTGGTCTCGCCGGCCTCGTCGGCGGTGGGTCGGGTGAGCATGATCTCCAGATGGTCCTGGGCGAGCCCCTCCACCAGCCCGGCGCCCCACTCGACGACGGTCACCGAGGTCTCGGCGTCGGCATCGAGGTCGAGGTCATCGACCTCGGTCACCCCGCCGAGCCGGTAGGCGTCGACGTGCACGAGCGGAATCCGGCCGTCCGGGTAGATCCGCGCGAGCACGAACGTCGGCGAGGTGACCGTCTCGCGCACGCCGAGCCCGGCGGCGATGCCCTGGGTGAGGACCGTCTTGCCCGCGCCGAGCGGACCGGAAAGCACGAGCAGGTCGCCGGGGCGCAGCAGCGCACCCAACCGGGCGCCGAAGTCCCGCATCCGCTCCGCTGTGGGTACGACGACCACGTCGCGTTGCCGTGCCGCGTTCACGCCCCTCGCCTCCTCGCTACCACCCGCCCGAGCCGGCCTCCCGCCAGGCTCGTACCCGCCGGTGCCCGCCGCCCGGGTCCGCCGAGGTCGGTCAGGCGACCGTCCCACCGGCGTCCGAGGTCGGTCAGGCGACCGTCCCACCGGCGTCGCGGTCCGCGACCGCCGCCCGCTCGGCCAGCGGCGCACCGTCCGCGGCGGCGCCGACCGGGGCGGGTGGGCGTCCCGCCCGCAACCGCGGCAGCGGCAGCGAGACCTCGGCGAGGGACCGCTGCACCAGCCCACGGATCGCGGCGTTCACCGCTTCGGGCCGCTCCAACATGATGGCGTGGCCGGCGTCCTGCTCGACGACCAGCTCCGCCTCGGGCAGGATCTCGGCGATCGCCCGGCTGTGCGCCACCGGGGTGATCAGGTCGGTGTCGCCGACGACCAGCACGGTGGGGATCGCGGCCAGTCGCGCGGCGGCAACCATCCGGTCGTTGTCGAGCAGGGTGGGCAGGAACGCGGCGATGACCGCGACCGAGGTGTCCGAAACCATCGTCTCGAGGAAGGTGACGACCGCCGGCGGCAGGTCGGTGGCGCCGAACCCGATCCGCCGGGTCACCTCCCACGACATGTCGCTGCCCCGCCCGCGGACCCGCTCCAGCGCGCCGGAGGTGTGCCGCATGCCGACGGCGATGCCGGGCAGCACCCGGCGCACCACCGCAGTCGCCAGGGCCGGCAGCCCCAGGGCCACCTGGGCCAGCTCCGACGCGCTGGTCGACAGCAGCGCCACCCCGATGATCTGGTCATCGAAGAGCTCGGGATGGGCGTCGGCCAGGCCCAGGACCGCCATGCCCCCCATCGAGTGGCCGACGAGAATGATCGGCCCGCCGGGCGCCCGTTCGCGGATCACCCGGTACAGGTCGTCGGCGAGCACGTCGATGGTGCAGTTGCCGACCTCGGACGGCCCGGAGCGCCCGTGCGCGCGCTGGTCGAAGAAGACCATCCGGCCGAGGTCCGAAAGGGCTCGCTGCTGCAGGACCCAGCACTCGGCGGACACGCAGAACCCATGCACGAACACCAGCGTCAGCGGCGCGTCCGGCGGGCCGGTCTCCTCGACGTGCAGCGGCACACCGTCGGCCGCGATCACCGTGGTGACCCGGCCGCCGATCGGCCTCAGCTCGGGCGGCGGCGGGGCGTCCGGCCGGTTGCGGCGGCGGCGGATCGCCCGCCGCTCGGCGAACAGGCCGGCCGCGATGGCCGCGCCAACCACACCGACCGATCCCGTGGCGGCCCTCGCCGCCCGGGAACCCGCGAACGGGTTCACGGTCCTCACCATCGGTGCTCCCTCCTCCGGGCTGCCCTGAACCGATGATGCACTGCTCGCGGTCCAGGGGCAGGCCACACGTGACGCACGCGTGACCATGCTCCGGCCTCGGCCGGTCGGGACATGGTCACGCGTTCGGGCCCGCGACGCCTCAGGCGAAGCCGGGCATCGCAAAGCCGCTGACCAACTCGGTGACCTGCTCCCGGACGCGGCCGATCGTCGTGGTGTCGCCGGCGCCGGCGGCCTTGACGACGTCGTCGATCCAGCCGGCGAGCACCGGCATGTGCGCCGTGGTCAGGCCGCGGGTGGTGATCGCGGCGGTGCCGAGCCGGATGCCGGAGGGGTCGAACGGCTTGCGCTTGTCGAAGGGCACCGCGTTGTAGTTCAGCTCGATCCCCGCGGCGTCGAGTGCCTTCGCCGCCGGCTTTCCGCCGATGTCCTTGCCGGTGAGGTCGATGAGGATGAGGTGGTTGTCGGTACCACCGGTGACCAGGTCGAATCCGCGTTCCACCAGCGCCTCGGCGAGGGCGCGGGCATTCGCCACGATCGCGTGGGCGTAGTCGCGGAACGCGGGCGTCGCCGCCTCCCGCAGGGCGACCGCGATGGCCGCCGTGGTGTGGTTGTGCGGGCCGCCCTGCAGGCCGGGGAACACCGCCTTGTCCAGCGCCGTGGCGTGCTCGGCGTCCGAGAGCAGCATGGCCCCGCGCGGGCCGCGCAGCGTCTTGTGCGTGGTGGTCGAGATCACCGGGGCATGACCGACCGGTGAGGGGTGCGCGCCCCCGGCGATCAGCCCCGCGATGTGCGCGATGTCGGCGACGAGCACCGCCCCCACCTCGCGCGCGATCTCGGCGAAGGCCGGGAAGTCGATCGTTCGCGGGATCGCCGTCCCACCACAAAAGATGATCTTCGGGCGCTCGGCGCGGGCGAGGTCGCGCACCTCGTCCAGATCAATCCGGCCGGTGTCGGCGCGCAGGCCGTAGCGGACGCTGCGGAACCACTTGCCGGTCGCCGACACGCTCCAGCCGTGCGTCAGGTGCCCGCCCATCGGCAGCGACAGCCCCATGATCGTGTCACCGGGCTGGGCGAAGGCGAGGTAGACGGCCAGGTTCGCCGGCGAGCCGGAGTACGGCTGGACATTGGCATGCTCGACGCCGAACAGTGCCTTGGCCCGGTCGACGGCCAGCGTCTCGATCGGATCAACGACCTGCTGGCCCTCGTAGTAGCGCCGGCCGACGTACCCCTCGGAGTACTTGTTGGTCAGAACGGATCCGGACGCCTCCAGCACCGCGGTGGAGACGTAGTTCTCCGAGGCGATCAGCCTGATCGACGCATGCTGACGGGCGGCCTCGGCCTCGACCAGCCCGGCGAGCTCGGGATCGGCGACGGTGAGCTCGGGAAGCGGTGGGTTGTGCATGCTGACCTCCGGCAGGTCTCATCCAGCCGGAGGCACCCAGGCGCGCGGCACCGATCCGCTCGTCGCTCCCCGGTGGTCAGTTCCACCTCTGTGCGCCAGTCACGACTCGCCAACATCCTAAGCCATCAGGCTGCCCGGGCCCCGTCAACGGCGGACGGACGGGGTGCCGGCGGGACCATCTGCCCTGGGTGGGCAGGCTTCGCGGGCGGTGCCGCCCCGGGCCATGCGGTCCGGCAGTCGGCTGGCCGACGCCACGGCCAGATCACATCCGGGCCGCCAGGCCGGGCCGAGCCGGGCCACGTCCCTTACCGTGGAATGAGCCTAACCGTGGAACGAGGCCGGGACACCCGGCCGAGACGGTGGATGTTTCGTTGCGGAGGCGGGAATCGTGAAGCTGTCGTGGCACAGGAGCAGGGACATTCCGGTGGACGCCGGTCGCGGCCTGACCGGCCCGGCGCGGGCCGCCGCACTCGGGATGGTCGAGGAGTCGGAGCCAGAGCCGGAGCCCGCCGCGGCGGCGGCGCCAGCGGCGCCGGCAGCGGCCGGCCCGGTCATGCTGACGCTGACGACCCGCTCCAGGATCGAGCAGGCCGAGCAGGAGGCAGTCGAGGCCGCGGCCCGTCCGGTGCGCCGCCGGATCGAGCGCGGCGCGCTCGGCGGCAGCGCCCCCACCGGCGGGGGCTGCTCCTCCGGCGGCTGCGGCTGATCCAGCCGTAGGCCGCGCCCGGGCGGCAGGGCCAGGGCGGCATCAGACGGGAGTCAGACGTAGACGCGCGGGACGCGCCCGCCGATCCGGGTGACGATCTCGTAGTTGATCGTCCCCAGCGCCGCGGCCCAGTCGTCCGCGGTCGGCTCCCCGCGATCACCCGGGCCGAAGATCAGCACCTCATCTCCCGCGGCCGCCGCATCGTCCCCGACATCGAGGACGAACTGGTCCATGCAGACGGTGCCGGCGATGCGCCGACGGCGGCCGCCGAACAGCACCTCCCCGAGGTTCGTGGCGGCCCGGGGGATGCCGTCGGCGTAGCCCAGCGGTACCAGGGCAAGCGTCGTCTCTCGCGCCGTGGTGTAGCGGTGGGCGTAGGACACACCCGTGCCGGCCGGCACCCGCTTGACCAGTGCAGCATGGCTGACCAGCGACATCGCCGGTCGCAGGCCGAACTGCGCGGGCGTGCCCACCTCCGGTCCGGGCGAGAGCCCGTAGACGGACACTCCGGGTCGCACCAGGTCGAAATGTGCCTCGGGGCTGACCAGGGTCGCCGCGGAGTTGGCCAGGTGCCGCACGGTCGGTGTCAGCCCGGCCTTCTCGGCCAGGTCGACGGCGTCCCGGAACGCCCCGATCTGGGCCTGCACGGTCGGATGCCCTGGGGCGTCCGCGAACGCGAAGTGGCTCCACACCCCGAACGCCTCGATCACACCCTCAGCCTGTAGCGACGCAGCCTGGTCGCACAGCCCCGGCCAGTCTTCGGGCATCGCCCCGGCCCGGCCGAGACCGGTGTCCGCCTTCAGATGCACCCGGGCCGGTCGGCCGGCCTGCCGCGCCGCCATGGCGATCTCCGAGAGGGTCCACGATGCGGACGCCGACACGTCGATGCCGGCCGCGATCGCCTCGGCGAAACGCTCACCGGGCGCGGCGAGCCAGCAGAGAACCGGCGCGGTGATCCCGGCCGCGCGCAGCGCCAGTGCCTCCTCCAGAACCGCCGTGCCAAGCCAGCTCGCCCCGCCGTCCAGCGCCGCCCGGGCACAGGGAACCATGCCGTGGCCGTAACCGTCGGCCTTCACGACGGCCATGGTGGCAGCGTCGCCGGCGCGGGCCGCGAGGGCGGCCACCGAGTCACGGACCGCGTCGAGCTCGACGGCGGCATACGTCCGGGGTGTGCTCCCCGCCGACGCCTCGGTGGCCTGCACGCTCATGGCGGTCACGCTACCCGCCGTGACCGCCCCCCGGGCGGCCCCGACCCGGCGCGGCCAGCAGGTCGGTGACGACCTGGGGCAGTAGGTCGGGCAGGTCGCCGGCGGCGAGCGGCACGGCGGCGCGCTCGGCGGCGCGCCCGTGCAGGTGGGCGCCGACCACCCCGGCACCGGCGGCGGATAGCCCGGCCGCGAGCAGCGAGCCGATCAGGCCGGTCAGGACATCCCCCGTGCCGGCGGTCCCCAGCCACCCGGAACCGTTCGTGTTCACCCAGGCCGCCCCGGCCGGTTCGACGATCAGGGTGCGGGTGCCCTTGAGCAGGATCACCGCGCCCGTCGCCGCGGCGGCCCGCCGAACGGCGGCGAGGCGGTCGGCGGCGAGATCCACCGTCGTACGATCGGGATCCCACCCCAGCGCGGTCGCGGTGAACCGGCCGAACTCGCCCTCGTGCGGGGTGATGAGAACCGTCGCGTCCCGGGCGCGTAGCGCCGCGGGGTCGGCCGCGAGGAGCTCCGCCAGCGGGTCGAGGGCGCCCGCGTCGACCACGACCGGCAGGTCGGTGCCGAGTAGTCCGGCCACCAGCTCCCGGACCGCCGGCCCCGGGTCCAGGCCCGGACCGATCGCCCAGGCCTGGACCCGGCCGGCGGCGAGCATGGCCACGCGGTCCCCGGCCCGGATGGCGGTCACCACCGCCTCGGGGTGCGCCCGCCGGACGAAGTCCCCCGCCCGGCTGGCGATCCCCGTCTCCGTCACGACCCGCAGGTAGCCGGCGCCACCACGCAGCGCCCCACCGACCGCGAGCACCGCGGCGCCCGGGTAGGCGTCGCTGCCGGCGACCAGGCCGAGGACCCCCCGGCGGTACTTGGACGATTCCGGCCCCGGCACCGGGATCATCGCGGCGACGTCGGCGTCGTCGAGCGCTCGCAGGTCGGGCTCGGGCAACTCCAGCCCGATGTCGACCAGTTCCACCGGCCCGGTGTGGGCGGCGCCCGGCGTCAGCCACAGGCCGCGCTTGTGGGTGCCGAACGTGACGGTGGCGCTGGCCCGCACGGCGGCTCCGATGACGGCGCCGGTGTCCGCGTCGACGCCGCTGGGGACGTCGACGGCCACGGTGCGATCGGGCGGCGCGAGGGCCGCCAGCCGGGCGTGGTCCGCCCGCAGACCGCCGCGGCCACCGATGCCGAGCAACCCGTCCAGGACGAGGTCGGCCTGGACGAACAGCCCGCGCAGCGTCTCGTCGTCGAGGGCGAGCGCGGGACCGTGCAGCCTGCCACCGGCAGCCAGCAGAGCCGCAGTGCCCTCCGGGTGGGTGCGGCCAGGCGCGATCGCGTCGACTCGGGCGCCACGCGCGGCCAGGCGCGCGCCGGCCCACAGGGCGTCGCCGCCGTTGTCACCGCCCCCGGCGAGCACGACGATCCGGGCGCCGTAGACCCGGCCGAGCCGGCGGGTGACATGGGCTACCAGCCCATACACCGCGCGTTGCATGAGGGCGCCGGGCGGCAGGGAGGCGAGCTGCGCCGCCTCGGCATCCCGGATCTGGGTGACCGTGTGCGCGTTCCGCATGATGCCATGCTGCCCTGCGCCGGGCGGCCGATGCTGCAGGAGCCCCTGGGACCGCCGCTTCGCCGGGCGGGCGCTGGCCGGTCACCGGTCAGTTTTCGGCGACGACCATCGCGATGGCGACCCCGCCATCGTGGGTGAGGGACAGATGCCAGGAGGCGATGTCCAGCCGGGCCGCCGCGGCGGCCACGGTGCCGCGGATCTGCACCGACGGCCGTCCACTCCCGCTCAAAACGACCTCGGCATCGTGCCACTCCAGCCCGGGCGGTGCCCCGAGCACCTTCGCCACAGCCTCCTTCGCCGCGAACCGGGCGGCCAGCCGCTCCGGTCGAACCAGATCGCGCTCCGCCGGGGTGAACAGGCGCATCGCGATCCCCGGCGTGCGTGACAGCGTCGCTGCGAAACGGTCGACGTCCACCACGTCGACGCCGACACCCACCACCGCCATCAGGCAAGCGTCCCATACCGGCGCTCCAGTCCGTGGCGGGCCGTGCGCGCGCCTCGTCGCGACGCCCCGGCCTCACCGCCACCGGGCGCACCCCTTCGGATCAGGACGTCGCCCGATCCGAAGGGGTGGCATGCCGGCGGATCGGGCCCGGTGAGACCCGGCCGGGTTCAGTGCTTCGCATCCCAGCCCGCAGCGGCACCGCCGTCATCCTCTCCGGCGGTGTCGGTCTCCTCGGCGGTGTCGGTCTCCTCGGCGGTCGGGTCGCCCTCGTCGCCGGCGAGGATGCGGTAGAGGCTGCGGCGGGTCTCGGTGAGCAGGGATCGGGCGGCGGCGATCTGTGCGCCGTCCCCGGCCTGGGCGACCTGGACCACCGCGGCACCTACGGCGAAGGCCAGCGAGCGCAGGCTGGCCAACTCGTCGTTGTCGCTGGCGGCGGCGGTCTCCCACGGCTTGCGCTGCCCCGTCCGGGACTCGACGTGGGCCCGCCCGGTGTCGGTGAGGTGGAAGACCCGCTTGCCCTCCGCCTCCTGCGCGCGCACGAGCCCCTCGTCGGCGAGCAGAGACAGCACCGGGTACACCGAGCCGGGGCTCGGCCGCCAGCTGCCCCCGCTGCGCTCGGCCAGCTCACGGATCATCTGGTAGCCGTGCATCGGCTGCTCGGCGAGCAGGGCCAGCAACGCCTCGCGGACGTCACCTCGGCCCACCCGCGGCCCACGGCCGAAACCACCTGGGCCGCCGAAGCCCGGACCGAACCCGGGACCGAACCCGGGACCGGGGAAGCCGGCGAACGGCGGCCAGCCCGGCCCGCCACGGCGCCCACGCGGCCGGCCCTCGCTGGGCCCGCCGTGGTCATGGTGCCCTCCGCCGTGTCCGCCACGCGCCGTGCGGCTGGTGCGGTCACGCGCCGCCGATTCCTTCGTTCCGCAGCCACCGGCCTCACGGTCCCCCCATCCGGCCATCGTCTCGAAGAACTCCGACAGCCTCGCGGGATCGAACCCCGCTGCGCGCCCCCATTTACCCCAGGGGCCCCAGGGGCCTGGTATCGCTTGCGATGTCATGATCTTTCCTTTCATCTCCACGGGTGACCAACGGAGGCCATCCACACGCTATCGCGTACGCTCACGATATATCGCGATGCTACGGAAGACAAGCGAGTCTCGGTAATGCGGTGGACCTGGCCAGTACGATCGCCGCTCGCATTCCGTAGGATTAACCAGTGATCATTTCTGTGTCCGGAGAGAACGGGCACGGCGGGGACGCCGTCACCCCGCTCGAAGCAGCCTTCGAGGAACGTGCCTGCGCGCAGCGCGCGGGCACCGACGTGTTCATCGAAGGGGTGAACCTGGCCCTGCTCGGCCGCGTCGAGCAGCTCCGCATCCGGCCCACCAACGCCTCGGGCACGGTCGACGACGACGGGCCTCACGAGGTCCGCTTGGAGGCGGCCGACGACGGGCCGCGCACCGGCTGCACGTGTCCCGAAGGCGCAACCGGCTCGTTCTGCCGCCACGCGGTCGCCGTCGCCCTCGTCGCCACCGGCTCCGCGGGCCTGGCCGAGGACGACGAGGACGATGAGGACGACGACGGCGACGGCGACGAGGAGAACGGCGGGATCATCGGCGAAAGTTCGCTGTTCACCGACGACCCGGTGCACGCAGCGATGCGGGTGTTCCTCAGCCGCGCCCCCCGCGCCGAGCTCGTGGAGACGCTGCTCGATGCCGCGGACGACAGCGAGGCGGTCGCCGACGCCCTCTGGGAGGCCACCGTCGCCTGGCACGGCCGCCAGCACGGCACCGCGCCCTCACCCTGACCCGGCCCCCGAGCCCAGGGGTCCCCGTGAAGTGCCGGAGGCCCCCTCGGACCATCCCAGGAAGACCGCCGAAGGCGATCTGACGGAAACCAGCAGCCACCCCAGGGCCAGAGGTCCCCGTGAAGTGCCGAAGGCCCCCTCGACCATCCCAGGAAGACCGCCGAAGGCGATCTGACGGAAACCAGCAGCCACCCCAGGGCCAGGGGTCCCCGTGAAGTGCCGAAGGCCCCCTCGACCATCCCAGGAAGACCGCCGAAGGCGATCTGACGGAAACCAGCAGCCACCCCAGGGCCAGGGGTCCCCGTGAAGTGCCGAAGGCACTTCACGGGGGTGGCTCTATTCCACCGTGACGGACTTGGCGAGGTTGCGCGGCTGGTCCACGTCGAGGCCGCGGGCGAGGGCGAGCTCGCAGGCGAACACCTGCAGCGGCAGGGTCGTCACCAAGGGCGCGAACAGGGACGAGGTCGCCGGCACGCGGATGAGATGGTCGGCGTAGGGCTCCACCGCGACGTCGCCGTCCTCGGCGATCACGATGGTCCGCGCGCCGCGCGCCCGGACCTCCTGGATGTTAGAAACGATCTTGCCGTGCAGGTGCGCACGCCCGCGCGGCGACGGCGCGACGACGATCACCGGCAGGCCCGGTTCGATGAGCGCGATCGGCCCATGCTTGAGCTCACCGGCCGGGAAGCCCTCGGCGTGCATGTAGGCGAGTTCCTTGAGCTTGAGGGCCCCTTCCAGCGCCACCGGGTAGCCCACGTGGCGGCCGAGGAAGAGCACGGCCTTGGCATCGGCCAGGCTGCGGGCGAGCTCGCGGATCGGTTCGAGTCGACCTAGCGTCCGCTCCACCAGGTCGGGCATCCGCTGCAGCCGCTCGACGTAGGCGGCGACTTCGTCGCCGTAGAGCACGCCGCGCACCTGCGCCAGGTAAAGGCCGACGAGCAGGCAGGCCGCGACCTGCCCGAGGAAGGTCTTGGTCGAGGCGACGCCCACCTCCGGCCCACAGCGGGTATACAACACCGCGTCGGACTCCCGCGGGATCGTCGACCCGTTCGTGTTGCAGATCGCGAGCACCCGGGCCTTCTGCTCGCGGGCGTGTTTGACGGCCATGAGCGTGTCCAACGTCTCGCCGCTCTGACTGATCGCGATCACGAGGGTGGATCGGTCCAGCACGGGGTCCCGATAGCGGAACTCCGAGGCCATTTCGACCTCGCAGGGCAGCCGGGTCCAGTGCTCGATGGCGTACTTCGCGATCAGGCCGGCGTGGTATGCCGTCCCGCAGGCGACGATGAAGACCTTGTCCACGTCCCGGAAGTCCTGGGCGGACAGCCGCTCCTCGTCGAGGACGATCGCGCCGTCGGTGGAAAGCCGACCCCGAAGGGTGTCCGCGAGTGCGGTCGGCTGCTCGTTGATCTCCTTGAGCATGAAGTACGGGTAACCGCCCTTCTCGGCGGCACCCGCGTCCCAGTCGACGTGGTAGCGGCGCCCCTCGACGATCTCGCCGGCGAAGTCGGTCACGGTGACGCCGTCCCGGCGGGCCTCGACCACCTGGTCCTGCCCGATCTCCATCGCCTCGCGGGTGTGGGCGATGAACGCCGAGACATCGCTGGCGAGGAAGGCTTCGCCCGCCCCCAGCCCAACGACCAGCGGGCTGTTACGCCGGGCGCCGACGACCACCTCGGGGAAGTCGCGGTGCAGCACGACGAGGGTGAAGGCACCCTCCAGCCGGCGGCAGACGCGCTGCAGCGCCACGGTCAGCGGGTGCGTCCCCGGCTCGGCGGTGAGATTGGCTGATGCGCCGGGGCCGGGTGCACCACCCGTACCGGGTCGGGTCGGTCGGGGGGTGACGTCCTCCGGGACCGTCGCCGCCGGCCCGGCGGCGACGTTGCCCAGCTCGACCTCCAGCAGATGGGCGACGACCTCGGTGTCGGTCTCGCTCGCGAGCTCGTGCCCGATCGCCTCCAGCTCGGCGCGCAGCGCGGCGAAGTTTTCGATGATGCCGTTGTGGATGACGGCGATCGCGCCGGTGCAGTCGGTGTGAGGGTGGGCGTTGGCGTCGGTCGGGCCGCCGTGGGTAGCCCACCGGGTGTGCCCCATCCCGGTCGTCCCGGGCATCGGGTCCGTCTCCGAGCCCTCGGACAGCAACTTCTCCAGATTGGCGAGCTTGCCGGCCCGCCGCGCTATCCGCAGCGCCCCGGCACCGACGACCGCGATGCCGGAGGAGTCATAGCCGCGATACTCGAGGCGACGCAGGCCGTTCAACGCGACGTCCAGGGCCGACTGGTCACCGA
This sequence comes from Frankia gtarii, assembly GCF_025403375.1. GTDB lineage: Bacteria > Actinomycetota > Actinomycetes > Frankiales > Frankiaceae > Frankia > Frankia gtarii. The sequence goes on from NZ_JAMPTM010000063.1 coordinate 24,873, forward strand.
CGTACCCGATGATCCCGCACATGCGCCTCAGCGTACGCAGGTTCCCATGGCCCGCGGACGTGCCCGGCCGAACGGACCGCAAGTTGTCCTGGCGTGGCCTCGCCCGCAGATTGACGCGGGCGGGTTCAGCGGGGGGCTGGCAGCGCGGCGCGAACGACAGCCGCGAGGCGGTGGGCGGTGTCCCGAGCCACGGCGTCGGTCTCCGCCTCGACCATCACCCGGACCAGCGGCTCGGTGCCGGAGGGCCGCAGCAGCACCCTGCCGCCGTCACCGAGCTCGGCCTCGGCGGCGGCGACGGCGGCCAGCAGCTCGGGCGAGGCGCCCGCCCGGGTCCGGTCAACACCACGCACGTTGACGAGCACCTGTGGCAGCCGGGTCATGGCCTTGGCGAGCTCGCCGAGGGGCTGACCGGTCTCGGCGACCCGACCGAGCAGCCGCAGCGCAGTCAGCAGCCCGTCGCCGGTGGTGGCGTGATCGAGGAAGACAACGTGCCCGCTCTGCTCGCCGCCGAGCACATAGCCGCCGGCGCGCATCGCGGCCAGCACGTACCGGTCACCGACGGGCGTGGTCACGACGGTGATCCCGGCCTCACGCATCGCGTGCCGGAAGCCCAGGTTCGACATCACGGTGACGACGACCGTGTCGTCGGCCAGCTCGCCGCGCTCAGCCATGGCGAGCGCGCAGATGGCGAGGATCTGGTCGCCGTCGACGATGTCGCCGGCGGCGTCCACCGCGAGGCAGCGGTCTGCGTCGCCGTCGTGGGCGATGCCGACGTCGGCGCCCTGTTCGACGACCGCCGCGCGCAGGCTGTCCAGATGGGTGGCGCCGCAACCGTCATTGATCGCCACGCCGTCGCCGTCGGCGTGCAGCGCGACCACGTCCGCACCGGCGGCGCGCAGCACCCGCGGCGCGAGCGCGGAGGCGGCGCCCTGGGCGCAGTCGACGACGACCCGCAGGCCGTCGAGCCGCCCTGGAAGGGCCGCAAGCAGGTGGTCCGCGTAGCGGTCGAGAAGTCCCGGCTCGTCCCGGACGCGCCCGACGTCGGCGCCGATGGGTCGAGGCCCGGGCGGTTGCGCCATTCGCCGCTCGATGGCGTCCTCAACCTCGTCGGGGAGTTTGAGCCCACCGGCGGCGAACAGCTTGATGCCGTTGTCCGGCATGGGATTGTGGCTGGCGGAAAGCATCACGCCGAAGGTGGCGCCGCTGGCGGCGACCGCGTGCGCCACGGCCGGGGTCGGCGCCACACCGATGCGGGCGACGTCGGCACCCGAGGCGGCCAGGCCGGCGACGACCGCAGCCTCAAGGAACTCCCCGGATGGACGGGTGTCCCGACCGACGACGACGAGCGGCCGGTGCCGCGCCGGCCCGGTGGACCGGCCCGGCGTGCCCAGCGTTTCCACGGCGGCAGCGGCCAACGACAGCACCTGCTCAGCCGTGAGGTCGACGTTCGCCACGCCTCGTACACCGTCGGTGCCGAAGAGCCTCGTCACTGAGGTCCCCCATGAAGTCGAAGGTTCAGGCGGAGACCGAGGCACGCACCGGCGGCGCCCGCCCCCTCCGCAGGCGCGCCCACCGTGGGGGCGCGCCGACGAGGGGGACGCAAGATCAGCGCTTGCTGTACTGCGGAGCCTTGCGGGCCTTCTTCAGCCCGTACTTCTTGCGCTCCTTGACCCGAGCGTCTCGGGTCAAGAAGCCGGCCTTCTTGAGAGTAGGCCGTGACTCCTCCTCCGCCAGCGTCAGCGCGCGGGCGACGGCGAGTCGAAGTGCGCCGGCCTGGCCCGACACACCGCCGCCGTGCAGCCGGGCGACGATGTCGTAGGACTCGGCCTTGTCCAGCGCCTTCAGCGGCTCGTTGACGAGCTGCTGGTGCACCTTGTTCGGGAAGTACTCCTCCAGCGTCCGCCCGTTGAGCGTCCACTTTCCGGAGCCCGGAAGCAGGCGCACTCGGACGACCGCCTCCTTGCGCCGCCCGGTCGCGCGGGGATTGCCCTGTACGTCGGTCACGACAGCCACGTCGCGTTCCTTCCTCGGTTGATGCGTGGTTCCCGTAGCCGGCGCCCGGGGCGGATCAACACCGCCCGCTGACCGGCTGGAGGAGGTCAGCGGTTACTGCGCGACCTGGATGATCTCGAACGGAGTGGGCTGCTGAGCGTCGTGCGGGTGCGTCGACCCCGCGTAGACCTTCAGCTTGGTGCCCTGGGCGCGGCCGAGCTTGCTCTTCGGCAGCATGCCCTTGATGGCCTTCTCGATGATGATCTGCGGCCGCGTGTCGAGCAGCTCGCCGTACGAGGTGCTGCGCAGACCGCCCGGGAAACCCGAGTGCCGGTGGTACTGGGCCTGCTGGCGCTTGTTTCCACTCAGCGCGACCTTGCCGGCGTTGACGACGATGACGAAGTCGCCGGTGTCGATATGCGGAGCAAAGTACGGCTTGTGCTTGCCGCGCAGCAACGCGGCGGCCTGGGTCGCCAGCCGACCGAGCACCACGTCGGTGGCATCGATGACGTGCCACACACGCTGGACATCCGCGGGCTTGGGCTGGTACGTGCGCACAGGTCTGCCTTCTCGTTCGGACGATCCCGCCCGGGAACTCCAAAGGGTCTCGGGCGGATCTCGTCAAGAATGGTGAGCGCGCAGACGGGACGTGTCACGCGCAGCAGTCTTTGAGGTTACCAGGCGATCGGAGTGGACCGCCGAGCGGCCCAACCGGCCACCGCCGCTGGACTGCACCCCCGCACCACGCGTGCCCGACCCGCCCGGCCAGTCGGAACCTCGCTGGATGATCGGCGTATCGGACGGACGTCGGCGGGTAGACCGGCGCGGCGGTGCCCGAGCGCGGACTGGCGCCCTCCAGCGAGCTAGCTATTCTGACCGAGATGACTGAATTGGGTGGCGGGGGATACGAGAAGCGTGCGGGGTCGGGCACTCCGCGGCGCGGCCGACCGGACCGCCCCGCCCCGCCGGAAGCACCGACCGGGTCCGCGGGCAGCCCATCCGATCCCACGGGGGACGGCGGGGTCGCTCCCGCCGGCGCGGCGGACCATCTGCCGGATCCAGCGTCGGCGGGAGGTCAGAACCTGCGCGGTCGTTACGTCAGCTACGACGGGTGGACGCCCCCGAGCGACGATCCCCTGTTCGGCGGCCCGCGCACCTATGCGTTCTCGTTCGACCACATCGCGGCCTCCAGTGCCGATCCGGACCCGGGCCCGGCCTGGTCGACCTCCGCGGCGTCAACGCCGGAGCCGACCACGCCGGAGCCGTCGATGCCTGAGTCGACCATGCCTGAGTCGACCATGCCGGAGCCGACCACGCCGGCCCAGCCGTCGCCGTCATCGGAGCAGCAGATCGCCTCCTCTGCGCATTCGTCCGCGCCGACCGGCTTCCCACCGCGGCAAGAGACCACGCACGGTCCCTCCGGACCAGCGACCGGCTGGTCGATCCGGGGCTGGTCGGGCGCACCCGGACAGCTGACGGGCATCACCCCCCTCAACGACCCGAATCCCCCCGCCAACCCGAATCCATCCAC